>CABSMC010000016.1 GCA_902478715.1 uncultured Adlercreutzia sp.
CGCTTGGAAGCCAGCGCGCACAGAAGAAAACGGTCGTTGTCGGTGCGGTCAAGCAGGACGTCGATCTTCGGTTCGATAATGCTCATAGGGCGGATATCCTCTTACTGTTGCTCGGCGATTTCGTTGACGTAAGCGACGAGCTGGCGAGTGGCCTCGTCCAAATCGTCGTTCACAAGCCGATAATCATACTCCATTTTCTGGGAAAGTTCCACCAGAGCGGTGCGCATGCGCATATCCACCACGTCATCGGTCTCGGTGCCGCGCCCGCGCAGGCGCCGCTCCAGCTCCTCGAGCGAGGGGGGCTCGATGAACACGAGGTGCGCCTCGGGCATCTTCTCGCGCACCTGGAGTGCCCCTTGAACCTCGATCTCGAGGATGACCTGGCGTCCCGCCGCCATCTCGCGCTCCACCGAGGCACGCGGGGTGCCGTAGCAGTTGCCGGAGTACTCGGCCCATTCCAGAAAGCCGCCCTCCTCCGCCAGGCTTAAGAACTCCTCCTTCGTGAGGAAGTAATAGCTGACGCCCTCCTCCTCACCGGGACGAGGGCGCCTTGTGGTGGCGGAGACGGACAACCAAGCGTCGGGCACTTCCTCGAGAAGACGCGCGATGAGCGTTCCCTTGCCGGTCCCGGACGGACCGCTTACGACGAAGAGGTTTCCGTGTCTCATGAATTCCTTTGTGACGTTGACGTTCTACTTGGACAGGCGCGCAAGCAGAGCCTCGCGCTGACGCTCGCCGATACCGCGGATGCGGCGGCTCTCGGCGATCTGCAGCTCCTTCATGATGCGCTCGGCCTTGGCCTTGCCGTACCCGGGCAGCGTCTCGATGAGCGTGGAAATCTTCATACGGCCCACGACAGGGTCGTCGCGCATATCGAGAACCTGAGCGACGGTGAGCTTGCCCGTCTTCAGCTCTTCTCGTACCTCCGCCCGCTTGATGCGTGCGGCCTTTGCCTTTTCAAGCGCTTCAGCGCGGGCCTCGGGGCTGAGTTGGGGAATTGCCATTTCTGTTCTCCTTCCAGTTCGGGCTGAGGGCATAGTACCACGCATTGATGAGGAATCAACACCTAATTTACTCGGAATCAATAAATGCGGCATTTTTCCCCAATTATCGGCTATACACGGGCCTTATTCAGGGATAAAACGCTTTGGAGCTACTCCAATTCCGCGGCGATGGCCTCGAAGGCCACCACGGGATCGTCCGCCTCGGTGATGGGCCGGCCCACCACGATGTGCGACGCTCCGTTCGCGAAGGCCTGGGCGGGCGTGGCCACGCGGCTCTGGTCTCCCAGGGCGGCGCCGGCCGGGCGCACGCCGGGGGTGACGATGAAGGCGTCGGGGCCCAAGATCTCGCGCAGGGCGGCCGCCTCCTGGGGCGAGGCCACCACGCCGGAGATGCCCGCCTCCTTGGCCTGGGCCGCGAGAGCCGCCACCTGTTCGGGCAGGGGTCGGGCGACGCCGGTGGCCGCAAGCGCCTCGGGACTCATGGAGGTGAGCACCGTGATGCCGAGGGTCGCCGGCACGTCCCCGCCGTACTCCGCCGCGCCCTCCTCGGCGCCGCGCTGACCCGCCTCCATCATGGCGGAGCCGCCCACGGTGTGCATGGTGAGCATGTCGGCTCCGCTGGCCGCCGCCGAGCGCGCCGCGCCCTGTACCTGATGCGGGATGTCATGGAACTTCAGGTCGAGAAACACGTTGAAACCGCGGCGCTTGAACATCTTCACAATGGCCGGGCCCTCCGCGTAGTACAGCGTCATGCCGATTTTCAGCCACTTCGCATGCCCCTCCAGCTTGTCGGCCAGGGCTATGGCCTCCCAGGCGTCGCAGTCGAGCGCCACGATGACGCGGTCGCGAGCGGGAACGGAATCGAAGGCGGTTAGCATTGCAGGGCTCCTATCAGCTCGTTGACGTCTTTGACGTCCTGGGATTCGCAGTAGTCGATGATGCCGTCGATGACATCCACGGTGGCGGTGGGATTGACGAAGTTCGCCGTGCCCACGGCCACGGCGGTGGCGCCGGCCAGCATGAACTCCACGGCGTCCTCACCGGTCGCGATGCCGCCCATGCCGAGCACCGGCACGGAAACGGCCTGAGACACCTGCCACACCATGCGCAGGGCCACGGGCTTCACGGCCGGTCCCGAGTAGCCGCCCACCACGCGCGCCAGCTTCGGGCGGCGGGTGCGGGCGTCCACGGCCATGCCGAGCAGCGTGTTGATGAGCGATATGCCGTCGGCGCCGGCGGCCTCGGCGGCCTTCGCGATCTCGGTGATGTCGGTGACATTCGGCGTGAGCTTCACGATGAGCGTGCGCTTCGTGGCGGCACGGCACAGCGACACCACTTTCTCGACACTAGGAACGTGGCAGCCCATGGTCATGCCGCCGGCATCCACATTGGGGCACGAGATGTTCACCTCGTAGGCGGCCACGGGGGCCTCCTCCAAGGCCTCGATGACGGCCACGTACTCGTCGAAGCTGTGGCCGGAGACGTTCACCATGGCCGTGGCGCCGATCTCAGCGAGCCACGGCAGCTCGATGTCCTTCAAGTGCGCGACGCCGGGGTTCTGGAGGCCGATGGAGTTCAACATGCCCGAAGCCGTCTCGGCAATACGGGGGCTCGCGTTGCCCTCCCAACCGTTCAAGGACACGCCCTTGGTGGTGACGGCGCCGAGGGTCGCCACATCCACGAAGTCGTTGTACTCCATGCCGGCGCCGAAGGTGCCCGAGGCCACGGTGACCGGGTTCTTCATGGCCATGCCGCCGAGGTTCACGGACAGGTTGACGCTCGTCTCTTTTGGTTTGCGCTGCATTACCACACCACCTCGCTCGCAGGAAACACCGGGCCGTCCACGCAGGCGCGGCGCTTGCCGTCCGTCGTATCCACCACGCAGGACAGGCACGCCCCCACGCCGCAGGCCATGCGGCGCTCCATGGACACTTCGCAGAACACGCCGGCCGCTTTTGCCATGCCGGCCACGATCTTCATGAGGGGCTCCGGGCCGCAGCAGGCCACATAGTCGTAGGGCGCGCCCTCCGCCGCGGCCGCCGCCAGGGCCTCTTCCACGAGCGGCGTACAGAAGCCGGCGCGGCCGTAGGTTCCGTCGTCGGTGGAACAGGCCGGCTCGCACCCGAGCACGACCCCGTATCGCTCGCGGGCCACCAGCGCGTCGATGGTGGAGGCGCCCAGGACGGCATCGGTGGCAACACCCGCCGCCGTCAGCTCCTCGGCCAAGGGGTACAAAGGCGCGCTTCCCACGCCGCCGGCCACGATGAGGGCCCGCTTGCAGCCCGCAGGCGGCTGCCAGCCCCGCCCGATGGGGCCGATCAGCTCCACGGCCTGGCCCTCCTTAAGGTGCGTCATGTGCTCCGAGCCGAAGCCGAGCACCTGGTACATCATGTCCACGGTGCCCGCCTCCGCATCGGCCGCGTACACGCCGAAGGGGCGCCGCAGGATGTGGGCCTCCATGCCCGGCACTTTCACGTGCACGAACTGCCCCGGCCGCGCCGTCGCCGCGATTTCCGGCGCGCGGACGGTCATGAGCCAGATGTTGCACCCCATCTCCTCGTTCACCAGAATGGGCGCGTTCTCGTTGCAAAGCGTCATAGGCTCTCCTGTCGCGTCAGCGGAAAAATGCATTTGATGATATTCTAACGCATGGCATATTAGTTATCGAATTCGCCATGCCACAAAGAGCAGAAATCCTAGGAGATTTGCATGGAGGAGTAGCCTCTTGCTTTGCTGCTCCTCCGATAAGCTTAGAACTACAGCTCCTGCAAGGAGGCGACGTTCAGCTCGCCGGCGCGGGCGGCTTGCATGCCGGCTATGAGGGCCTGGGCGGCGGCCAGCGTGGTGGCGTAGGTGATGCCGTGGCGGACGGCGGCGCGGCGCAGCTCGTAGCCGTCGTCGCGGGTGGCCACGCCGAGCGGGGTGTTGATCATGAGCGAGATTTCGCCAGCGGCGATGGCGTCCACCACCGAGCTTGCCCCCTCGTGGATCTTGCCCGTCACCTCGCAGGGCACGCCCGATGCGCGCAGCACGGCCGCGGTGCCCTCGGTGGCCAACAATGAGAAGCCGAGGCGCACGAGCTCCCGAGCAATGAAGGCCACGGCGCGCTTGTCCTGGTCGTTCACGGAGATGAAGGCCACACCGCCCTCAGGCTCGGCGTAGTCGATGGCCATCTGGGTCTTCATGTAGGCCGCGGGGAAGCTCTCCGCGATGCCCATGACCTCGCCGGTGGAGCGCATCTCGGGCCCCAGCAGCGCATCGGCCCCCGGGAAGCGGCCGAAGGGCATGACGGCCTCCTTCACGAAGTAGCGGCCCGGCTTCGCGAAATGCTCGGGAAGCTTCAGCGCGGCCAGCTTCTCCCCCGCCATGATGCGGCTCGCGAGCTTCGCTAAGGGCACGCCCGTGGCCTTCGAGAGGAAGGGCACCGTGCGGCTCGCCCGCGGATTGGCCTCGATGACGTAGACGACGCCGTCCTTCACGGCGAATTGGATGTTCACGAGGCCGCGCACGCCCAGGGCCAGGGCGATCTTGCGGGCGACGCTCGCCATCTCGTCCTGCACCTTCGCCGACAGCGAGAAGGGCGGCAGGCAGCAGGCCGAGTCGCCCGAGTGGATGCCGGCCATCTCGATGTGTTCCAGGATGCCGCCGATGTACACGTCCTCGCCGTCGCACAGGGCGTCCAGGTCGCATTCCACGGCGCCTTCCAGGAACTTGTCCAAATACACCGGATGATCCGGGGAGACGGCGGTCGCCTCGGCCACGTAGCGCGCGAGCCCCGCGTCGTCGTAGACGATGCCCATGCCCCGGCCGCCGAGCACGTAGCTGGGGCGCACGAGCAGGGGGTAGCCGATCTCGCGGGCAGCAGAGCGGGCCTCGTTGAGCCCTGCGGCCATGGCCGAGCGCGGGTAGGCGATGTCGAGCGAGTCGAGCAGCGCGGCGAACCGGTCGCGATCCTCGGCCAGATCGATGGCATCCGGGCTCGTGCCCATGATGGGCACTCCGGCCTCTTCCAAAGCGCGGGCCAGCTTCAGCGGCGTCTGGCCACCGAGGGTGACCACCACGCCGTCGGGGTCGGTCGCGTCCACCACATCCATGACGTCCTCGTAGGTGAGCGGCTCGAAGAACAGCATGTCGGAGGTGTCGTAGTCGGTGGAGACCGTCTCGGGGTTGCAGTTCACCATGATGGTCTCGTACCCGGCGTCGGCCAGCGCGTAGCTGGCGTGCACGCAGCAGTAGTCGAACTCAATGCCCTGGCCGATGCGGTTGGGGCCGGCGCCCAGGATGAGCGCCCGCGGACGCGTCTTCTCCGCCACCTCCGACTCGTCAGCGTCGTAGGTCTTGTAATGGTAGGCGGTCTTCGTGGGGAACTCCGCCGCGCAGGTGTCCACGGTCTTGAAGGCCGGGCGCACGCCGAGGATCTTGCGGCAGGCGCGCACCGTGCGCTCGTCGGAGCCCGTGAGCACGGCGATCTCGGCGTCGGAGAGCCCGTAGCGCTTCGCTATTTGGAAGGCCTCGGCGTCCATATCCTCCAGGGCGCACCCGCGCAGGGCCTCCTGCACGGCGACCATGTCGGCCATGCGATTGCAGAAGAACATGTCGATAGCCGTGCGCTCGTGCAGCTCTTCCGCGCTCATGCCGCGGCGCAGGGCCTCGGCCGCCAAGAAGATGCGCTCGGCCGTGGGGCGCGAAAGCGCGGCGAAGAGTTCCTCATCGGTCAACGCCGTCTCCTCCCCCTTCCCGTCGGCCCCGAAGCCGGCGCGGCCCGTCTCCAGGGAACGCAGGGCCTTGCCGAGGGACTCCTCGAAAGTGCGGCCGACGGCCATGACCTCGCCCACGGCCTTCATACGGGTCGTGAGCGTGTCGTCGGCGCCTTGGAACTTCTCGAAGGCGAAGCGCGGGGCCTTCACGACGCAGTAGTCGATGGTCGGCTCGAAGCAGGCCGGCGTGGTGCCGGTCATGTCGTTCACGATCTCGTCCAAGGTGTAGCCCACGGCCAGGCGCGCCGCCGCCTTCGCGATGGGAAATCCCGTGGCCTTGCTGGCCAGGGCCGAGGAGCGCGACACGCGGGGATTCATCTCGATGATTACCATGCGGCCCGTCTCAGGGTGCACGGCGAACTGCACGTTGGAGCCGCCCGTGGCAACGCCCACGCGCTCGAGTACTGCGAGCGACGCGGCGCGCATACGCTGGTATTCCAGGTCGGTCAAGGTCTGGGCCGGGGCCACGGTGATGGAGTCGCCGGTGTGCACGCCCATGGGATCCAGGTTCTCGATGGAGCACACGATGATGCCGTTGCCGGCCCCATCGCGCATGACCTCCATCTCGTATTCCTTCCAGCCCTCGATGGACTCCTCCACCAGCACCTCGCCGGCCGGCGAGAGCTCCAGACCCTGGGAGACGATGCGGACAAGCTCGTCCTCGTCGCGCGCGATGCCGCCGCCGGCGCCGCCCATGGTGAACGACGGGCGCAGCACCACGGGGAACCCGAGCTCGCCGGCAATGCGCAGGGCGTCTTCCACGGAGTAGGCGTAGCCGGCCCGCGAAACCTCGATGCCGAGGTCGGCCATGCACTCATTGAAGAGTTTGCGGTCCTCGCCGCGCTCGATGACGTCCACATCGCAGCCGATGAGCTCCACGCCATAGCGTTCGAGCACGCCGGCTTTGGCCAGTTCCACGGCCGTGTTCAGGCCCGTCTGGCCGCCGAGGGTGGGCAGGCACGCATCGGGCCGCTCCTTCGCGATGACCTTTTCCACGAAGGCCGGCGTGATGGGCTCCACGTAGGTGGCGTCGGCCAGCTCCGGGTCGGTCATGATGGTGGCCGGGTTCGAGTTCACGAGAACGACCCGGTATCCCTCCTCGCGCAGCACCTTGCAGGCCTGGGCGCCGGAGTAGTCGAACTCGCAGGCCTGGCCGATGACGATGGGGCCGCTCCCGATAACGAGAATGCTCTTGATGTCCTCGCGCTTGGGCATTTACGCCACCTCCCCTTCCGTGTCAGCTCCGAACTTCCAACCGGACAGGCGGTCGGTCGCGATGTCGATGTCCAGGTAATCCTCGCGGCCCTCCATGAGGCGCGCGAAGGCGGTGAACAGGTAGTGGGCGTCGGTGGGGCCGGGAGCCGCCTCCGGGTGGTACTGCACGCTGAAGGCCGGCACGTCGAGGAAGGCGAAGCCCTCGGCGGTGCCGTCGTCGAGGTTCACGTGCGTCAGCCGGATGCGCCCGAAGCGCTCGTTGGCCACGACGGGGGCGACGCCCTTGCGGCCCCACTCGCGCAGGTCTTCCACGTGCTCGGTCGCACCTCCGGAGAGCTCGGGCACCAGCGCGCCGAGACTCTGGAAGCGGGGGCAGAAGCCGTGGTTCTGGGCCGTCACCTCTACCCGTCCCGTGAGCAGGTTCTGCACCGGATGGTTGCCACCGTGATGGCCGAACTTCAACTTGTCGATCTCCGCGCCCGCGGCCTTGGCCATCATCTGATGCCCGAGGCAGATGCCGAACAGCGGCACCTTCCCCAGCAGTTTCTCCGCCTGACGGCAGGTCTCTTCCACCGCTTCCGGGTCGCCCGGGCCGTTGGAGAGGAAGACGCCGTCGGGATTCATGGCCAGCACCTCTTCGGCGGGGGTGTCCCAGGGCACCACCGTAAGCTCGCAGCCCGAGGCCACCAGACCGTCCAGGATGGAGCGCTTCACGCCGCAGTGGTAGACGACCACTTTGAAGCGGGGCTCGACGGGAGCGGAAAGGGCGAAGCTATGGGAGACGGGCAGGTCCGCGATGCCGTAGGAGTAGGCGCCGTCGCAAGATACGCCAACGACCTGGTTCTCGCCCACCAGCGACGGGCTCTGGCGCACCTTCGCGAGCAGCGCGGCGACATCGGTGTCCTCGGTGGAAACGACGGCCCGCTGGGCGCCATGGTCGCGGATATGGCGCACGAGCGCGCGGGTGTCGACGCCCTCGATGGCCACGACGCCCTCGCGCACGAGGTAGTCGCCGAGGCTCTCCTGGCTGCGCCAGTTGGAGGGCGTGGGGCACAGGTCGCGCACCACGAGCGCCCGCAGGGCCGGCCTCTCCGCCTGGGCGTCGTCGATGTTCACCCCGTAGTTGCCCACCTGCGGGTAGGTGAGCACCACGATCTGCCCCGCGTAGGAGGGGTCGGTGACGATTTCCAGATAGCCTTCCATCGAGGTGTTGAAGCAGATCTCCCCGAAGGCCTCGCCGGGCGCCCCGCAGGAGGTGCCGACGAACACCGCGCCGTCCTCCAATACGAGCACCGCCGGCGTTCTCGCAGGCTTCGAGGTTGCCGCCCGCATCTTTTCCGCAATCTTGCTCAAAGGTTCCGTCCTTTCCGCGACACGCTCGCCTTCGCCTCATGTGCTTCGCCGGCGCCCCGCCGCGCATCCCTGCGCCTTCGCACCCACGTGAAAGCGCGGCCTGTTCCACAGCGGCGGCGCAAAAAAGCGCCCCCGCCTTGCACGGGAGCGCTCGCAAGCACACAAGATGAAATTCGCTCATCGCACCTTGCCGGTCTCTCGGTACCGTCCGTTAAAGGTCGAAATTGAGCATAAGACACCCTGTCAGGTATGCATCTGCACAAAAATAAGCGGCCGAAGACGGCAGCCGAATGGCGACCTAGCACTCCTCCCCCGCCAGGCGGTAGCTCACGAGGCTGGGGCGGGCGGTCCAGGGGTCGGGCTCGATGAGGGCGTCCAGGCCGAAGACCTCGCGCAGGAGGGCCGGGGTCATCACCTCGGCCGGCGTGCCCGCGCCGCGGATGGCGCCGGCCTTCAGGGCGATCATCCAGTCGGAGAAGCGGGCGGCCAAGTTCAGTTCGTGGATGACAAGGGCGATGGTCTTGCCCTCGTCGCGGTTGAGTGCCTGCAGAAGCTCCAGCACCTCCAGCTGGTGGGCCATGTCCAGGTAGGTGGTGGGCTCGTCCAGAAGGATGAGGCCCGTGTCCTGGGCGAGCGCCATGGCGATCCAGGCCCGCTGGCGCTGGCCGCCGGAAAGCGCGTCGATGGGGCGCTCGACTAGGCCGTCCAAGTGCGTGATGGAAAGGGCCCAGTCGATGATGCTCCGATCGTCGTCGGTCAGGCGCCCGAAGCCCTTCTGGTGCGGATAGCGGCCCAGCGCCACCAGCTCGCCCACGGTGAGCCCCGCCGGTGCCTGGGGCGACTGGGGCAGCAGCGCCATCTTGCGGGCCACCTCGGCCGTGGGCATCTCGGCGATGGCGCGTCCGTCCAGGTACACCGCGCCGCCGCGCAGGGGCATAGTGCGCGAGAGCGCCTTCAAAAGCGTGGACTTCCCGCAGCCGTTCGGCCCGATGATGGAGGTGATCTCGCCTGCGGGCACGGCCACGTCCATGGGCTCTATGATGACGCGGTCGCCGTAGCCCACCGACACGGCCTCGCCGCGCAGGGCCGCGTCGGCAAAGCGCTCGCAAGTGCGATCGCAAGTCTCGCAGAACGTATCTTCCACAGCTTACCCCTCCTAGGATCTCGCCAAAAGGTACAGGAAATAGGGCGCGCCGATGACCGCCGCCACGATGCCGACGGGAATCTCGTTGGGGGCAAGCAGCGTGCGCGAGATGATGTCGGCCAAAAGCATGAGAACGGCGCCCACGAGCACGCACGCCGGCACGAGCGCCCGGAAGTTCGGCCCCACGAGGCGCCGCGCCATGTGCGGGCACACGAGCCCCACGAAGGTGAGGCCGCCGCCCACGGCGCAAGCGAGTCCCGAGGCCCCCACGGCCACGGCGGTGAGGGCAGCACGGGCCCGAGGCACGTTCACGCCGAGTCCCGTGGCCGCCGCCTCGCCGAGCCCCAGCACGTTCAGCGTACGCGAGGCATAGAAGGCACCGAAGGCGAGCAGCGCCAGCCCCACGGAAAGGATGGCCACGTTCTCCCAGCTGGCGCCCCAGATGCTGCCGGCGATCCAGTTCTGCACGAAGGCGTAGTCGCCGTCGGACATGCGCAGCATGAGCAGCGACGTCGCGCTGGAGAGTCCCGTGGCCAAAGCGACGCCGATGAGCAGCAGCCGGCGCGGGCTGGAGGCGCCGCGCACCACCGACAGCCTCCAGCCGAGGAAGGCCACCGCCGCCGAGCCCGCGAAGGCGAGCAGGGGCAGGGCCACGGCGGAGGGAACAAGCCCCGCGGGCACGAAGACGATGAAGGCGGCCACGAGCAGCCCCGCGCCGGCATTGATGCCGAGCACGCCCGGGTCGGCCATGTCGTTGCGGGAGACGCCCTGCAGAAGGCACCCGGAAAGCGACAGCCCCACGCCCACCAGAAGAGAGGTGAGCACCCGGGGCAGCCGCAAGTCCACCAGCGTGTAGGTGAGGCTCCGGCTCGCCGTGCCGGAAAGGATCTGTCCCAGCTCTTCCAAGGAAATACTGCGGTAGCCGGCGTTGATGTCGCACCACAGGGCCAAAAGCGCCAACACGGCGAGGATCGCCAGCACCGCGCCCGTGCGCAGCCGTTTCTTTCGCTCAGTCAAGGCCGGTCGCCTCCCTCCGCGCGCACCAGATGAAGAACGGCACGCCGACGATGGCGAAGATGACGCCGATGGGAATTTCGCTCGGCGCCATGAGCGTGCGGGCGAGCACGTCGGCCAGAAGCATGAACAGCGCCCCGCCCACCATGGAGGCGGGGATGACGGCCCGGTAGTCCGATCCCACGAAGCGGCGCACCATGTGCGGCACCATGAGGCCCACGAAGGCCACCGGGCCGGCCAGGGCCACGGCCGCCCCCGCCAGAACGAGCACCACGAGCAGACACAGCGTACGGGATTTCCCCACGTTCACGCCGAGCCCCGAGGCGGCCTCCTCGCCCAGCGAGAGCACCGTCACGCGCCGCGCCAGCACCCACGAGGCCACAAGCGCCGCCAATATGAACGGCGCCGTCATGGCTAGCGTATCGGCGCGGATGCCGGCTACGCCGCCGGCGGTCCAGAAAGTGAGCGAGTAACCGATGTTGAAGAAGATGGCCACGCCCTGGGCGAGCGCCGTGAGGAAGAGCCCCACGGCGCAGCCGGCCAGCACCAGCAGAACGGGATCCACGTTGCGCCGGCGGAAACTCACGGCCCCGAAGACCACGGCCAGGGCGAAGGCGGCGCCTACAAACGAGCACCCCACCACCCCGGCGAAGCTCATGCCCGGCAGAAGTGCCAAGCAAAGCGCCAGCGCGAAGGCGGCCCCGGCGTTGATGCCGAGAAGCCCCGAGTCGGCCAAGGGGTTGCGGGTCACGCCCTGCATGATGGCGCCGGCCACGGCGAAGGCCGCTCCCACGAGGATGCAGCCCACCGTGCGGGGGCCGCGCAGCTCCAGGATGGCCACGTGCTCCTGGTTCGCCATGTCCGGCGAGAAGAGCGCCCCCAGCACCTGGTCGGGCTGAATGGGCGTGCTGCCGAAGAACAGGGAGAGCCCCGCGGCCAGCGCGACCGCGATCACTCCCCCGATCAGGAAAATCGATGTCCTGAGGCGCGACATGAAGCGTCCCTGCTAGGCCGCCGCATCCGCATGGGCACGGAAGAAGTCGGTGAAGGCCTCGAGCTGGTTGGTGAGCGTGATGGGGTCGCGGTGCATGAAGGCCACCTGCTCGTAGGGCATGAGGCGACCGGCCTTGACGGCGGGCAGGTTCTTCCACAGCTGCGAGTCGTCCACATAGGCCGAGTCCGCGCCGTCCAGCACGCCGTAGCAGATGAAGTCGCCGGCGTAGTCGGGCAGCGCCTCCACGGAGATTACCTTGTAGGCCTCGTCGCCCTCTACCATGGGGCCCTGGATGGCCTCGGGCGCCTTCAGCCCCCACATATCGTAAAGAATGGAGCCACCACGGGCGAAGTGGCTGCCCATGGTGTAGATCTCCTGGGGCCACACCTCCAGGATGGACACAGTGCGGTCGCCCACGATGCCCACGATCTCGTCCTTCACCGTGGCCACCTTGTCGTTGAACTCGGCGATGTACGCCTCGGCGGCATCCTTTTTGCCCACCAAATCGGCGATGTAGCGGAACAGATCCTCGTCGGAGCGCGTGCCATCGGCGATATAGACCGTCGGCGCGATCTTGGCGTACTTGTCGTAGTCGGCCTCGGTGATGGTGACGATGAGATCCGGCTGCTTCTCGGCGATCATCTCGAGCGAGGTCTCGGCCGAGGTGGTGTTCAGCGCCTCAATGCCGTCGCACAGCCCGGCGAGGAAGGGGTTGTTCAAGGCATAGGGGCTCGCGATGACCGGTTTCACGTCCACGGCCAGAAACTCGCCGAGGTAGTAGTCGCTCACAATGGTCTGGGGATTGGCCGGAATCTCCACCGACCCCTTGTCGGTGTCCACCGTGCGCGTAGCAGCGCTTGCGCCGGCATCGGTCGTCGCGACACCCTCCCCTTCCGCAGAGGAGCCGGCAGAGGTGGAGGAGGAGCAGCCGCCGAGCACGGGCGTCAAGGCGGCAGCGGCGAGGAAGGCAGCGAAGGTGCGGCGAGAAATCGGGGCCATGGGCAAATCCTTTCTGAAAGCTGAGCATCCAAGTTAGCTTAAGCAAACTCAGAGCGCCGAATGTTATCATTGGTTTACTTTTAAGCAAGCACTTCTGAAAACATTCACAAATGGCGCTAACTCATTCTAGGTGCGAAGCTCTTTCCTCCCCCAGCCTCTCCCCACACCTGTTGCCCAGCCGACGTTCTCCTGTAAAACGCCCTTTGAAGAGGTAAAACGAGAAGGGGCCGTCCGCGGACGGCCCCTTCCAGGCGAAGCGTTATTTGGCGGCAGGCGCTACTCGACGATCTTACCGTCCTCCATGGTGGCGTAGCCGCCAACGTAAACGTCGGTGGCGCGGCCGACAAGCTCGGCTCCGATGAAGCCAGAGTTGTTGGCCTTGGAGCAGAAGTCGCCTACTTCCACCGTCCAGGCAGCCTCGGGGTCGATGACCGTGAGATCGGCCACGCTGCCGGCCTCGATCTTCACCGGCTCCTGGCGCAGGATCTCGCGCGGGGCGACGGCCATGGCCTCAACCATGCGGCCGTAGTCGATGACGCCGGCGCGCACGAGGTGCGTGAGCACCAGAGAGAGCGAGGTCTCAAGCCCGGTCATGCCGAAGGGCGCCAGCTCGAACTCGCGATCCTTCTCCCAATCGGTGTGGGGCGCGTGATCGGTGACGATGGCGTCGATGGTGCCGTTCGCGAGGCCCTCGATGAGCGCGGCGGCATCCTCGGCGGTGCGCAGCGGCGGGTTCACCTTCAGCGCGGTCTGGTACTCGGCGGTGATGGCGTCCTCAGTGAGGAACATGTGGTGCGGCGTCACCTCGCAGGTCACCGGCAGCCCCTCGGCCTTCGCGGCGGCCACCAGATCGAGTCCGCGCTTGGTGGTGATGTGCTGGATGTGCAAGGGGCACCCGGTCAGACGGCAGAGCGCGATGTCGCGGGCGATCTCGAGCTCCTCGCCCTCGGCCGGCCAGCCCACCATGCCGAGGCGCGTGCTCGCCACGCCCTCGTTCACCTGGCCGTCGGCCACGAGCGAGTCGTCCTGGCAGTGAGCCATGACGACGGTGTCGAACTGGTTGGCGTAGTCCATGACGCGGCGCATCATGCCGGCGTCCTGGATGCCGTGGCCGTCGTCGGTGAACACGGGCGCGCCGTGGGCGTACATATCGCCCATGTCGGAGAGCACCTCGCCCTTCAAGTCCTTGGAGCAGGCGCCGGCCACCACGACGCGGCACTTCCCCACGGCCGCGGCGCGGGCCTTCACGTATTCCACGGCCACGGCGTCGTCGATCACCGGGCTCGTGTTCGGCATGGTGCACACCGCGGTGAAACCACCGTGGGCCGCCGCGCGGGAACCAGAGGCGATGTCCTCCTTCTGCTCCTGGCCCGGATCGCGGAAGTGCACGTGCATGTCCACGAGGCCGGGGGTGACGATCTTGCCGGCGAGGTCGCGCTCGACGCCCTTCTCCATGGCGAGGTCGTGTCCCACCTCCACGATCTTGCCGTCGCGGATGAGGATGTCGGCCACTTCGTCCAGGCCGATCTGGGGGTCGATCAGACGAGCGTTCTTAAGCATCAATGCCATCGTTGCTACCTCCTAGGAGCAGGTACAGGGCGGCCATGCGCACGAGGACGCCGGCGTAAACTTGGTCGAGGATGATGGAGCGCTTGGGGTGGTCGGCCATGAAGCTGTCCAGTTCCACGCCGCGGTTGATGGGACCCGGGTGGCACACGCAGGCATCGGGCTTCAGAAGCTTGTCGCGCTCCTCGGTGAGTCCGTAGAGCAGGTTGTACTCGCGCAGGTTCGGGTACGGCGCGCCCTCGAAGCGCTCGCGCTGGATGCGCAGCATGTACACCACGTCCAGCTCCGGCAGCGCCTCGTCGAGGTTGCTCGTCACGTGGTCGGCGCCGAGAATGTCGGGGCGCGCGGGCAGCAGCGTCGGCGGCGCGATGACCGTCACCTCGCAGCCCATGATCTTGAGCGCCGGGATAAGCGAGCCGCACACGCGGGAGTGGGAGATGTCGCCCACGACGCCCACGTGCAGGTTGTCGAAGGAGCCCTTCTCCTCCCAGATGGAGTACAGATCGAGCAGCGCCTGGGTGGGATGTTGGTGCTTGCCGTCGCCGGCGTCGATGACCGACACGCCGGACACATCGGCGATCTTGCGGGGCACGCCGGCCCAGCGGTCGCGCACCACGATGCAGTCGATCTTGTAGGAGCACAGCGTCTTCACGGTGTCCACGAGGCTCTCGCCCTTCACCGTGGCCGTGGAGGAGCCGCCGAAGTTCAGCGAATCGGCACTCAGGCGCTTCTCGGCGATCTCGAAAGAGGAGCGGGTGCGGGTGGAGGGCTCGTTGAACATGTTCACCACGGTGAAGCCCTTCAGCGTCGGCACCTTCTTGATGCGGCGCTCGTTGACCTGTTTGAACGTCTTGGCCGTCTCCAGGATGGTCATGATGTCATCGGCGGAGTACTCCGTGATGTCGATGAGGTGCTTGTGATCGAAGGCCATGGACCTACTCACCTTCCTTTTTCGTCAGGGCCGCGGCGCCTGCGCGCTTGCCCGGCTCGATGTCCAGAATCTCCACGGCCGAGATGCCGTCGACTTCCTCCAAGAACAGGCGCACGTTCTCGCTGGAGGACGAGGGCACGTTCTTGCCCACGAAGTCGGCGCGGATGGGCAGCTCGCGGTGGCCGCGGTCGACGAGGACCGCCAGCTCCACGGCGGCGGGGCGACCGATGTCCATGAGCGCGTCGAGCGCCGCGCGGATGGTGCGGCCCGTGTACAGCACATCGTCCACGAGCACGATGGTCATGCCGTCGATGCTAAACGGGATGTCGGTGGAATGAACCTCGGGAGACATATGGGTCGCGAAGTCGTCGCGATAGAAGCTGATGTCCAGCTTGCCCAGGGGAACCTTGACCCCCTCGATCTCCTCGATCTTGTGAACGAGCATCTTCGCGAGAAGATCGCCTCGCGTGACGATGCCCACGAGCGCGATGTTGTCCGCGCCCTTGTTGGCCTCGAGGATCTGGTGCGCCATGCGCGTCACCGCTCGCTCGATGTCGTCTGCATCCATGCAGACCGACTTGACCATGCTCTCGTCGTTCATACACACTCCCTTCGTAAGGTCAGTGCGTACAGACGAGTCCGCGAAGCCCCGCATCCGAGTTTTCCGCGAGCTTCGTGCCGCCTCGCGGGCAAAAGAAAAAGCCCGTCTGGCGACTAGGCTTCCTGCGTCGTTGCGCTTGCTTCCCGCTTTCCGGGCGCTGCGCTGATTGGGGTTACCTTGTCGGCCTCTCTGTACCGCATTTAAAGGACGGTTGCACCATACACCGCAGAAAGATGACTTGCAAGCCTTGTATTGAATTTTTTCTAAAAAGGCGAAAATGGGATGGTCGGAGGTACGCCCAAGGAAGTCAGCGAGGCTCCGACAGGTGCCTGCAATTCGCTTGAAGCGCGGCCGAGCGGCCTTGGGGCCGTGAGGGAAAGCGCTGGATGCGAAGGGCAGGTGGCTGTCGGAGCCGCAGCGTCGAGAATTCCCGTTGTTGCGTCAGCAACGACGGAATCTAAAAGTTCTCGGCCTTGATCTCGAAGTAGCCTTGCGGGTGCTCGCAGACGGGGCACTTCTCGGGGGGCTCGGTGCCGATCTCGATGTGGCCGCAGACGGTGCACACCCACACCTTCACTTCCTTGCGGCGGAACACCTCGTCGTTCTCGATGCGCTCGATGAGCAGCTGATAGCGGTTCTCATGGCTCTTCTCGATGGCGGCCAGGCCCTCGAAGAAATCGGCCAGATCGGCGAAGCCCTCCTCGCGAGCGGTCTTGGCGTAGCCGGTGTAAATCTCGACTTCCTCATCCTCGCTGGCAGCAGCGGCCTTCAGGTTATCGAGCGTGCCCGGCACCTTTCCGCCGTGCATCTTCTTGTAGTGCAGCTTCGCGTGATGCAGCTCGTTGCCGGCGGTCTCATTGAAGATGTCGGAGATCTGCTTGTAACCGTCTTTGGCGGCCTGCTGGCCGTAGAACGTGTACTCGCAATAGGCCACGGCCTCCTGGGAGAGCGCGCTCTCCAAGTTCTTCCATGTCTGGGATTTCTCAAGTTCCATGGGTTCCAACTCCTTTCTGCGCGGTGCCGCTTGCGCTGGCGCCGTATCGTCTTGTCTATAGTGAGACTCGGCGCCTCGCGCTGCGACGGCTAACCTTAAGGAGTTGGGTAATCGTAACTTCGCTATTGCGCTCGCGACATAAAAAGAAGGCCGCCCGATCGAGCGGCCTTCCCGTGCGCACTGATTCGTGCTTTGGCTTAGGCGGCCTTGTTCAGGCTGTCCAGCTCCTTCTCCAGCGCGGTGTTGTCCGCAGCGGAGATCCAGCCCTCGGGGATGGGGGCGTCGTTGTGGCACTGCGAGCAGGCGTTCACGGAAGCGCGATGCGCCTTGTGGCAGTCGCTGCACTGGTTCTCGCCGTGCTGGGCCACGTGCGGGTTGCGCTCCAGATCGGAGGTGGCCTGGATCAGGTCGTCGCGAGTCATGTTGTGGCAGGACTCGTTCAGGCAGAACTGATCGGGCTCGATGCCGCGGGCGGCCACGAGATCCTCCAGGGACTTCTCGGGCACGACCTGCTGGCCGGTCTGGGTGTTCAGAACCTCGTAGCTGCCGGTGATCCAGCTCATGCCCTCGCCGATCTGCTCGGACAGGGTGGGAACATGGCAACCGAGGCAGGTGGTGCCGTTCTCGGCGCGATGCACAGCGGCCATCATGCCGGAGGCGTTGGCGACCTCGTTGCCCCACACGTCAGTGGCGGCCTGGCCGGGCTCGGCCTCATAGGTGGGCAGGTAGGCGTCCATCGGGGTGTGGCAGATGGCGTTGCAGAAGCTCGGCTGCTCGTGCCATACCCAGAAGCCGGCGCCGGCCACGACGAGCACAGCGACGACGACGCCCACGACGATGGGCCACTTCTTCTTTTTCTTCTGGGCGGCAGGCTCGGCAGTCTGCCCGTCCACCTTTTTCTCTTCTTCTGTCATGCCTCTTCCTTCCAGTTGGGGATCCTCGAGATGCCCTTATGGCATCTCCTTCCTTCGAAGCGAGCGATCTGCCCTCCCCAGCTGACCTCTGAACCTCGAGGGGCAAGGGCGGCGCCATTCGAAGCGCGACGCCATCGCCCCTTGGGGTTTCGCTTCGCTGTGCATGATACCTGAACTTGACTGCAATTGACAACGCCGATCACCGCGAAATTTTTGCCAATGGCGCCCTGAACAAGAGTAGAGGGACGACCTCGGCCGTCCCTCTACGGATTTGAACCATGCTAGCGCGAGTGCCCCCTCCCTGCAGTGGTCGCGGAAGGAAGCGAGGGGCGACCGAGGTCGCCCCCTACGGATTCTCTCCGAGAGGCGTCACTCGCTTGAATCTCTTCTATTCCTGAATGCCGTCGGTCTGGCGGATGAGCTTGCGCTTGATCTTGCCGCCGATGGTCTTGGGCAGCTCGTCCACGTACTCGATGATGCGCGGGTACTTGTAGGGAGCCGTGGTCTTCTTCACATGATCCTGCAGCTCGCGGGTGAGCGCGTCGGTGCCCTCGTAGCCCTTCGCGAGCACAATGGTGGCCTTCACCACTTTGCCGCGGATGGGATCCGGCGCCGCCGTGACGGCGCACTCCACCACGGCCGGGTGCTCCACCAGCGCGCTTTCCACCTCGAAGGGGCCGATGCGGTAGCCGGAGCACTTGATGACGTCGTCGTTGCGGCCCACGAAGTAGCAGTAGCCGTCGGAGTCGCGCCAGGCCATGTCGTGGAGGTTGTAATACTCCCCTCCCACGGCCTCCTCCGTGCGCTCCGGGTTGCCGTAGTAGCCCACGAACAGTCCCGGAGGATAGGCCTCTTTCAGGCCCGTCACGCAGATGGCGCCCTCCTCGCCGTCATCGACCTCGCGGCCGTCGTCGTCGAGCAGCTTCACGTTGAGCAAAGGCGACGGCTTGCCCATTGAACCGGGCCTCGGCTCGATCCACGGGAAGGTGGCCAGAAGCACCGGGCCCTCGGTCTGGCCGAAGCCCTCGCGGATCTTCTTGCCGGTGAGGCGCTCCCACTGGATGGTCACCTCCGCGTTCAGCGGCTCACCCGCCGTGGCGAAGTTCTCCACGCTGGACAGGTCGTAGGCGGCCACGTCCTCCTGCAGCATAAAGCGGTACATGGTGGGCGGCGCGCAGAAGGTGGTGAGCTTGTAGTCCTGAATCTTCTGCAGAAGCTTGGTGGGCACGAACTTGTCCATGTCGTAGGCGAAGATGGTGGCACCGGCGATCCACTGGCCGTAGATCTTGCCCCAGCCGAACTTGGCCCAGCCGGAGTCGGTCACCGACATGTGCAGCTTGTTCTCCTGCACCTGCTGCCAGTACTTCGCCGTGATGATGTGGCCGAGAGGATGGGCGAAGTTGTGCTCCACGGCCTTGGGGTTGCCCGTCGTGCCGCTCGTGAAGTACATCAGCATGATGTCCTTGGAGGTGACGCCCGCATCTCCCGTGGGGCGCTCGAAGGTGTCGGGGTAGCCCGCGATGAGCTCGTCGAAATCGACCCAACCCTCGAGGGAGCCGTCCACGATGAACTTCTCGCGCACCGTGGGGCAATCGGGCATGGCCTCTTCCACCTGCGTGCAGACGTACTCGTCGTTCACCGCCACGATGGCCTTCACGTCGGCGCTGTTGGCGCGGTAGACCACGTCCTTGCGCGTGAGCTGCAGCGACGCGGGGATGATGGTGGCGCCCAGCTTGCAGAGGGCCACGGCACACACCCAGTACTCCCAGCGGCGGCGCAGGATGCACATGACCACGTCGCCCTTGCCAATGCCGAGCTCTTTGAAGGCGTTGGCGGCCTGGTTCGAGAGGTGCTTGATGTCGGTGAACGTGAAAGTGCGCTCCTCGCCGGCGTCGTTGGTCCACAGAAGCGCCCGCTTGTCGGGCTCCACGGCGGCCCACTCGTCGACGACGTCGAAACCGAAGTTGAAGGCCTCGGGAACCTCGATGGTGAAGTTCTCGGCGAAGTCCTCGTAGGAATCGAATTCAATTCTCGGGCAGTACTTCTTCAGAACATGATCCATAGTGGTGCTTCTCTCTGCTCTCCTATTTCGCTTTGTCCGCGATTCCGCTTTGTCCGCGAAGCGCCTCGCGGTATTCCAATTCGCTCAAACAGTCCTCGCTTTGTGGAAATGCCCACTGGGCATTTCCAGTCGCTGCGGAACTCGCTCGGTTGGAACACCCCGAGTCGCTTCGCTACTCTTCCAAAAATGAGATGGTACTATTCGGCGATGATGGTGATGAACTTGCAGGGGACGTCGCCGTTGCAGCGCTGGCCGTGGGGGTAGGTGGGGTTGAAGTAGATGCTGTCGCCGGCGTTCAGCTGGATATCGCGATCCCCGAAGGTGAGAATGAGCGACCCTTCCAGCACGTAGTTGAACTCCTGACCGTCGTGGCACACCAGCTCGGCCGGCTCGTCGCACGGATCCAAGATGACCAGCAGCGGCTGCATGATCTTGCGGGCGTAGCGGCTGGCCATGTCCTCGTAGTGATACCCGGGGAAACGCTCGACCTCCTCGGTCTCGCCGCGACGCACCAAGTGGTAGGTGTCCAGCTTCGGCGCGGTGCCCGTGAGGATTTCGGTGAGGTCGACGTTGAACTTGCGGGCCATGTGGTAGATGGCCGAGATGGGGATGTCCTCGCCGGTCTCCTCCCAGCCGCGGTAGGTGTCGATATCGACGCCGAGCTCCTCGGCCATGGTGTGGCGCGACACGTCGCAGGCCTCGCGCAGGCCCTGCAGGCGCTCGCCCAAATCTTTCAGGTTCTCTTCTTCCATGTTCGTCCTTCTGTGTCATCCGTTTTGTCTGGCGGAGAGCAGGACGGACTCCCCCGTGCTCAAGCAATGGCTCGCTCGGCGGAACAGCCCACTGGGCTGTTCCGAACGCTTTCGCACCTGCGCGCGGGGAAGCCCGTCCTGCTCCCCGCCTACATAGCCGCAATCGTTAGGCTACGCGTTGATGCCGAGCTTGATGGCTTGGCGGTTTTGCTCCAGCTTCTCGGGCTTCTTGCCGGCCACCTTCGCGATGGCGCCGTCGAGCGCCTCCTCGGAGCAAAAGCCGGTCTCGGCCCAGAGCTTGCCGATAAGCACGATGTTGCCGAGGCCTTTGAGACCGGCCTCCTCGCACATCTTGGTCGCGGGGATGCCGATGACCGTCACGCCCTCGGGCTCGGTGAGACTCGGCACCATGGCCGTGTCCACCACCACGATGCCGCCCTCTTCCACGTTGTCGATGAACTTGTCGAAGGAGGGCTGGTTCAGAGCGATGAGCGCGCTCGGGCGCGTGATCAGCGGGCTGCCGATGGGCTTATCGGACAGCGTCACCGAGCAGTTGGCGGTGCCGCCGCGCATTTCGGGGCCGTAGGAGGGCATCCACGAAACCTCGCGGTCCTCGATGAGGCCGGCCGTGGCGATGACCTTGCCGGCGAACAGCGACCCTTGGCCGCCGAAGCCGGCGACGACGCAGGTGAGATCCTTGCCCATTAGTTGCCTCCTTCTGACACGGCCTCGGGATGGGCGATGGGGCAGGCCGCATTGCGGGCGCTCGCCGCCTCGGCGGCGTTGGCGAAGCCGTCGGCGGTCACATCGCGCACCACCCCGAGCGGATAGTACGGCAGCATGTTCACGCGCATCCACTCGAAGGCGTCCTGCGGCGTCATACCCCAGTTGGTGGGGCAGGTGGAAACCACCTCGATGAACGAGTAGCCCACACCGTCGATCTGGTTCTGGAAGGCCTTCTTGATGGCCTTTTTAGCCTTGCGCACGTTCTTCGGCGTATCGACGCAGACGCGCTCGATGTAGGCCGGGCCGTCCAGCGCGTTTAAGAGCTCGCTCACGCGGATGGGGTTGCCGGCCGTGGACACATCGCGCCCGTAGGGACTCGTCTGGGTCACCTGGTTCGGCAGCGAGGTGGGGGCCATCTGGCCGCCGGTCATGCCGTAGATGGCGTTGTTGATGAAGATGATGGTGATGTTCTCGCCGCGAGTGGCCGCATGGACCGTCTCGGCCATGCCGATGGAGGCCAAGTCACCGTCGCCCTGGTAGGCGAAGACCACCTTGTCGGGATGCACGCGCTTCACCGCCGTGGCCACCGCCGGCGCCCGGCCGTGGGCGGCCTCGATCATGTCGCAGCCGAAGAAGTCGTAGGAGATGACCGAGCAGCCCACGGGCGCCACGCCGATCGTCTCGCCCTCGATGTCCAGCTCGTCCATGACCTCGCACACCAAACGCTCCACGATGCCGTGGGGGCAGCCGGGGCAGAAGTTCGTGACCACGGGCAACAGGGAGTGGGGTCGCTCGAAGACCACCTTCATTTCCTTCTCAGTCGTCTCGGCCATGCTACTCACCTACCTTCTCGTTCAAAGCGACAATGGCCGCCAGCACCTCGTCGGGCGTCGGGATGACGCCGCCGGTGCGGCCGAAGAACTCCACCGGCACGCGTCCGGCCACCGCCAGGCGCACATCTTCCACCATCTGGCCCATGTTCATCTCCACGTCGAGGAACGCCTTGGCCGTGGGCACGAGCGCCTCGATGGCGCGGGTCGGGAAGGGCCACAGCGTGATGGGGCGCACAAGACCCGCCTTGATGCCCTGCTCGCGCGCGGCGTTCACCGCCGAGCGGGCCACGCGGGCCGCGCCGCCGAAGGCCACGAGCACGATGTCGGCGTCCTCGGTGAGATAGCTCTCGGCCTCCTGCTCGGTCTCCTCGATGACCGCGTAGCGCTCGTAGCGCTCGCGGACGAGGTCCTCCAGATCGGACGCGGTCAGGTACAGCGAGTTCGCCACGTTGTGGGGCCGCTTATGCCCGTGGCCGCAGGTGGCCCAGGGCTTCTCGGGCAGATCCTCCGGAGCGAGCGCCTCAGGCAGGATCACCGGCTCCATCATCTGGCCGAGCATGCCGTCGGCCATGATCATGACCGGCACTCGGTACTTGTCAGCCGTGTCGAAGGCCTTGAAGGCGTAGTCGGCCATCTCCTGCACCGTGGAGGGCGCGTACACGACGATGTGGAAGTCGCCGTGGCCGGTGGCCTTGGTGGCCTGCCAGTAGTCGGCCTGGGAGGGCTGGATGGAACCGAGGCCCGGACCGCCGCGCTGCACGTTGACGATGACGCCGGGCAGATCGGCGCCGGCCATATACGAGATGCCCTCGCTCTTCAGCGAGATTCCCGGCGACGACGAGGAGGTCATCACGCGGGCGCCGGCCGCCGAGGCACCGTAGACCATGTTGATGGCCGCCACCTCGGACTCCGCCTGAAGATAGGTGCCCCCCACCTTCGGCATCATCTTCGCCATGTAGGCAGCCACCTCGGTCTGGGGCGTGATGGGGTAACCGAAGAAGAAGCGGCAACCGGCGCGCATGGCCGCCTCGGCCATGGCCTCGTTGCCCTTCATGAGTACTTTCTCAGCCATTGAACTACCTTTCAACCGTGATGGCCACATCGGGGCACATGGTCGCGCAGGTGGCGCAACCGGTGCACTTGTCCTCGTCGGTGCAATGGGCCGGGTGATAGCCCTTGGCCGTGATGACGTCCGGGTCGAGCTCGAGAATGCCCACCGGGCAGACATCGGTGCACAGCCCGCATCCCTTGCAGAAGAAATCGTCGATAGTGACTCGCGCCATGGAAACCTCCCTTGCTTACTCGCGCGCGGGCCACGCCGCCCGCGCCTCTCTCTCATCTTGAATGGGCCGCCCTTAGGACCAGGGAGGCTTGACGTACACGTTCACAGCATAGCCATTGGGAATGTCGTCCAGGGCGCATGGCCCCGTGTTTTCCCGCTGAATGGCCTGAATGGGGGCGGTAATGCAGGCAACGGGAAGGGCCGCCATCGAGGCCACTGCCTGGGTATACGGGACACTTTCGACGATGTGTCCCAAAGCAGTCTCGCCCTGCAAGTGGGAGTTGCCCACCACGGCTGTGGCCGCCAAATGGCTCTTGGCCTCGATCTCGCGCAGCACCGCCACTGCATCGGCAGGTTCCTGCGTGAGGTTGCGGAAGGCGTTCACCACGTAGAGCATGGCATAAGGCCCCGCTGCGAGGGCCGGCGCGAAGCGCGCGAGCGCCGTGGCGCCCACATCGTCGCCGCCGGCATCCACGATGACGACCGTACGCCCCGTCTCGTCGCGATAGGCCTCCGCCGCGGCCACGGCCAGCTCCCCGGTGACCGACGGGACGTCGAGGCTCGTGCCCGCGTGGCCGAACACCGGCGCGATGAGCCGCACCCCGGCCTCTTCCAGAAGATCGCGATACTCGTTCGAGCGGAAGTACGGGTTCACGACGTCCATATCGGCGAGTGTCACGCGGTACCCGGCCGCGGCGGCGTCCAAGGCGAGGTTGAGGGCGAAGTTGGTCTTCCCCACTCCGTAATGCCCCGTCACCACCGTGACCGGCGCCAACGGGAACGGGAGCCTCGCAGCTTGATCCGCCGTCATCAGATGAGCCCCTCGGGGGTCTTCTGGGACGCGTGATGGGTCTTGTCCTGCTCGCGGATGGCGGCCCGGCGGATCTTGCCGTTGACGGTGCGCGGCAGCTCGTCTGTGTACTCGATGATGCGCGGGTACTTGTAGGGGGCCGTCTGGCGCTTCACCCACTTCTGCAGCTCGGCGGTGAGGTCATCGCTTCCCTGCCAGCCGTCGGCGAGCACCACCGTCGCCTTCACGGCGAAGCCGCGCACCGGGTCGGGCACGCCGGTGACGGCCACCTCGCGCACGGCGTCGTGCTCGAGCATCACCGACTCGATCTCGAAGGGGCCGATGCGGTAGCCGCTCGACTTGATGACGTCGTCGTTGCGGCCCACGTACCAGTAGTTGCCCTCCTCGTCGCGCCAGGCCGTGTCGCCGGTGTGGTACCAGCCGTCGTGCATGGCCTCGGCGGTCTTCTCGGCGTTGCGGTAGTACTCCATCATGATGCCGGCCGGATGCGGGTCGATGGAGATGCAGATCTCGCCGGTCTCGCCAGTGTCGCACTCGGTGCCGTCGTCGCGCAAGATCCTCATGACGTACATCGGCACCGGCTTGCCCATGGAGCCCGGGCGCGGCGTGGAGTTCGTCAGATTGCCCACGGTGAGCGGGGTTTCCGTTTGGCCGAAGCCCTCGTAGATGGTAAGGCCGGTGTGCTCGCGCCAGAAGTCGAACAGATCGGGGTTCAGCGCCTCGCCGGCCGTGGTGCAGTACTCCAAGCTGGACAGGTCGAAGGCGTCCACGTCCACCTCGGTCATGAGGCGGTACATCGTCGGCGGGCAGCAGAGCGTCGTCACGCCGTAGCGACCGACGAGGGAGAGGATCTCGGCCGGATCGTAGCGGTCGAAGTCGTAGGTGAGCACCGCGGCCTCCATGAGCCACTGGCCGAAGAACTTGCCCCAGACCGCCTTGCCCCAGCCGGTGTCGGCGATGGTGAAGTGCAGCCCCTCGGAATTCACGTTGTGCCAGTGCTTGGCCGTGATGAGGTGCGCCAGCGCGTAGCCGGAATCGTGGAGCACCATCTTGGGATTGCCCGAGGTGCCCGAGGAGAAGTACATGAGCATGGGATCGGCGCCGGCCGTCTCGCGGCGGGTGAAGTCGGCCGAAGCCGCGCGCACCTCGCTGTTGAAGTCGCGCCAGCCCTCGCGCGCGACGGGGGCCGCGCAGATGCCCGCAGGGCCCGAGAGCGCCTCGCCGACAAGCTCGCCGGCGGGAGCGACCCAGTTCCCGTTCTCGTCGCGCGGGGTGAGCCCGGCACCGGCGGGGTTCACGAGGATGAGCGTCTCCACGCTGGGGCACTCCTTCACCACCGCGTCGATGGTGCCGGCGATGTCCCCGGCCGAGGTGGCGATGATGGCCTTGATGTCAGCCCCGTTCAGGCGATAGGTGAGGTCGTGCTCCTTCAGCATGAAGGTGGCCGGCACCGCCACCGCTCCCAGCTTCTCCAGGGCCAGCATCGTGAACCAGAACTGGTAGTGGCGGCGCAGGATGACCATGACGAAGTCGCCGCGACCGATGCCGCAGTCCGCCAGGAAGTTCGCCGTCTTGTCCGACCACGTTTTCATGTCGTCGAAGGTGAAGGTGTGCTCCTCCCCTTCCGGGTTGCACCAGACCATGGCCGTGCGCTCGGGATCGTTGATCGCGATGTCGTCCACGACGTCGTAGGCGAAGTTGAAGTTATCGGGCATGGTGATGTCGAACTTCGTGAGCAGACCGTTCTCGTCGTAGGCCTCGTCCACGTAGCGCAAGTTGATGTTTCTCATGATGATACCTCGGTGAAGTTTTGAAAGGACGAACGATTACCTTGAGTTCGGCGACGCCGGATGCGGGGACGCGCGGCCGGCCTCAGAGGTGCCAGCCGCAGACCCGCGAGTCGGGCCGCCTAGATAATCTTCTCCCCCTCGGGCTTCATCACGATGGCGAGGAACACGCAGGGCTCCCCTCCCGTGGCGATCATGCCGTGGCCGCGGCCGGAGTCGTACATGACAACATCGCCCGGATTCAGGATCTCCTCGTGATCCTCGTAAGCGAAGCGCATCTGACCAGAGATGATGAAGTCGAGCTCCTGGCCCTCGTGGCGCGACAGGTGCACGGGCGCGTCCTGCTCCTCTTCCAAATAGGGAGCGGTGACCACGAAGGGCTCGGCCAGCTTGTGGCGGAAGTGCGGCGCCTTGTGCAGGTACTCGAAGCCGGCGCGGCGCTTGATGGAAAGGCCCGCGCCCTCGCGGGTGAGCGAGTAGCCCGTCAGGTGCGGGTTCTCGCCGGTGAGCAGCTCGATGACATCGACGCCGAACTTCTCGGCGCATTTGTACAGGAAGGTGAAGGAGAGGTCCTCCTCGCCGGACTCTTGCGCGGCGTACTCCGCCGTCGAGCGGCCCGTGGCCTCGGCCATCTCCTGCAACGTGAGGTCCATGTCCTCCCGCAGAGCGCGAATACGCCCCGCCACCTCTTTGATATTCGGCTCCACGACCTGCGACCTCCTTATCGGTTCTCGAAAACAACTGTGACAAGATATTTTACTGACATCGCGGCGGTCAACATTTCCAATCGGTTAAAAAGTCGGCGATGCGCCCATAGTTTTTCCCGCAGCTTCGCCATCGCCAGACGCGAAAACGAAGGCGCCCCGAAGGGCGCCTTGAGATCGCGGTGCGCGCGAGCCTAGGCTTTGCGTCGCAGGAGGGCGAGGAAGTGGGCGTCGGGGCCGCCGGGCTCCAGGACGGTGGAGAAGAACGGCAGCTCGATGTCGAGATCGGGATTTCGGCAGGGCACCACCTCGAAAGCCGCACCGGCCTCGGTGGCCAGGAAGGCCTCCACGGCATCGGCGTTCTCCTCGTGGGTGACCGTGCAGGTGGCATAGGCAAGAATGCCGCCGGGGGCCACATGGGATGCCGCCGATTCCAAGAGGCGTGCGTCCAGCTCGGCCGATTCGGCAATGGTTTCGGGGCGCAGGCGCCAGCGGATGTCCGCATGACGCCGGAGCGTGCCCAGTCCCGTGCACGGGGAGTCGATGAACACGCGATCGAAGGTGCGCTCGCCCACCAAGGCGTCCAAGTCGGTGGCGTCGCCGATGATGGCCTCGCTCACGTGAGCCCCGTACTGCTCGGCGCGCTCTTGGAGCAGCTTGGTCTTGAAGGCGTGCACGTCCACGGTGACGTACTCGGGGATCTGCTTGCCGTGTCGCCGGTAGGCGATGCTCTGGTCGAGGATGGTCTTGGTGGCGCGGCCGGCGCCGATCTCCAAGAACGACTCCGGTGCCGTATCGCCCACCACCAGATCCGCCACCGCCTGGGAGGTGGCGTCGGACACGAGAAGCAAGCCCTGGTTTATCATGCGGCGCACGCGGCCATCGAGCAGGGGCACGCCCGACGCCACTTTGTAGCAGCCGGGTACGGCACAGCCGCCCAGCGCCATGGCTTCAGGCTCGGCGTGAGCCGCCGCGAGAACCGAGACAACCTCCTCGTCGGTGGCGGCCTTCAGCGCGTTGACGGCGATATAGACCGGAGCCGGCTCGTTCGAGGCCACCATGAAGTCGCGGGCGCCCTCGGGCCCGAGCTCTGCGATGAGCCGCTTGGCGAGCCACACCGGGAAACCGTGCAGCCGCGCATAGGCGGCGATATCAGTGCGCGGGTCGCCGAAGGGGAAAGCCTCTTTGGCGCGCACCACGCGGCGCAGCACCGCATTGGCGAGACCGCCCGCGCGCGGCGCCACCGACTTCACCAGCTCGACGCCCTGATCGACGGCGGCATGGGGACTCTTCTGCAAAAAGATGATCTCGTAGGCCGACAGGCACAGCGCGTCGCGCACCGCCGGCGCCGCATCGTCGGGCGAGTCCATGCAGCCCGTGATGATGTCCTCCAGGGTACCGCGCGTGCTGACCACACCCAGCACGAGCCGGGTGGCAAAGGCCCGATCCTCTCGCGACAGGGGCGAGATGTCGATGGTTTTGGCGATGATGTCCTGCGCGAACGCGTCGCGCTCCCTCAGCTGGTGGATGGCCGCCAGGGCAAGCTCGCGGGCCGTCGTGGCCTTGTGGGCCTTCTGCCGGCGCACCTGGTCGCGGCGCGGCGCGCCTCCGCGGCCGCCGTCGCGAGGCCCATCGAAGCGCGGGCCGCGATCCTGCGGGGCGTCTTGGTCGGGGGCCGCCATGAGCTTGCCGTCGATGAACACCTCGCGCGGGCGGCCCGCCTCGCGGGAATCGCGCCGAGGGCCGCGGTCTGCGCGCGGGCCGAAATCCTTGCGGGGGGCGCTCCCACCAGTTGGCTTGCCATCGCGGGCACGGAAGTCCTTCCGGTCGGCGCCGGATCGCTGCTCGTCACGCGGGCCCCGGTCGTCCTTGCGGAAGTCGCTCGGCTTCCCGTCGCGAGGCCCCCGGTCATCCTTGCGGTAGCCACCCGACTTGCTGTCCTTGCGGAACCCGCCGGGCTTGCCTCCCTTGCGGAAGTCGCCGGACTTGCCGCCGGGGCGCGGCCCGCGGTTCTGCCGCGCGCCGCCCTGGGCGTTGCGATCGCCCTGGCTCGCTCGGTCGTAGGATCGTCTCTGGTTGTGGGATCGATGATCGTTATGCACGGGACCATGTTCCTTCCTCGCCCCGCAGCGCGGGTACGCCGGCGGCAAACGAGCGCGCGTCCATGGCGCGCTTGCCGTCCGGTTTTACTTCGGTTACTTCCAAGACCCCCTCGGCGCAGCCGAGAAGCAGTCGGTTCGCGATAAGGGCCGCCGCTCCAGAGCCCAGGCGGTCGGCGGGAGCATCGTCGGCCACGCGGGCCGCCAGCACCGTCAGCGGCCGGCCAGCAATGACGGTTCGGGCGGGATGGGCGCCGCCCGAAGCACGCACGCGGCGATTGTTCACAATGGCGCTCTCGGCAGGATCGAGGTTCAGCTCGCCTTTGGCGATCTTCTCGGCGTAGGTGACCAGCGCCTCGTCCTGGGCCACCCAGCGCAGATTGCCGCCCTCGGCCTGGGCCAGCGCCGTGAGCAGCGCGCTGGCGCCCAGAGCTGCCAGCTCCTCGGTGAGCTCGGCGGCTGTGCGCGAACCTGCGGGCAGCGAGCGGCACACGCAGTAGTCGCCGGTGTCGAGCCCCTCCTCCATGGCCATGATGCACACGCCGATCTCCTCGTCGCCGGCGAGGATGGCCCGCTCGATGGGGGCCGCCCCGCGCCAGCGCGGAAGCAGGGACCCGTGCACGTTCAGGCAGCCGAAGGGCGGCAGGTCGAGCACGTCCTTGGGGAGAATCGCCCCGTAGGCCGCCACGCAGATGACATCGGGCGCAAACGCGGCGAGCTCCGAGAGCACCGCGGCGTCGCGCAGCGTGCGTGGCGTTCGCACGGGAAAACCGCGACGTTCGGCCACCTCCTTCACCGGGGAGGGCACAAGCGCCTTCCCCCGGCCGCGCACCGCATCGGGACGCGTGTAGACAGCCACGATCTCGTGGAACTCCGCCAACTCGTCCAGAATTTCCGCCGCGAAGCGGGGCGTTCCCATGAAGACGACGCGCACGCTACTTCACCTCGATATCGGTGTCGCCCGGGCGGGCGCCGGCGGCCTTGGCCTCCTCGTAAGCGCGCAGGGCCTCGATGCGGGTCACCGGATCGCAGCTCTCGAAGAGCGTTTTGCCGTTCAGGTGGTCGATCTCGTGCTGCAGGCAGCGGCCGAGCAGGCCGTCGCCCTCGATCTCCCACAACTCGCCGTCCAGGTCGTAGTACTGCACGCGCGCCCAGGGCTGGCGCTTCACCGGCACCGTGACGCCGGGGCACGAAAGGCAGCCCTCGCCACCCTCCTCCGGCTCGCCGGCCAGCTCCACGATCTCGGGGTTCACGAGCACGATGGGGTTCTTCTCGCCCTTCTCGCCGTCCCAGTCGACGTCGATGACGACGAGGCGCTTGGTGACGCCCACCTGAGGGGCAGCGATGCCGCAACCGTAGTTCTTGTACATGGCGTGGGCCATCTGCTTGGAGAGGCGCTTAAGCGACTTGTCGCCGGGCTCGCACGGCTCGCAGACCGTGGCGAGAATGGGGTCGGGGGAAATAACAATGGGAAGCACGGTATTCCTTACTCTGTATAGTGAAGTGTCAATGCGCTGCGGCAACCCCGGGCAGCTCTGAAATGGCCCGGGATCGTATCAGTTGCTTGGGACATTGTGAAGCGCGAGGCCCCTCCTGTCCAGATGACCCGCGAAATCTACGGACGGACGGCGGCGGGTGCCCTAGCTGGCGGGCAGCGCTCGGTGGGCGACGCGACGGGCGGCCACGTCCATCTGCAAAGTGGTGACGGCGGCGTGCAGCAGCTCGGCCTCCTCGGCATCGGCCCCGGCATTCATCTGGGCCGTGAGCGCGCCGATGGCCTCCTCGGCATCCCCCAGGGCAAGCTCCTCAGCCAGGTAGGCGCCGATGGCCTCCGGGGTGCTCGACGGGTAGGATGACCCGGCGGTGAGCACGCGCGCCGCATGGGGCGTGGCGAGCGTCGCCTTGGTCACGATATCGGCGGGTGCGGCCCCCGGGTTCTCGGAGAGGGTCGCGAGCACGCTCTCGGCCAGCAGGCGGTGCACCTCCTCATGCCACTGCACCTGCGCGAGTGCATCGGCATGGGCGAGCCCCACAATGGGATGCTGGCAAGCGAGCGCCAGAAACTCCCGCTCGAAGCGCAGGCGGTTGCGCTCCGCCTGGGAAAGCGCGCGGCGCGCGGGCCGGGACACGGAAACTTCGGGGGCGGCCTCCTCCTCGCCGGCGCTGCGGGGCACCTCCAGGGCCGCCAGGCGCTCCAGCACGTCGGCCTCCTCGATACCGAGACGGCCATGGGCCCGCAGGCGCGACCAGGTGCGCACGGCGTAGTCCTTCGCCACCAGCGTGTCCTTGATGGGGGCGAGCACCGCCAGGCACGCGTCCAGCGCGCGATCGCGGCCGGGCGCCGTGTCCAAGTCGAAGCTGTCGAGGCGCCTCTCGAGGCCGAACTCGATGAGCGGCAGCGCCCCTTCCACCACCTTCTCCAGGGCTTCCGCGCCTTCCGCTTGCACGAATTCGGCCGGATCCTGGTTGTTCGGCAGGGTGACGGCCAGAAGCTCCACGGAGTTGCGGTTCTTGTCGGAGATGCTCTCGCCGATGAAGGCCAGGGCGCGATCGGCCGCCTTCTGGCCCGCCGCGTCGCCGTCGAACAGGTAGACGATCTTCTTGGGCGCATGCTTGGCGAGCACCCGGATGTGCCGCATGGTGAGCGCCGTGCCCAGGGTGGCCACCACGTTGGTGACCCCGGCCTCGTGCAGCGCGATGACGTCGGTGTAGCCCTCCACCACGATGGCGCAGCCGGTGGAGGCCATGCGCGCCTTGGCCTGATTAAGCCCGTAGAGCACCTGGGACTTGTGGAACAGCGGCGTTTCCTGGGAGTTCAGGTACTTCGGCTCGCCGGTGCCGATGACGCGGCCCCCGAAGGCCACGCAGTCGCCCTGGGCGTCGAAGATGGGGAACATCACGCGCTCGTAGAAGCGGTCGCGCACCGGGCCCCCGCGCCCATCGAGGGCCACGTTGGCGCGGATCATCTCATCGGGTTTGAAGCCCAAGGCCGACAGGTGCCGCACGAGCGCGCCTCGTCCCGGGGCGTAGCCGAGCATCCACTTCTTCGGCACCTCGCCGCCGAAGCCGCGGGAGGCCAAATACTTCCGTGCCGCGTCGGGCCCCTCGCCGCGGCCGCGCATGAGCTGGGTGTGGTAGAACTCGGCCGTGCGCGCGCAGATCTCCTTCATGCGGCTCTTCACCGAGCGCGACACGCCCCCGCCCCGCGCGTCCTCCGCGATGTCGATGTGGGCGCGGTCGGCTAGATAGCGCACGGCCTCGGGAAAGTTGAAGTCCTCGGTCTTCATGATGAACGAGAAGACGTCGCCCCCCTCCCCGCAGCCGAAGCAGTGCCACAGCTGGGTGGCGGGGTCGATCTTGAACGAGGGGGTCTTCTCCTGATGCAGCGGGCAGCAGCACCAGAAGTCGCGGCCCTTCTGCTTGACGGGGGTGCGCTCGCCGATGACCGCCACGAGATCGCTCGCGTCGCGAACTTTCTGGATATCCTCGTCGCTGATGCCGGCCACGCGCCCCCGCTTTCTCTTCGTCGTTTTCTGGAAAGTATAGCACCTCGTTCGCAAACAGATGTTCCTCAAGCTACAATAGCGGCAAAACTAACGACCAGCGAAAGCGAGCGAGCCATGGCAGAGAACAACGTCCCCTACCTCACCTTGGACCCGGCCGTAGAGGAGGCCATCCGGGCCGATCGGGCCGCCGGGCGGATGAGCCCCTACCGCACCGACGATACGGACGTGGTGCGCCGCGAGGACTTCGCCCACGACCGCGCCACACTGACGCGCCCGGCCTTCGTGCGCGATATCGAGAAGGTGCTGAACCTGCCCGCTTACAACCGCTACGCCGACAAGACCCAGGTGTTCTCCTTCGCCGAGAACGACGAGATCTCGCGGCGCGGCCTGCACGTGCAGCTGGTGAGCCGCGTGGCCCGGGGCATCGGGAGCCTGCTCGGGCTGAACTGCGACCTCATCGAGGCCATCGCGCTCGGCCACGACACGGGGCACACCCCCTTCGGGCACGCCGGCGAGCGGTTCCTCTCGGCCTGCTACCGCGCGCGCACCGGGCGCACCTTCAACCACAACGTGCACTCGGTGCGGGTGCTCGACAACCTGTACCGTCGCAACATCTCGCTGCAGACGCTCGACGGGGTGCTCTGCCACAACGGCGAGTTCGCCCAGCAGGTGCTGCGCCTGGGCGACACGACCACCTTCGAGCAGCTGGACGACTTGGTGGAGGCCTGCACAGCCGACGAGTCCACCATCAAGACTCTGCGCCCCTCCACGCTGGAGGGCTGCGTGGTGCGCGTGGCCGACATGATCGCCTACATCGGCAAGGACCGCCAGGACGCGCTGGCCATGGGGGTCATCGATTCGCTTGCCCCCTTCGATTCCGAGGCGATCGGTGTGACCAACGCGAAGATCATCAACAACCTCACCGTGGACATCGTGAACAACTCCTACGGCAAGCCGGAGATCGCCATGAGCGAGGAGGTCTTCCGCGACCTGAAGCTGGCGAAGCGGCAGAACTACGAGGTCATCTACTTGAAGGAGGGCATGGTGGACGACGCCGAGAACCTCGTGGAGGAGATGTTCGAGGAAATGTACGCGCGCTTGCTGTCCGATCTTGTGGAAGAGAGGCGCGAGAGCCCCATCTTCCGGCATCACGTACGGCGCCTCGCCGCGGCGTCGCGGTCCATCGTGCCTGCGGAGTACCTGGCCGGCGAGCCGAACCAAATCGTGGTGGACTACATGGCCAGTATGACCGACAGCTACTTCATGGCCATCTACCGCCACCTGTTCCCCAAAAGCCGCCGCGAGATCCAGACCCGCGGCTATTGTTCTGACCTAGCTTAGTCGCGAAATCCCTTATCCACTTGATGGCAGACGGGGTTGTCGGCGGCGGTGGTGGCGAGCTCATCGCAGCGCTCGTTCTCGGCGTGGCCCGCGTGGCCCTTCACCCAGACAAACTTCACCGTGTGGGGCTCTTTGGCTGCGAGCAGCCGCTTCCACAGATCGACGCTCTTCACCGGCTGCTTCTGCGCGTTCTTCCAGCCGCGCTTCAACCAGCCGGCCACCCAGTTCTGGTTGAAGGCGTTCACGAGGTACTGCGAATCCGAGTACACCGTCACCGTGCAGGGGCGCTTCAAGGCCTCCAGGCCCACGATGCAGCCGAGCAGCTCCATGCGGTTGTTGGTGGTGCAGGAAAAGCCAGCGGAGAACTCCTTCTCGTGCACCGCGCCCGAAGGGGCCGTGTAGCGCAGGATGGTGCCGTAGCCGCCCGGCCCGGGGTTGCCCCGGGACGAGCCGTCGGAGTAAAGGGTCACTTCCATGGGAGCTCCTTGGTGCTCGGATGAGGCCGCCACGTGTCCCGCAGCGGCGAAGTCGTTGAAGGAAAAGCCAGCTTGCACGGTCATGGGCTACAGCTCCGCTTCCGTGCGCTCGCCCAGGTCGATGAGTTCCTGGCGGGTGTGCACACCGCACTTGGCGTAGATGCGGCGCAGGTGGGTGTCCACGGTGTTCTTCGAGATGAAGAACTCGCCAGCGATGCGCTCGGCGGTGCGGCCCCGCAGGGCGAGCGGCAAGATCTCGGCCTCGCGCTTCGAGAGCTTGGCCGTGCGCGCGATGAGATCGCAGGCCTCCTCGAAACGGTCGCTCTGGGCGATGACCACCGAGAGCGCTGCCATGTCGCGATCGGTGAACAGGAACAGGTACGCGTACAGCACCGCCACGCCGGCCAGGGCCACGAGCGCCGCCGACACGTCGAAGGCGCCGGGGAGCGCCCCGAGCACGCCGCCGACGAGCACGCCGGTGATCTCGCCCGCGAACAGCGCGGCGAAGCCCCGGGCGAAGGAGCGCGCCGCGTCCCCGCCGCCGATGCGGCCCATGATGAGGAACAGCGAGACGAGCACCGAGAACACCCCGAGGTAGCCGGCGAGCACCACGGCCACGCCAGAGACGCCCACGCTCTCAAGCAGCGGCACGGCGACAAAGCCGCCCACCATGAGCAGGATGGCGAGCCGGTAGGCGCCCCCGAGCGGCCCCACTTCCTGATCGGGCCCCGTGGGCAGCACGGCGCGCACGCCCACCGAGAGCGGACGGCCCCCGTAGAGCTGCAGTGCGGCGGCGCAGTACAGCACGAAGAGCACAAAGGTGACGGAAAGCGATGACGCAGCTCCCCCATCGGCGCTGGTGGCAAGGGCCTCCACGGCGCCGGTGGCCAAGCCGTAGACCACCGTGCCGGCGATAATGCGCCCGGAGAGCTTGGCGGCCTCCTCGGTTGGATCGTCGGCCGCCGCGGACTCGGCGTCGCGGCCATCAGGCTCGCTGAGCGCACGCAGGGCCCAAGCACTTCCCACGGGCAGCACGTACAGTAGGATATAGGCGCCCTCCACGGGAATGGCGACGACGAAGAAGCACACCGCCGCCCCAAGGGCGCTCCCAATGAACACCTCGGGCACGGACTGGTCGATGGAAGTCTCCCCCAGCACCCGGCCCCACCGGCATAGAAGGAGCGCGAGCGGAACGCCGGCGGCCAGCCCCTCCACGGCGGCAAGCGCGAGCCACGGAATGCCGGGCACAAGGCTATGCAGCGCAACGATGAGGTACAGCGCTCCCACCAACGGCAGCGCGTAGCAGCGCGCGAGACCCTCGGCCGCGGCCATCAGATGCCGACGCGGCCGCTCGCTGGTCATGAGCGCGAAGGTGGCGGCCATGACGAGGAGCACGCAGAGCAGGTCGGCCCGATCGATGAGGAACCCGTGCTGGCTGCTCTCGTTATAGGAGCCCAAATACAGCATGGCGAAGAGAAAGGCCTGGTTGCAGCCGAAACCAAGGATGGCATAGCGCGCTTGGCGCAAACGCGAAAGCGTCATCGTCGCCATGGCCTCCCCTTTCTTGCTCGCATTAACAATGAGGTATTCTATCGCAACGAATCGAATCGGCTCCCGCCGACGGAAACATCCGACGAAATGAACCGCCTATGGCAACATGAAGAGAAGCGGCGCTGACCACATCGGGCAGCTGCCGCTTCTCTTGGGAGGGAGGGTTGAAACGAACCCCGCACCCGAGGGCGCAGGGACGGTTCACGAATGTTATTCAGCCTTCTTGCGAACGACCTTCTTGACCACCTTGGTCCCGGTCTCGCCGGCACCGGCGTAGGCGACCTCGGGCTCGTCTTCAACGATCTCGACGATCTCCTCGACTTCCTCATCCTTGTCCTTGTCGAAGGCCATGCCCTCGCGCAGGCTCTTCACGGTCTTGCCAAGAGAGGCGCCGAGTTTGGGGAGGTTCTTCGGTCCGAAGATGAGCAGCACGACGACGAGGATGATAACGAGCTCAGGCACGCCCAGTCCGAGAATCTTCATGAGATGGTCTCCTTCTTTGCTTCGAAGCCGGCTGGTTCCAACCTTGCGCCGCGCTTCACGGTTTCTTGCGTTTCGACGCCGCCCACTATGCCTCCTTCCAAGCCTCCTGCCTATCACGCAGACCCGTGATTTTGTCACGCGGCGAAGAAATTTTCCTATCACACCTTTGCGTGACAAAGCTCGTTTTCGCTGGTCAGAAGCTTACGCAAAAAAGGGCTGACCGAGGGTCAGCCCCTACGGAACAACTATGGGAGATTTTTCCTACTCGTGAATCCAGCTGAACATGCCGCGGATGCGCTCGCCGGTCTTCTCGATCTCGTGGGTGTTGATGGCCTCGCGCTGCTCGAGGAGCCACGCGTGCCCGTTCTTGCAATCGGCGACGAATTCCTCGGCGAAAGTGCCGTCCTGAATACGCGCCAGAATCTCGCGCATGGCCTCGCGGCTCTGCTCGTTGATGACCTTCGGGCCCGCATAGTACTCGCCGTACTCGGCGGTGTTGGAGATGGAGTAGTTCATGAAATGGATGCCGCTCTCGTACATGAGGTCGACGATCATCTTCATCTCGTGGTAGCACTCGAAGTAGGCGAGCTCCGGCGGATAGCCCGCATCAACCAGCGTTTCGAAGCCGGCCTTCACCAGTTCCACCAGGCCGCCGCAGAGCACGGCCTGCTCGCCGAAGAGATCCTCCTCGGTTTCCTGGGCGAAGGTGGCCTTGATGACGCCGGCGCGCGCCCCGCCCACGCCCCAGGCGTAGGACAGCGCGATGTCCCAGGCGTCTCCCGTGGCGTCCTGGGCCACACAGATGAGATCCGGCACGCCGGAGCCCTCGGTGTACTGGCGGCGCACGATGTGGCCGGGGCCCTTCGGCGCACACATGATGACGTTCACGTCCTCGGGCGGCGTGATGTAGCCGTAGTGGATGTTGAAGCCGTGGGCGAAGGCGAGGGTGTCGCCGGTCTTCAAGTGCGGGGCGATGTAGGTCTCGTACACCTCGGGCTGCAGCTCGTCGGGCACGAGCACCATGATGAGGTCGGCCTCCTCGGCGGCCGTGGCCATGTCGGTGACGCGCAGGCCGGCCTCCTCGGCGGCCTCGATGGAGTGCGAGCCCTCGCGCAGGCCCACGCGCACGTCGCAGCCGGAGTCCTTGAGGTTCAGCGCGTGGGCATGACCCTGGGATCCGTAGCCGATGATGGCGATCTTCTTGTCCTTGATGATATCGGGGTTGCAGTCCTGCTCGTAGTAGATGGTGACGGCCATGAATGAGATTCCTTTCTCTTGTTGCCTTTTCTGTTTCCTAATCTCGCGAGCTGCGGGAGAGGGCTACTTTGCCGGTGCGGACGGTTTCCTTGATGCCGTAGGCGCGCAGCAGATCCTCCAGGCCCCGAAGCTTCGCGTCGTCGCCGGTGGCCTCGATGGTCAGCGAGCTTTTGCCCACGTCGACGATCTTCGCGCGGAAGATGTTGGCGATCTCGATGATCTCGCTGCGGCGCTCGGGCGCGGCGTTCACCTTGAACAGCACCAGCTCGCGCTCGATAGCGCCCTCGTCGGTGAGGTCGGTGATCTTGTGCACGCTGATGAGCTTGTGCAGCTGCTTGGTGATCTGCTCGTAGGCCACGTCGTCGGCGAGCACGATGGCGGTGACGCGCGAAAGGGTGGGGTCTTCGGTGGGGCCCACGGACAGCGATTCGATGTTGAAGCCGCGCCGGGAGATGAGGCCCGTCACGCGGGACAGTACGCCGGGGCGGTTCTCCACCAGGACGGACAGAACGTGCTTCATCGCGCGCCCCCCTTCTCTTCGGAAAATGCCGGCATCTCGGCATCGGCCTCGCGGAAGAGCGTCTTCCAGTCTTCGGGGCGCACGTCCACGGTGGAGCCGTCCTGGCCCAAACGGGCGCCGGTGTCCTCGGGATCTATCTCCCAGCGGCCGCCGAACTGGGCGTCCAGCTTGGCGCAGGGGGAGGTGGCGGCCGGCGCGGCATTCGCGGTCGCCCGGGCCCGGGGGGAGCCCGGGGCAGCGGGCACGTCGGTGCGCACGGCGCCCACAGCCACGTCGATCGCCCCCATGACGTTGTCGAGGGCGGCACCGGGCGCCACCATGGGATAGACGTTCTGCTCGGGGGAAATGGCCACATCCAAGAGATAGGGCCCCTCCGCGGCCAGCATGCGCCCGATGGCCGCGGCCACCTCGCCGGGCGTCTCCACGCGCTCGCCTTCCCAGCCGTAGGCCTCCGCCAGTTTCACGAAGTCGGGCACGGGCTCAAGCAGCGTCTGGGAATAGCGCTTGTCGTAAAACAGCTTCTGCCACTGGTGCACCATGCCGAGGCAGCGGTTGTCCAGGATCATCACCTTCACGGGCACGCCGTTGATGGCGGCCGTGGCCATTTCCTGGGAGTTCATCTGGAACGACCCGTCGCCGGCGATGCAGACCACCGTGGCATCGGGGTTCGCCACGGCCGCCCCGATGGCGGCCGGGAAGCCGAAGCCCATGGTGCCCAGACCCCCCGAGGAGAGGAAGGTGCGCGGGAACTCCCGGGGCAGAAACTGGTGCGCCCACATCTGGTGCTGGCCCACCTCGGTGGTGACGATGGAGGCCGCCGGATCCAGCTGCCGCCCCAGCTCGGCGATGACGAGCTCGGGAACGATCTCGCCGGTCTGCTCGTTCCCGGCCATGTTCGGGTGGTAGAACGGGTAGCGGGCGCGCCACGCGTTGATGTCGGCGATCCACTGGTCGTCGCGCGGGGCGGCGCCGTCCTTCTCGAGCACCTCGAGCATGCCGCCGATGATGCCCTTCAGATCGCCCACAATGGGCACATCGGCATCGCGGATCTTCCCGATCTCCGCCGGGTCGATGTCGATGTGCACGATCTTCGCGTTGGGGGCGAACTCGGTGACGCGCCCGGTGACCCGGTCGGAGAAGCGCGCGCCGGCGGCGATGATGAGGTCGGCCTCGGTCATGGCCATGTTCGAGTACTTCGCCCCGTGCATGCCCACCGGCCCCAAGTTCAGCGGATGGCTCGCGGGCACGCCGCCCTTGACCATGAGGGTGACGACGGCGGGAATGCGCATCTTGTCCATGAGGGCCACAATCTCG
>CABSMC010000017.1 GCA_902478715.1 uncultured Adlercreutzia sp.
AGAAGAAGAGAATGGCCAAGGTCGCGATGCCCATGGCGATGATGGCCGCATCCAGGCTCTGCGTGGGCCAAAAGATGCCGACGAAGGCTGCGAGTGTGGCGAAGCCTTGCAGCATGAACGATTTGCCGATGAAGTCCATGCGGCGGTTCAGCTGGTCGAGTCCGTGCAAGATGTCGATGACAAGGCCCACGGCCTTGAACAGGAAGTAGAGGACGATGGTGAGCAGGGAGCTGAGCGGGCACGTGACGAGTGAGTAGATGACGCAGGCGATAAATGACCCGCCAAGGGTTATCAGCCTGAATCCTAGATACTCCGAAGTCGTGTTCTCGTGCTTGATGTCGGAGATCTGGTAGGTTCCCATTTTGTAGTTCGCGAAGGTTCCGAACGTGCCCGTCACCGACATGGCGAGCGATAGTAGGCCGGCGGCGTCGTAGCCATTCGAGAGACGTACGATGAGCACTGTGACAAGCCACTGGCACGCGAGGTAGGTGATGGACCCCGCGGAGTTCCACAGCATGTTCTCTCGCATGGAAAGAGGGGGGTAGTCCTTTTTCTCAAGCGTCCTCACAGTTGGAATGCCTCGAACGTGTGGATGTCGCGATTGCCTTCAGCGGGGGGAGTGCGCCAATCGCCGTAAATAGTTTCGAGGATCCTCTCGTATTCCCTAGGGCCGAAATATGTTCTGCCCTCGAAGGGAAGTTCTACCGGTTCATAGAAGTTTCGGGGAAACGTGTAGGCTGGTTTGCCCTCGCCGACAAATTCGGAGACGAGCCCTGTGGAGCCAGGCTCGGTTTCTTGGGCAACCTCGTCTATGGTGCGCGCATATTTTTTGGGGTCGAGCCCGCGCACAAGGGGGCAGACGACTTTCTTCGCAAGCTTGACCCAGGGAGAGGATCCCACATTCGGGTCGGCGAGGATGAAGCTGTACCAAAGGTTTGCGCGGTTACGACGCCGGAAAAGGTCGGAGTTGCCAGGATCGATCTCGTCGATGGGGAACACGTCGACCCACACCCCGACTGCGATATCCTTGCGCACGAAGTTCTCGTAGACGACGGTGGTGGTGTCGACGATCTTGGTGAAGGGGTACACTCCCTTGCCGTTACGGTAGTTGACGGCATCGAAGCGTTCTGAGCTCCTTTTCTCAGAAAAGATATCGAGGAAGCGTTCGTAGTCCTTCCGGTACATGCAGATATCGATATCGTCGTCCCAGGGAATGAATCCCCCGTGGCGGTGGGCGCCGAGCAGGGTGCCGTACATCAGCACGTAGGGGATGCCGTTCGTCCGGCAGACGCGATCGATCTCGTCCATGATTTCGAGCTCGATTCGTTTCATGTCGTCTAGAACGAGACGCTCGCTCATTGGCGTTCCTCCTTTTGGAGTTCGAGGACGACAGGGGCATGGTTGCGCCTTTTTTCAAGGGGAGGGAGCTGGTTCCAGTCGCGTCCAAAAGCTTTTTCCAGATAGTAGTCCGTGTCCGCCGGAACAGGCAGCTCGGTGTCCTCGAAGGCGATGCGTTTGGTTGGAAAAAGGCGCGCTTTCTCGAGTCCCCCGGCGATGGGCGCAGCGAATGCGACGCAACTCTTCGTGCTCTCGCCGGGATTTCGCGTCCCCTCGTTGAAGCGGCGGTTGATAGCCTGCTCGGTAAGCAGCGCCCGAACTACGTAATGGGAGCATCGGCATGCGAGGCGCTCGGCGGCGCCCAGGACGCCGCGATGGGGCACATTGATGGTCTTGGCGTGGTAGAGATACGAGACACTCTGCCACGTTCGGCCTTTCTGGAGCTGCGATTTCGCGATGGTCTCCTCGTCGCTGAGGTCATCATAGGGGAATATGTCGACGAAAACACCCTGATGCAGCCCGGCTTCGACGGTCTCGGCGGTGTAGAACTTCGTGCCCTTCCTCATTACCTTCGCGAACATGGCCGCATAGTGCGGTGCCTTGCCGGGTATGAGTAGATCGCAGGTTTCGCTCAGCTCCCGGGCGGCGATATCGAGGAACCGCTCGTAATCGGATCTCAGCATTCCGATGTCCATGTCATCGTCCCAGGGAATGAAGCCGCCGTGGCGCACGGCGCCCAGCGCGCTCCCGCTGTCGAGGAAGTAGGGGATGTCGTGGCGCACGCAGAGGGCGTCAATTTCCTTGAGTATCGACAGCTCCTCCTGCTGAAGTCGACGAAGATCGTCGGGATGGTACTCCATGTTCCTGCCTTGGTCTCGTTTGCCTTTTCCGACAGCCTATCACAATCCTGCGCAGACAGCGTTGTGCGCATCCTCTATTTCCGGCAACGCCAGCCGTCGTCATCGATCGTGCTTTCTGGTCGATTGCCTATAATAACAAGCGCAAAGGTATTTCGGTAGGAGGCCTATGACGACGTCGGGCAAGAAGATCGCCATATTCTCGGCTCTGTATGCGCCGAGCGTTGGCGGGGTCGAGAAATATACGGAGAATCTGGCGCGCTCGCTCGCCCAGCGGGGATGCGCCGTGACGGTGGCGACATCGCGCATCGACGAGAGTCCGAGCCGCGAAGCCGTCGCCGATGGCGTCGAGGTTCTTCGCCTGCCCGCGCGATCCCTCCTCGGCGGCAGGCTCCCTCTCTCTCGGAAGAACGGGGAACATGCCGGCCTTTTGCAGGAGCTGCAGGAATGGGCGCCCGACTACGTCATTGTCAACACGCGTTTCTATGCGCACAGCCTCGTGGGGCTTGATTTTGCGAGGCGCCTTGGGGTGCGGCCCGTGCTGATCGAGCACGGTTCGGCCTACCTGACCCTCGGTAACCCCCTTGCCGATGCGGTGCTGCGCGGCTACGAGCACGCGATGACCCGTCGCGTGCGGCGCTACGGGCCGGCGTGCTACGGTGTGTCACAGAGAGCCTCCGAATGGCTTGGGCACTTCGGGCTTCCGTCCGAAGGGGTTCTGAGCAACGCGATAGATGCTGCGGCGTTCCGCCGCCGCTCGTCGGGGAGGAATTTTCGGAAGGAGCTGGGCATCGACGATGGGGTAATGGCCGTTGCGTTAGTCGGCCGACTAATGCCGGAAAAGGGCGTTGGCGCGCTGCTCGAGGCGGCACGTCGGGTCGCCGGTGATCGCTCGATCGTCTTTATCGTGGCGGGCGATGGGCCCGAAGCCGAAGCGGTGGAAGGGGCTGCCCTGTCGAATCTTTTCACGACGGGGATCCTGGATGCCGGAGACGTGTCGGCGCTCCTCTCCTGTTCTGACGTCTTTTTGCTGCCGTCGCGCTCCGAAGGTTTCGCCACGTCGCTTCTCGAGAGCGCCTCGTGGGGCCTTCCAGCGCTTGCGACGGAGGTGGGGGGTGCGCGGGAGGTGCTGGGCGGAGGCGCCGAAAGACTGCTTTTGGAAGATGCGACAGCGGATTCCATCGTAGCCGCCCTGCGTTGGGCGAAGGACCACCGCGAGGAACTCGGGGCTCTGGGAGCATCCTCGCGAGAGAGGGTCGAAGCGAACTATACCTGGGAAGAGACGGCGCGCCTCGCCGAAGCGGCTTGCGCGCGGGCGAACGGTTTGGAGCGGGATGCGCGATGAGTGAGACAGTTGGGGCGAGCGGCGCGAAAAAAGCCGACATGCGGGTAGTTCATGTGGTGGGAGCGATGGATCGGGCCGGCACGGAGACCATGATCATGAACCTGTACCGGGCCATGGATCGAGATCGAATCCAATTCGATTTCATCGTCCACGAGGATCGGCTGTGCGACTATGACGAGGAGATCGCCGATTTGGGCGGTGTCATCCGGAGGATTCCGCGGTTTGTGGGAGCTAATCTTCTCGAGTACGCCAAGGCGAGCCGCGCGGTTCTCGCCAGCTTCGCCGACGACCCGGTGGTCCACGGGCATATTGGCAGCTGCGCGGCTATTTACTTGAACGAGGCTAAAAAGATGCACAAGGCCGCCATTGCCCACAGCCATGCTCAGAACTACCCCTTATCGCTGGAGCAGGTGGCCTTCAGGGCCGTTTCGTTTCCCACCCGGTTCGTGGCCGATGAGTTCTTGGCCTGCTCGCGCCAGGCCGGCATCGACCGCTTCGGGGCCAAGGTTGCCGCGAGCGATCATTTTCACGTCCTGCCGAACGGCATCGATGTTGACCGGTACCACTGCACCGATAAAGATCACGAGCGGGCCAAGGTGGCTCTGGGGCTGGGAAACGGCCCCATCGTGGGGCACGTGGGAAGATTGGCGGAGATAAAAAACCATGCCTTTCTCTTCGAGGTGTTCGTCGAGATGCTCCGGCGTGCTCCTGCTGCGCAGCTGGTGCTTTACGGGAAGGGAGAGCTGGAGGAGCAGCTAAGGAGCCTAGCCGAGGCGCTCGGGTTGGGGGAGCGCGTCCATTTCCGCGGCCTTACGGACGATGTTCCCTCGGCTTTGAAGGCCATGGATGTCATGGTGTTCCCGTCGTTCAAAGAAGGACTGGCTATGGCCCTCATCGAGGCGCAGGCGACGGGGATGCCCTGCGTGTTTTCCGACGGCGTGCCCGGGGAGGTGGCGCTGAGCGAGGCGGCGGTGAGGCTGCCGTTGAGCGACGGCGCTGCGGAATGGGCCCAGACGGCCCTCGCGCTTGGGGAGAAGTCGCGCGATCGCTCCTGCGGGTCCGCGTTGGTGCGGTCGGCGGGATTTGACGTCGCCTCTTCCGCGGAGTGGCTTGCAGGCTTCTACGGGAAGCTGGCCGAGGGGGCCCTATGCGGGCGGATCGGCTCCTAGGGGGCGGCCGGTCTTGAGCGACGCGCAGGGGAGTGCGCGGCGGATAGGGTATAATAGCGGCCGCGATGCCTCGATGAATGGTGCTAGGTAATGGATTTGAAAGTTTTGGCGGTCATACCCGCATACAACGAAGAAGACAACATCGTGTCGACGGTCGACGATTTGCTGCGAAACGCGCCCGGCGTCGACTACGTGGTCGTCAACGATGGTTCCTCCGACCTTACGGCGCGGATATGCCGAGAGCGGGGTTTTCGAACCATCGATCTCCCGGTGAATTTAGGGCTTGCCGGAGGGTTTCAGACGGGAATGAAGTTCGCCTACGAGCATGGGTACGATTACGCGCTGCAGTTCGATGCGGACGGCCAGCATTCGGCGGCCTATGTTTGGCCCATGGTCCAGCAGGCGCAGAGCGAGGGATCCGATATCGTCATCGGCTCGCGCTTCTGCACTCAGAAGAAGCCCATTTCTGCGCGCATGCTCGGCTCAATGCTCATCACGGGGATGATTCGCCTGACTACCGGGCAGCGCGTGGAGGATCCTACCTCGGGGATGCGCCTGTTTAACCGGCGCATGATTCGCTCGTTCGCGCGCAACTACGATTTCAGCCCCGAGCCCGATACCATCGCTCTTGTCATCCGCGGGGGCGGCAAGGTTTCCGAGATGCAGGTGGAGATGCGCGACCGCGTGGCGGGGGAGAGCTATCTCAACCTCACGAAATCGGTCGCCTATATGCTGCGCGTGTGCCTGTCGATTCTTTTCATTCAATGGTTCAGGAAGAAGGGTGACTGATGTACTGGATCGTGCTCGTCGTCGGCGCGATATGCGCTCTGGCGTACGTCGTCCTTAAGATTCGCCGGAACCAGCTGACCACGGCCGATGCCGTGTTCTGGTTTCTGTTCGCTCTCGCCCTCATCGTTGTGGCGCTGTTTCCTCAGGTTGTGTATGGGCTAACGGGGCTTTTGGGCATGGAATCGCCGGCGAACTTCGTGTTTCTCTGCGTGTTGGCGATTGTGGTCTACCGCCTGCTGTCGCTCTCTGTCGAAAATGCGCGGCTCCGGGCCAAGCTCACCACACTCGTGCAGCATGTCGCGCTTGAGGAGTTTAAAGGCTCGGCCGACGACGAGGGTTCCGAGGGCGAGCGCCGCTAAGGCGATGTTTCTCGGAGCAGTTTGCGCTTTTCGGGGCTATACTGACATAATGTCTGCATTAAGAGGAGGTCTGTTGTGAGAAGCCTGGAAAAGAGAGCCTCGCGCCGGTTTTATGCCGCGTGGTTGGTTGCCGCGCTTGCGGCTGCGCTTGCTTGCGTGCCCGCCTTCGCCTTTGCGGAGGAGAGCGAAAGTGCTGGAACGGGGGCCGATGGCGGCGCCATAGTTGCGGAAGAGACGTTCGACGAGATCGGTGCGGAGGTGGTCGAATCCACCTCCGATGCCCCCGAGGCTGTGGTGCTCGAGCAGGATGGCTCTGATGACCCGAGTAATTCTGACGGGACCGACGAAGAGGTCGGCGCCGATGATCCGTCGGACGGCACCGATGAGTCGCAGCCCGAAGGGCCGAACGACCCTGTAAAGCCCGTCGAGCCCATCGTGCCGGGTCTGAAAACGGTCGGCGACCGGTTCCAATACGTCAACGACGACGGCACGCTGGTGAAGTCGGACTGGAAAACGGTTGGTGACAAGCATTACTACTTCGACGCCGAAGGTGTATCGGTGCGCTGGCAACAGAAGATCGGTGGCGAATGGTACTATTTCGACGGTAGCTGCGCCATGGTAACTGGTTGGATCACTTGGCGCGCGGACGGATTGAAGAGCTACTTTGGTGCTGATGGTAAGGCGCTGAAAGGGTGGCAGCAGCTTGACGGGAATTGGTATTACTTTGATTTCGATACCGCGAAGAGTTTGAGGTGGCAGCAGAAGATCGGCGGCAGCTGGTACTACTTCAACGGCGCCTCGCAGATGCACACGGGGCTGCTCACGTGGGTGTCCGACGGGCTCAAGAGCGTCTACGGCTCCGACGGCAAGCGCCTGACCGGGTGGCAGAAGGTGGGCGGCAAGACCTACTACATCGATTCCGCCACGGGCAAGTCCGTCCGCTGGCAGCAGAAGATCGGCGGCAGCTGGTACTACTTCAACGGCGCCTCGCAGATGCACACGGGGCTGCTCACGTGGGTGTCCGACGGGCTCAAGAGCGTCTACGGCTCCGACGGCAAGCGCCTGACCGGGTGGCAGAAGGTGGGCGGGGAAACGTATTATATTGATCCTTCGGCTGGCAAAAGCCTGCGGTATCGTCAAAAGATTAACGGAAGCTGGTACTACTTTAATGCCGACTCCCAAATGCATACTGGATGGCTGAAATGGAGCGGCAAAAAACTCTGGTCTTATTACTGGAGCAACGGTGTCGGGGCAGTGGGGACATTCAATATTGGCGGCTACAGCTACACTTTCGACGGCAATGGCTATACGACCACTGAGCCCATCACCGTTCCCCCTGCGCAACGTGCCATGATCCAGAAGGCCCAGAGCTATTCGAGTTCTACCGGCTACCTTATTTTGGTGAATCGGAGCACCCATAAAGTTGGCATCTTTGAGAGAAAGTCTGGTCGTTGGGATATGACCGCCTATTGGGATTGTGTTACCGGCAAGCCAAGCACCCCCACTATAACGGGCTCGTTCAAGACCACCGGAGGCAAGCGCTCTTCGCTGAGCACCGATAGCCGGGCGAAGTATTGCACGCAGATAACGGGAGGCTACTTCTTCCATACGATTCTCGCCTCGAACAACGAGCTTGGCAAGAGCCTGTCCCACGGGTGCATCAGAATGTCTTACTCGTCGGCGAAATGGATATACCAGCATATCAACGCTGGCACGCGGGTGGTGATTTACTAGCCGCTAGGCGATTGGCAAAGAGGGGACGCTGCTTCCTGCGCGTTGACGATTCTCAATCAGGCGTAAATAAAGTAAAATGTGGGGCGACGAGAGAAGTCGCCCCGCTGTTTTTTGGGGCGTGCGCAGAGAGTGGGCTCCTATGAAAAACGCCGATTTCCGCAAGTGGCAGAAGGCCCTCGGGGCGACGCTTTCCGTCTTGCTTGCGTTTACTCTTGCCTGGGCGTCTCCGGTGGGCGGTGGGTTCAGCCAAGCGACCGCCTTGGGGGTTGTCGCCGCCGATGCGGTGCCCATGAGCGATGGGACTGCGGCGGGGGATGAACAAGCTGCTAGTGAGACGGTTTTGGATGTGGCGGATGGGCTGGAGGCCCCGGGCGTGCCGGATGCGAGCACTTTCGAACAAGTTGCCGCCGATGCCGGAAGGGTAGAGCCCGAGGTTGAAGAGTCTTCCGAGGAACCTGCGTCTGGCGCAGAGGCCGTGCTGGCTCAGGCCGATACCGACGAGGCTCAGCGCGCCGCCGAAGAGCGGGCGACGGGTGCCGAGGAACTCGGTTACGTTCCGGGCGAGATCGTCGTCATCTACGAGGAGGACATCTCGGTTTCCGAACAGGCCGATGTTGCCGCGGCTATCGGCACCGAGGGAGAACCCGAGCCGGCGCCTTTCGAAACCGGCGATGCGGCGGTGGTCGACATCGCCGATGAGATCACGGTGGATACCGCTGTGGAGGCGGCGGTCGCCGAGGATGCCGTGAAGTACGCCTTTCCCAACTACGTGGCCAAAAGCTTCGACGAGCCGGTGGCTTCCGCCCAATCGTCGGCGGCATCGCCACTGGCAACTGGCGATGAGCTGGCTAGCCAGCAATGGTACCTGAGCGCCGTGAAAGCCCCGGAAGCGTGGAGTCTGCTGGCGGCTCCGGGGCGCAGCGTCGAGCCCGTGAGAGTGGCTGTGCTCGATACGGGCGCTTCTATCAGCCATTCCGATCTGCAAGGCCCCCTCGATATGAGCCGAAGCGGCGAGGTCGTTTGGGTCGATATGCAGGCGGGCAAGGTGTCCTTCAAGCCGCTCCGAGGCGACGGCTATTTGAACGGCACTAACGAAATGCCCTTCTACAGCACTCATGGCACCCATGTGGTGGGCATCATAGGCGCCAAGGCCGGTAATGGCGGCGTGCTCGGTGTGGCGAGTGGGGGAAGCACAGCGCTCGCCAATAAGATCGTCTCCATTGCGGCGATTGATATCTTCTCCTGCATTGGTGAAAACAACGACGGCACCAAATTCTCCTCCGCGACGGTGCTCGATATCCTTTACGGGCTGGCGAAAGCGCGCGACATGGGCTGCAGCGTCGTGAACATGAGCCTGGGTTTTTACACCGACGACGAGACGTGCATCGCGGCGCTCAACGAGAAGACGTCCGAGCTGGACGAACAGGGCGTTGTCCAGGTCTGCGCGGCGGGCAACGATCATACGGCGGCGAAGTCGTACCCGGCCGCCTGCGATGCGACGCTGAGCGTCATCAGCCTTTCGAAGCGCGGCGCTATTCCCAGCAACTCCAGTACCTATTCGATGAAGACGTGGGAATCGGCCGATGGTTACATGCGCTCGTGGTTCTCGAACTACGGAGACTGGTGCGACATTGCGGCGCCCGGTGAGAACATCTTCAGCACGGGTGTGCTTGAGGGCACGTTGAAGAACGGCTATCTGTCCATGAGCGGTACCTCGATGGCGTCTCCGGTGGTGGCTGCGGCGGCGGCGTTGGTGCAGGCTGCCGACCCCGATTTGTCAGCGTCGGAGGTGAAGGATGTTTTGTGCCGTACCGCCGCCGATTTGCATACAGCGGGAAAGGACAACGAATCGGGCTGGGGTTTGGTGAATGCTGAGGCGGCGGTGAAGGCCGCATTGCCTTCCTCTCAGCCAGAGGGGCCAGGCGTGGAGCCTGATGTTCCCGAGGAGGAACCGCCTGCGAGTTTGGCGAATGCGAAGCTGGCGATTCCCTCACTGACCTACACTGGCAAGGTTCAGACGCCCACCGTTTCCGTGACACTTGGCGGAGCCACGTTGGTGCAGGGACGCGACTATCGCGCGGCGATCTCTCCGGCGACGGTAAAAGCGGTCGGTACCTACAGCGTGACAGTGGAGGGCGTGGGGGCCTACCGGGGCACGCTCAGGGGATCCTTCAAGGTGAATGCCGCCGACATCTCATCGGCGCAGATTCAGGCAATCGGCAGCCAGAACTATACAGGTAAGGCGGTAACGCCTCAGCCCAAGGTAACGTGGCAGGGCGTGACTCTGGCGGCGGGAACCGACTATGCGGTGAGCTATGCCAACAACGTGAACGCTGGCACCGCCAAGATGGCCATTTCCGGGAAGGGCAACTTCACGGGGACGAAGTCGGTCAATTTCTCAATTGTCAAAGTCGACCGCAATGCTTGGAAGACGGTTGGAGGCAAGACCTACTACTACGGCGCCGACGGGCAGCCGGTGAAGTGGGGTCAGAAGATCGGCGGCCACTGGTACTACTTCAACGGCTCCGGCGTCATGCAGAGGGGTTGGATCACCTGGAACGCGGACGGCCTGAAGAGCTACTTCGACGGGAACGGGCGGGCGCTGACCGGCTGGCAGAAGCTCTCCGGCAAGTGGTACTACTTCAGCCCGTCCAACTGCAAGAGCGTGCGCTGGTCCCAGAAGATCGGCAACTACTGGTACTACTTCAACGGGGCCTCCCAGATGCAGACCGGCTGGATCACCTGGAGCGCCGACGGCACGAAGAGCTACTTCGACGGCAGCGGCCACGCCCTGACGGGATGGCAGAAGCTGGGCGGGAAATGGTACTACTTCAATCCGTCCAACGGCCGGAGCCTGCGCTGGGGCCAGAGGATAGGGGGCTCGTTCTACTACTTCAACTCCGCCTCGCAGATGCACACCGGGTGGCTCACCTGGAGCGCCGACAAGAAACGCAGCTACTTCGATGCCAAGACCGGGAAGGCCTATGTCGGTTGGCATAAAATCGACGGCAAGAACTACTATTTCGATCCTTTGACCTACAAAACTCGCTAATTCGAGGAGGAAAGCGATGAAGGGAACGTTTCGAAAGATCGTCGCAGGTGCGATGGCCGTTCTGCTGATGCAACTCTCGCTACCAGCTATCTCGTTCGGCGAGGAGCTTGCCCCGCAGGTGGTGCAGGCGGTAGGGGCAGGTGCTGATGACGCTGAGCAGGAGGGCTCTGTCGTCGAGGCTGCTTCTTTGGCTGGCGATGACGTCGTAACGGTGACGGCCCGCGCCCACAGCGTCGATCCTGACGGATGGAGTGCGACGGTGACCTATGAGAAGCCGCAGGCGGGAGTGCCGACGGAGTTCACGATTACCGCTGATGGCGGCCCGAAGGGCTCCGGCAGCTACCAGTACCAGCAGGGCTTTATCTACAAGTACGACCCCTATGTCTGGATATACGACCCCACTTTCCCTCCTGCCGAGACTTTCCGTGATTCCAATGTGCTGAGCTATCAGTTCGTCGGTGCTGGGCGGTATCAATACCAGTTTGTGGTGCGCGATACGGAGACGGCGCGCTACATGCGGTTCTCCTTCGAGGTCGAAGTCGCCGGCAATGGTTTTATCGACGCGAATGAAAAAGCCAGAGAAATCGTTGCCGAGTGTTTGCCCGACGGAAACGTGGACGACTATGAGACGGCGCTTGCGCTGCATGATTGGATCATCGACAACGTCAGCTATGACCACACGTTCAGGAACATGAGCGTCGACCGGGCGCTCTCGGGCATGGCGGTCACTTGCGAGGGCTATCACGCCGCCTACGTCAAGCTCCTCGAGACGGCAGGCATGGAAACGGGCCGCGTCGAGGGGGGCGGCCATGTGTGGACGGCTGTGAAGATGGACGGGAGGTGGTATCACGTCGACACGACCCACGACGACGTGAAAGACAGCCTCACGGGCGCCGACATCCCGGGCTTCCTCTCGAAGGAGCAGCAGGCGCATCTCCTGTTTGGCCTCGACGACGCAACTATGGAGCTAGCGAATGCCGGCTATCATGGGCCGACGGCCGGTTTTGAGGCGGATTCGCTCGAGAACAACTACTTTATCAAAACAGGCGATATCGCCGAGTGGTCTGATCCTATCGCGACCCAGATTTTGGGGAAGCTCAATCAGAAGGAGACCTCCTTCACCCTAACCCCGACAAACGCGAGTTGGGCTCAGGACAGCTACCGGAATGTCGTCAACAACCTGGTGGCTTACGAGCTGAACCAAGCTGAATGGACCACGGATAACCAGCAGGCCGATGCTATTGTGCGCATCGATTACGCTGACAACAAGTTCGCTGTGAATACGTTCACGGTTCTCGCATCTGCGCCGACGGTGGTTCGGAACCTGACCTACAACGGCGCCAGCCAAGCAGGCCTGGTGGTTCCCTCCGTGGGATCCTATGCCCTTTCTGGAACAACGAAGGCCATCGACGCAGGGACGTACACGGCGACGGTTGCGCCCGGTACTGGTTACGCATGGGATAAGTCGGGCGATAAGACGGCGCGGAGCTATCAGTGGACGATTGCGCCCGCCTCAATTGCTTCAGGGGCGGTTTCCGTGTCGGGCGTCAAAGCCTCTTACGAGCATACGGGTTCTCCCATTCGTCCCAATGTGACGGTAACGCATAATGGCCGCACATTGAAAGCGGGGACGGACTACCAGGTGTCTTACGGGGAGAATACTCAGGTCGGAAAGGCGACGGTGACCATTCGAGGAGCGGGTAAGAACTACTCTGGGAGTAGAACTGTCTCTTTCGATATCGTAACTCCTCGCAATGCATGGAGAACCATCGGCGGCAAGACCTACTACTACGGCGCCGACGGCCAGCCGGTGAAATGGGGCCAGAGGATAGGCGGCTCGTTCTACTACTTCAACGGCGCCTCCCAGATGCAGACCGGGTGGGTCACCTGGAACTCCGACGGCTCCAAGAGCTACTTCGGCGCCGACGGCAGGGCCCTCACCGGCTGGCAGAAGCTCGGCGGCAAGAGCTACTACTTCGACCCCTCCAGCGGCCGGAGCCTGCGGTGGGGCCAGAGGATAGGCGGCTCGTTCTACTACTTCAACGGCGCCTCCCAGATGCAGACCGGGTGGGTCACCTGGAACTCCGACGGCTCCAAGAGCTACTTCGGCGCCGACGGCAGGGCCCTCACCGGCTGGCAGACCATCAGCGGGCAGCGCTACTACTTCGATCCAACAACTTACAAGACTGATGGTGCCGTGGCGCAAAGCGTTACTGGCTCAAAATCTATGGTGTACTGGGTTGCCGACGGAGAGGTTTACCACACGACGAAGGACTGTGTCTCGCCTAAACGCTCCACGAACATCAAGAGCGGCACGGTAGCGCAATCGGGAAAGAAGCGCGTCTGCAAAAATTGCGGATAGGGAAGGCGGGGGCTTTCTATTCTGTCTTGGCTTCCTCGGCTGCATTTCGAACGAGCGGTTTCTCAATATGAAGGAGCCACCCGTTCGAAATGCTCAGTCGCTCGCCCCAGCGCTGCTCAACCCACCCCATCACAGGCCGTTCCAAAAGTCGAATTCTTGCGAGGTCAATGACCGCGCCCACGGCGTATGCCACGATACTCGAAAGCGCGCCCACGGCGAGGATCGCTGCCGGTTCCAGGGCGTACGCCCATGCCAGATGCGGCCACAGCCACGCGCGCATGATGGGGTTGTCGTGGATGAGGTAGACGCCGAGTGCTCCTTTCGCTCAGATGCCGGTACAGAACGTTGAGGAACGGACTTGCTACCATGAGCACCATACTCGCGATGCGCAGAAGTTCGATGTTTGAGTTACGCATGGACCTCCTTGGGCGGCTCGGTTGCGCGGCTACAGTATAGGGCACGAGTACCCTGTCAGAAAAGCCGCTGATAGGGCCATTGTTCATAACCTAACGAATATGGTAATATTTCAATCGCATCATCAAAAGAAAGGAAGGGCGGTTGAGCTTATGAGGAGCGTTTCGATGCGGCTGAAGGTTCTGTCCTGCGTTTTGGCGGGAGTGCTGTGCTTCGGGGGATTGATCGGCTGCTCAGGGTCGTCGGGCGGCGAGCAGTCATTGGCCGACACGGGCGCCGTCGAGCAGTCCGATGAGGCGGCGAAGGCGGCCGAGGAGGCCAAGCGAGCCGAAGAGGAAGCGCTGGCGAAGGCCGAGGCGGATCGCAAGGCGGCCGAGGAAGCCGCCGCCAAGGCCGAGGCCGATCGCAAAGCCGCCGAGGAGGCAGCTGCCCAAGCGGAGGCGGAAAAGAAGGCGGCCGAGGAAGAGGCGGCGCGCGTCGAGGCCGAGCGCAAGGCCGCAGAGGAAGCTGCCAAGGCCGAGGCTGAGGAGAAGGCCCGTCAGGAAGCCGCCGCCGCAGAAGCCGCCGCTGAGGCCCAGACGCAAGCCGAAGCCCAGGCCGAGGACACCAACGGCTATACGGTCTACATCACGAAAACGGGCGAGAAGTATCATTCCGGCGGCTGCCGCTATCTCAAGAAGAGCAAAATCGCCATCGACATCAACGACGCCCGCGCCCAAGGCTACGAGCCCTGCTCAGTGTGCAACCCGTAAAACGATCTAGAAAGATAGGGCACAATTAGGGCGTTTTGAACCATTTTGCCATTGCGCTGGAAAACCACAAATGACCACCTGCGGCGAACACGGTACGATTGGAGCTCGCAGATAAAATGAGTTTAATATTATTTTTTCGTACAAATTTATAAATAATATTCATCTAACAGTAAGCAAGTAATGTATTGGATGCTTAGTTTTGCAAGGAGTGATGACTGTGAGCTGTAAAGTATTTGTATCCTATAAGTATTCCGATAGCAGTGTTCAGAGTCTGGATGGGCAGCCGTATAGCACGGTGAGGGACTATGTCGATAAGCTTGAAGATATTTTGCAGAATAACATCTACAAAGGCGAGCATGATGGGGAAGATTTGTCCGAGCTGAGCCAAGAGACAATCAAGCAGAAACTAAGCGATAGGTTATACGATAGCTCAATCACGATAGTGTGCATATCTCCCGACATGCGTGATCCGGGAAAACCTGAAAAGGATCAATGGATTCCCTGGGAGGTGTCTTATTCGTTGCGGGAAACGACAAGACGCGATAGTCAGGGTCGGCCCCGCAAGAGCCATGCAAATGGTTTGATTGCGCTAGTGCTTCCAGATGCGAATGGGAGTTATGGGTACTATCTGGCATCAAGGAATTGCTGCACTTCGGGATGCACATTGCATAAAACTGACCGTCTCTTCAGTATCATCGCTTCCAATAAATTTAACAAGATCTCGTCTTCTGGTTCGACGTGCCCTTCTGGATCTGTCGTTTGGAATGGGGAATGCAGCTACATTGAGGCGGTAAAATGGTGCGACTTCGTTGTCTGCCCGGATTTGTACATCGAACGCGCGTCTGATCGACGTGAGCGTATCGAGGAGTTCAATATCAGGAAAGTGTTAGATTAGAGTTATGCTTGCTGATGATGAAGACTCTGCTAGAGGGGAAAGAAAAACATGAATAAAGAGAAGTCAAGAGTGGGTTATTTGCAACTAATAGAAGGAGTTATAAGCAGAATGGCAACAGCCTCCGCGCTGTTCAAAGGTTTTACCGCGACGGTACTTGCTGGCGTTATTGCAATAGCGTTCAAGGATATGAGCGTATATGTGTTGGGGGTTATGGTTCTACCCATGTTAGGGTTTTTGCTCATGGATCTGTTTTATCTAGGGCTTGAGAGGAAGTATCGCGTTTTGTATGCCAGCGTGTGTGACGGTACCCATGAGTGTGATTATTCTCTCGATGTTTCCGCTATCTGTGAGTATCAAAGCAAGTCAAATCTCCGGGCTTGTTTGACCTCGAAATCGATAACGCTATTTTACGGCCCGTGTTTTGTGGCATATGCGTTGCTGGTGGGGTTTAAGGTGCTCGGTATCCAATGATTAGAAAAGGCTGTACTCCGATATGCATGAAAATATTGATTCAGTTGGTAAGGATTTTTCGAGGACAACGATACTGGGAGCAATCGAGGAGGATCTACGGTCTGAACATCCGCTATTTGTGAATGGGTCAACGTCTGAACGCGTTTCCGGGACTTTTTGGCATATGTTGGAAATTGAAGAGAAATTAAGATGCGTTTGGGATGTTTCTGCCGAAAAGATGTTGAGCGAAGAGGATATTGCTGCGGTGGAGCAAGCGATTCTTTCCATGAAGAAGCCATCTGATTCTCAGTCCAGCATGTTGAAGTATGAATCTGAGCTATTGAGCAAAATAAGATCATTCAGAGATAGTACTAATAAGGATGAGAAACAAAGAACTTCGCTGCTTCGCAAGCTTATGGAATACGAGTGCATGATCCTTGATCGATTCGATATTCATTTGTCCGAGAAAGAAAAGCAAAGTAAGCCGAAGCTTGAGTTTCCCGACAATAACCAGATTTTCTTATCTTATCAATATAATGATAAATTATATACTATTGGTTTATATATAATATTTAAGCATTATGGATGGTATCTGTATGTTGATTGGATGCACAACGATTCAATCCAAGATTGTGACATGCTGAAAAAGGTACTTGCGATGGAAGTGATAAATTCGCGTAAGTTTGCATCTTTGCCGCATTATAAATTACTTTTTGGCCAGCCGATAGATAATTCGAACATTACAGCATGGTGTGCTTGGGAGATTGGCCTGCGATATAGCTACGCAAAAGACAGGTCCGAGCGAAAGTATGCAATTGCGGCGGTTCGGGAGGTTGAATTGCCGCTTATATTGCAATCCTTCAAAGTGGCTTGTTCGGTCGACGATATAGAGGGCTCGTAGCTCTGAGCGCTTAATGAGCAGTCGAGGCGCATGGTGATCGGTGCAATTGCGAAAACTGCGGGATCAGAGTTGTGTATGGAGAAGCCTTCGATGCGAGCCCTTGTCATTGGCGATTCTGAAAATTGGGATTTGTATGGAGTCGATTGGCTGATTCTGACGTGAGCTTCTGAAGCTCGAATACATATTTCGTTATAAAATGGAGTGATGATCAAGGAGGAATAAGGGAATGCTACCGACGCATGCGAGGCAGCAATAACCCTCGCATTTTTGCGCCTTGCCAAACAAATCGCGGAAACACCAAAATACTTCCAATCCGAGCTTGAGAGTGCAGGATCAGATTTGGACTAATCAATTAGAACAGACAGAGGCCAAGTAGTCAACGTCTATGCAGTTGTTCCTCCCTGGGTTGCCTGCATGACAGTAGCCCGCAAGGCAAGCAGCGCCCTAGCGTCAAGAAGATAGCAGAAGAGGATCCCTTCAAATGTACGACAAATTCGCCTAACTACAACGACTATACACCCCGTGACCGAGCAAGAAGCAGGCAGCAAAAGCTGATAAAAAGCAATTCTCCTCCTGATTATCTAAGCGCACGGTCCGAAGCCCATTCGAATGAAGCAATCAGATTCCGTCTTGTCCGTCTAATAATTGAGTTACGTATAGGTCTCCTTGGGCGGTTTTGCCGGCGAGACGAAGTATAATCGAGCGGGTCATCGTATCCCATGCCCTCGGGGCTTGAGTCCTCGAGCTTGCAGAAAGGACGTTTCATGATCGATCGCAAGGCATTTCGCTCCCTGTCTTCGGGGCTCTACCTAATCACGGCCAAGGCGGGTGACGCGCGCTGCGGCTGCGTGGTGAACACGCTCGTGCAGGTGGCGAGCGAGCCGGCCACGCTGTCGGTGTCGCTGAACAAGGAGAACGCCACCACTGCCGCCATCCTGGAGTCGGGCCGCTTCGCCGCCACGGTGCTCGCCGAGGACACCCCCATGGAGCTCATCGGCACCTTCGGCTTCCACACCTCTGCCGACACTGACAAGTTCGTCGCCTGCGAGCACGCCGTCGACGGTGCGGAGGTGCCCTACGTGACCGAGCACGGCCTGGCGCGCTTCTCCGTCTCCGTCACCGAGACCATCGATGTGGGCAGCCACTACCTGTTCGTGGGCGTCGTGGAAGAGGCCGAGGTGCTCGCTGCCGGCGACCCGCTCACCTACGCCTACTACCACGCCGTGAAGGGCGGCAAGACTCCGCCCAAGGCCGCCACCTACAACAACGGCGACGAGGCGGCGGTTCCCGGCGTCACCGAGACGGCCGCCGGCGCGCCCGAGGCCGGCAAGAAGATCGCCTGGCGCTGCACCATCTGCGGCTACATCGAGGAGGGCTACCCGGACGGCCTGCCCGAGGGCTACATGTGCCCCATCTGCGGCGCCCCCCGCGAGATGTTCGAGCGCGTGGAGCTGTAGAGGGCGCCGCTCATCTTCCTTGCGTGGATCTGCAACGAGCCTGCAAGCCCACCGTAGGGGCCGATCTCGGTCGGCCCTCCCGAGTGGGGGAGTCTCGCTTGCGGTGAGGGGCGACCAAGGTCGCCCCCCTACGGAGGTTTCCGGGGCCCGATGAGTTGATCTTCGCCTGCTGCGCTCGAGTCTTTCCCTGCGCGCTATAATTGTTTGTCAAAGTGTCAATGAGGCGAAGCGCGCGCAAGGAGACCCCATGGAAGAGGAGCTGGCAGCGGGGGAGTTGGCGGAATTGGTGGAGAAGCCGGAGAATCCGAGCGACTCCGCCGAGGGCTACACCCCCGTTCAATGGACGCGAAAGAAAATCGCTCTGGCCGTGGTGATCGGCGTCGTCGTGGCGGCGCTTTCCCTCGGCTGCGCGGCGGCCTTGTACCTGCATACCATTGACTTGGCCCTTGCCGGCGGCATGGATGCTGCCCAGCAGGACGACCTCGCCGAGGCGCTGCAGCCGCCGAAGCCCAAGGCCGCCGCGCCTGATGCGCATGCCAAGGAAGTCGACGAGCCGGCTTCCTCCGCCTATTACGTGGCCATTCTCGGCTGCGACGCGCGCCCCAACGAAACCATCGCCCGCTCGGACGTTACCATGCTCGCCCGCGTCAACACCGATACGGGAACGGTGCACCTCGTCTCGGTGCCCCGCGATATGATGGTGGAAATCGAGGGCCATGGCACCCAGAAGATCAATGCCGCCTTGGCTTTCGGCGGCCCGGCCGGCGCCGTGCGGGCGCTATCGGCCTTCGCCGGCGTGCCCATCACCCATTACGTCGAGCTGCGCTTCGAGCAGCTGGTGGAGCTGGTGGATCGTCTCGGCGGCGTCACTGTGGACGTCCCCGAAGGCTTCACTTCTGACACGAGCGGTATCACGCTGGCCGCCGGCACCCAGACGCTCTCCGGGGAAGAGGCCCTTGCCTTTGCTCGCGAGCGTCACGCCGTCTCCTCCGGCGACTTCAGCCGCGCCGCCGCCCAGCGGGCGATCATATCCGCCATCGCCGATGAGGTTCTCGCCTCCCCGCCGACGGAGCTGCCCTCGCTGGTGGGCTCGCTCGCCGCCTGCGTGACCACCGACTACACCGTGGCCGAGCTGGCCGATACAGCCCTCGCCCTGAAGGACGCCGGCGTCACGGTGTACTCGGCTGCCTGCCCCAGCTATTCCTTCGGCGAGGGCGGTATCAGCTACGTCGGCGTCATGTACGACGAGTGGCGCGCCATGATGTAGCGGGTCGACGCGGGGCTCGACCCCGCCGACGAGTCTGTGGAAATCCCCGAGCCCCAGGCCAGCGACGAGGACCTCGGCGCCGCCACCAACGCCCGCTCCCCACGCGACTATTCCGGCCGCATCGACCAAGCCAGCTTCAAGGACAACTAGAAAGGGCCCGGCGATTGTGCCGGGCCCTCCGAATGGTCGGGATTGCGCCGCGCCTACAGCGTGCCGTCGCGCCAATCTTCCAAGCCCTCGATAACCAGCTTGTGGGCGCGTTCCACTTCGGGGAGGTGCTTGGCGGCCGCCTCGTACTCGCCGGCGTACAGCGCGTCGGAGACGAGCGCCGCACACTCGTAGAGATCCTTGAACGACAAGTTCCCCGCCACGCCCTTCAGCGCGTGGGCCTGGCTGTAGCCCTCCGAGTAATCCTTGGCCTCCATGGCGGCCTGAAGCGCCACCAAATGCCCGTCGTCCAGATACTTCAGCGCCAGGCGCTCGTATAGCTCGGCGTTGTCGCCGAAGCGATCCATGGCGTCCACGTAATCGATGCCGAAGGGACGAAGCTTGTCTGCGATCTGAGCGGTCATGATCGCTCCTTTCCCGTGCAAATTCCGGCGCCCGCGCCCCTCTCTCCTCTTCTTCGGACGGCAGTCGCGTTAAGTAAAACTGCTGCTCAGTGTAGTCGCACGTCACGAAGCTGTCAGCGGAGCGGGTCACTCGTTTCCGTTTCGTAGCCAGTTGTAAGCAAGCTGTAATATGAATTTTGACGAATCGTCACCACTGCCGAGCCCAGATGTGATATTGACGCCGGTCAATAACGTTTGCCGAAGTCAGCGAGGGAATTGTGGAAGGAAGCCTCCGCAGGTCGCCGAGTTTCCGTAGAGGGCGACCTCGGTCGCCCCTTGCCGCGAGTGCGGCGTCACTCGGGAGGGCCGACCGAGGTCGGCCCCTACGGGGACGGTCGCCAAGGCGCCCAAGCTTCCTAGTAGTCCGCCGCCGCGTCGCTTTCCATCCACTGCTCGAAGAACTCCTCGTAGGCGTCGGCGAGCACGGCTTCCCGCGCGCGGCGCATGAGATCCAGCAGGAAGTGCAGGTTGTGCACCGATAGCAGGATGGCGCCGAGCATCTCGTTCTGCTTTACGAGGTGCCGGATGTAGGCGCGCGTGTGGCTGCGACAGGTGGGGCAGTCGCAGGCCGGATCGAGCGGCGTGAAGTCGCGGGCGTACTTGGCGTTGCGCATGTTCATGCGGCCGGCGCTGGAGAACGCCGTGCCCATGCGGGCCGTGCGGGTGGGCAGCACGCAGTCGAACATGTCGACGCCCTCGCGCACCGCGCGCACGAGCGTGGTGGGGTTGCCCACGCCCATGAGGTAGCGCGGCCGGTCGTCCGGGCAGGCGCGGGCCACCTCTCCCAAGGTTTCGAACATCACCTCGTGGTCCTCACCCACGGAGTAGCCGCCGATGCCGTAGCCGCCGAAGCGCCGGCCGCCCGCGGCCAGCGACGCCTCTTCGATCTCGCGCAGCCGCCGCACGCTTTCCAAGCGCAAATCCAGGTGCATGCCGCCCTGCACGATGCCGAAGAGCGTCTGGTCGGGGCGCGTGTGGGCCGCCAGGCAGCGGCGCGCCCAGGCGCTGGAGTAGTCCACGGCGCGCGCCACGAACTCGCGGGTGGCGGGGTAAGGGGCGCACTGGTCCAGCTGCATGGCGATGTCGGCGCCGATGAGCTCCTGGATGCGCATGTTCTCCTCGGGCGTCCAGTGGATTTTGCTGCCGTCGTAGATGGACTGGAACGTGACCCCGTCGTCGGAGAGCTTCACGGTGTCGGCAAGGCTGAACACTTGGAAGCCGCCGGAGTCGGTGAGCATGGGGCCGTCGTAGTTCATGAAGCGGTGGATGCCCCCGGCCTCGGCCACCAGCTCCGCGCCGGGGCGCATGGCCAAGTGGTAGGTGTTCGCGAGTACCACCTGGCTGCCCAGCTCGCGCAGCTGGTCGGTGGTGATCCCCTTCACCGTGGCGGAGGTGCCCACGGGCATGAACATAGGCGTGTGGAAATCGCCGTGGGCAGTGGTGTAGGTGAGCGCGCGGGCGTGCCCGCTTACGGCATCGCAAGTGCAATCGAACAGTGCCAAAGTCATTCCTTCTATCCGTGAAATACCGGTAGAGCCGGAGGCCGAGGGGGTGCTCGCAGACCTCTGATCGCCCCCCCGGAGAACGCGATCGTCAAGAATCAGCTTCCACTTCAGCAGCAGCGATGCCGGGATGGTACCCGCCTATGTGCGTCATCTTCGCTGATTCTTTTATCGCGTTCGGAAGGGGATAAAGCGATCAGCGGGCTGCGAGCACCCCCTCGGCACCCGACCCCCGCGAGTTGAGGTAGGTCATGGTAGTATAGCGCCTGCATGCATTCAAAGGAGCGCTTTTCATGAGAACCGATGATTTCGACTACAACTTGCCCGAAGAGCTTATCGCTCAGGAGCCAGCGGCCGTGCGCGACGAGTGCCGGCTGCTCGTGATGGACCGCAAGAGCGGGGAAGTAGAAGATCGCATCTTCAAGGACATCATCGACTACTTGCGGCCGGGGGATTTGCTCGTGGCCAACGAGACGCGGGTCATGCCGGCGCGCCTGCTCGGCGCCAAGCGGGGCACGGGGGGCGCGGCCGAGGTGTTTCTGCTGCGCGAGTGCGGAGGCCCAGAGCCGCGCACGAACCGCGTGGCCTTCTGGGAGGTGCTCGTGCGGCCGGGCAAGCGCTTGAAGCCGGGCTCCGGGGCCGTGGTTGATTTCACCAACGCCGCCGGGGACGTGGTGCTTTCCGCCGAGATCATCGATTGGGCCCGCGACGGGCAGCGCGGCGAGCGCGTGGCGCGACTTTCCACGACGCTGCCGTCGCTTGACGAGGCTCTACATGCCGTGGGACACACGCCCTTGCCGCCCTACATCCGCGACTACGCCGGCGACGAGGAGCTGTACCAGACGGTGTACTCGCGCCGGGAAAGCTCGGCGGCCGCGCCCACGGCCGGGCTGCACTTCACGCCCGAGCTCATCGAGCGCTTGCGCGAGCGCGGCATCGGCTGGGCCACGGTAGAGCTGGAAGTGGGCCTGGACACCTTCCGCGTCGTCGACGAGGACGATCCGGAGAAGCACCACATCCACACCGAGTTCTACACGGTGCCCCAGGCCACGGTGGATGCCGTGAACGCGACCCATGCCGCGGGCGGCCGCGTCATCGCCGTGGGCACCACGAGCGTCCGCAGCCTGGAAAGCGCCTGGGATCCCGAGGCCGACGGCGGCCGGGGCGCTCTTGTCGCCCGCGATCGCGAGGCCACGAGCCTCTATATCCTGCCGGGTTACGAGTTCCATGTGGTCGATGCCCTCATCACCAACTTCCACGTGCCGCGCTCCACGCTCATGATGCTCGTCTCCGCCTTCAGCACCCGCGAGAACATCCTGGCCGCCTACCAGCACGCCATCGACGAGCGCTACCGCCTCCTCTCCTTCGGCGACGCCATGTTCTTGCACTAGAGGGACGGCCTGCGGTAGAGGGCCGGCCCCTCATCGGCGGATGCCCAGAAGCGTCTGGCGCTGGAGGCGGACGGCTACAAGGTCATCACGGTGACGGCGGGGCAGATCGGCAATTCGGGCGAGATGCGGCGCATCGCCGAGCAGTGCTATCGACGGCGGCGCAAGAGATTCCGCCCTCAAAGCAAGGAGTTTGCGAATCAGCAAGCTCTCCTGTTCCGCATGGGCTGGTCGCTGGAGGATTACTGCCTCAAAGAGCAATCTCGCTAGGTGCTTTTCAAGAAAATAGTTTTCCCAGCTCACAGTAAAGGATTAGAGAAAAGATTACGAGAATAATCTTTTTCTTGCCCGCTTTCCGATGCGCGATGGTGCGGCAGCGGCCATAGTGGGGGCCGTCACGGGGCGCAAGAGGGCGTCCGCCGACAGCGAAGCGTCAGGGTGCACGGAGCGCCCGGCGCAAGGAGAGGCACGAGGACCCCGCAAGGGATCCCGCACAACGGAAAGAGAGGGAGCTCACCATGACCACCACTGTTACTCGTCGCGACCTGTTCAAGTTCGGCGGCCTGGCCGCGCTCGGCGTGGCCGGCGCCAGCACGCTCGCCGGCTGTGGCCAGCCCAAGACCGTCGCCGAGGCCGCTGCCGAGAAGGGCCTGTCCGACACGGGTGCCGCTACCGGCCCCGCGTTCCTCGCGCCCCAGGAACCCATCACCGATTTCGCCGAGACCCACGAGTACGACGTCGTCGTGGTCGGCGCCGGCGAGTCGGGCCTGTCCGCCGTGCACACCGCGCTTGAGGCCGGGGCGCGCGTGGCTTGCGTGCAGAACATCAACGCCGCCCAGACCACCGGCAACATGGCCGCCTCCATCGACCTCACCCAGACCGACGAGGCCGCCGTCCAGGCCTGCGTGAGCTTCATCAACTGGAAGAGCGACTACCGCTCCAACCGCGACCTCGTGAACATCTGGGCCCACAACTCCCAGGAGGCCCTGGCCTGGTGGGCCGAGGAGGCGGCGAAGGGCGGCGTGGAAAGCAAGCCCCACGACGCCGTGCTCTCCTACAACGGCTACGATATCCACCTGCACGCCAACACTTACTTCCACGTGGAGGGCAACCACAACGCTGCCGCCACGGTGATCGCCGAGAACCTGGCCGCCGCCGGTGCCGAGTTCTTCTACAACATGCCCTGCAAGCAGCTGCAAACCGACGAGTCCGGCGCGGTCACGGGCGCCATCTGCGAGGACGCCGACGGGGCGCATCACCTGTTCACGGCGACCAAGGGCGTTATTCTGGCCTGCGGCGACTACTCCTCCAACCAGGAGATGCTCGACTACTACGCGCCGGACACCAAGGGCTTCTCGCTGTTCACCGACTTCCGCGACGGCAGCGCGCTTGTGGCCGGCATGAACGCCGGGGCCATCATGACGCCGCACACCCACACCAAGATGATCCACGGCGAGCCGGCGGCCGTGCGCCTGGAGATGCCCTTCCTCTTCGTCGACCAGGAGGGCAACCGCTTCATGGACGAGACCTGCTGCCGCATGGGCTACATGAACAACTTCGCCCGCCCGTACCTGGCGAAGGCCGGTTTCGCGGACTCCACGGCGGCGAAGTTCTTCAGCCTGGTGCCCGCGAACTGGGAGAGCTACTACGAGGAGTGGAAGGCCGCCAGCCCCTACGACATCTCCCAGTACAACGGCGACAACAAGGTGAACCCCGAGAAGTGGATCACCGCCGACACCATTGAGGGCCTGGCCGAGGCCATGAACGCCTACGCCGCGGAGAACGATTGGAAGCTCACGAACATCGATGCCGCCGCCCTGGCCGACACCGTGGCCCGCTACAACGAGCTGTGCGCCGCCGGCCGCGACGAGGACTTCGGCAAGGCCGCCAAGTACCTCGTCCCCATCGAGGGCGGCCCCTACTACGCCATCCCCCGCGGCTCCAACAAGCTGCCGGCCATCCTGGGAGGCCTCGTGGTCGATGGCAACCACCAGTGCCTGAACGGGGAGTTCGAGCCCATCGGCGGCCTGTACGCCGTGGGCAACGCCTCGGGCCAGTTCTTCGGCGGCGTGGATTACCCCATGGACATCGAGGGACTCTCCATCGGCCGCGCCATCACCTCGGGCTACTACACCGGCCGCTTGGTGGCGAGCCTGTAGGCCACTTGCCGTCTCACCCTCCCGTGCCCGGCCGACGCTCCCTCCCCGTCGGCCGGGCTTTTGTTCGTGGGCGTTTGCATCCCCTTGCGGTCCTCGGGTTCCTTTGCGGCCCGTTGCCCTCGATGCCGCAAGGCCCGGAACGCACCGGCTTTCCCGCCGGCCGGCCCCGTCACCTGCTATAATGGCCGCCATGGGGAATCTGTTGAAGGACATACGGAAGGGGAGGGAGGACCGCTCCCTGTACCTGCGGGGCATTCTGCCCTACCTGTTCGCGCTCGGCTGCGCCCGCGCTTGGGTGACGCTGGCCGTGGCGGCCCCGGCTCTCGCGCTGCCGGCCGCCTTCGATCTGCACGATGTCTTCGATTATGCCTTCTGCCTGATCTCCATCGCGGTGGTGTTTGCCGCGCGCCGCCTTCTGCCCCTGAACGCCATGGGGCGGATGCGCGCGGCGTCGGCGGCGTTGATGGTCGCGGCGTCGCTCTGCCTCATCGCAGTCGGCACCGGCTTGGTCGCAGGGCCGGCAGCCATTGCCTTCGTGGCCGCGGGCGCGGCGGCGGGAGGCGCGGGCTTCGGCCTCTTCCTGCTTCTGTGGGCCGAGGTTCTAAGCTGCATCTCGCTCATCCGCATTTTCCTGTACACGACGGCCTCCCAGCTGGTGGCCGTCGTCTGCGTGTTCTTCTGCGACGGCCTGGACGATTTGCGCGTGGCCTGCGCTTTGGTGATCCTGCCGCCGGTGGCGCTGCTCTGCCTGCGTCGGGCCTTCTTGGCGCTGCCCGCCGCCGATCGCCCTTCGCCGGTCATTCCGAAGTTCACCTACCCGTGGAAGATCTTCGTACTTCTGGCCCTGTACTCCTTCGCCTATGGACTGCGCCAGCACCAGCTGGCCGCCGGCGCCGGCATGCACGCGTCGGTCTCGACGGCCATCGTCATGGCGGTGCTGTTCGCGAGCGCCTACTTCTTCTCGAACCGCTTCAACATCGGGACGCTGTACCGCTCGCCGCTCGTGCTCATCGTGTGCGGCTTTCTGCTCGTGCCCGTCGAGGGCGTCTTTGGCACGGCGGTGTCCAGCTACCTCATCTCCATGAGCTACTCGCTCGTGGGCATCATCGTGGCGTTGCTTCTGTACGACATCTCGAAGCGTCTCGGGGTCACGGTCGTCATCTTCGCCGCCATCAAAGGCGCCGAGCAGGTGTTCGTCATCTGGGGTAAGGGGGTCGCCGAGGCCATGGCCGCGGCCGGCATGAACGCCGGCGCCCAGGACGCGGTCATCGCGGTTGCGGTGGTGGCCATGATGCTGGCGGCGACGCTCATCCTGCTGTCCGAGAAGGAGCTGGCGAGCCGCTGGGGCGTGCGCATTCTGGACGCGGGCGGTCTGGTGGAGAAGACCCCGGAAGAGCTGCGGCGCGACGAGCGGGCGGCCGAGCTGGCCGAGCACGCCCGCCTCACCCCGCGGGAGACCGAGATTCTGGCGCTGGTGGCCCAGGGCAAGAACGGCCCGGCCATCATGCAGGAGCTGTTCATCGCCGAGGGCACCTTCAAGGCCCACATGAGCCACATCTACGAGAAGTGCGGCGTCGCGAACCGCCGCGAGCTCGTGGCGCTTTTGGGCGCGAAATAGGGCGTGCCCGTTCAGCGGAGGCTCGCCGTCGAATGGAGGAGCGTTGTGGCGTTGAGGCGTGCCCCCGAGGCTCCCAAGACGCTCTCGATCACGCCGCATAAGTTGTTGCGATGCCGGAATAGGGCTTTGACCTTCGGTTCATTTGTGGCACAATAGGCAAGTTAACGCAAAAGCGCCGCTTCGGGGGAGGCTGGGGCGCTCTTCGCGCAAAAGGAAAGGATCGCGCGGACACTGGGAACGCGCGGGAAACTAGGAACGCGAAAGAAGAAGGTCGCATCCCATGGCATTGGAACGCAACGTCAAGAAGAAGCCGGCCCGCACGGCGGATCGCCGCAACGTGTGGCTGCTCATCCTCACCACCCTGCTCGTCGTCGTGTCGGTGGTGCTGTTCACCCCGCCCAACGAGAAGATCAACCAGGGCCTCGATATCCAGGGCGGCCTGTCGGTGGTGCTCACGGCGAAGTCCACGGACGGCCAGCCGGTCACCCCCGAGGACATGGAGAAGTCTCGCGCCATCATCGAGAGCCGCGTGAACGCGCTGGGCGCCTCGGAGGCCACGGTGCAGGAGCAGGGCTCCGATCAAATCCTCGTGCAGATTCCCGGTCTGGCCGATACGGAAGAGGCGCTCGCCACCATCGGGCGTACTGGCTCGCTGGAGTTCGCGCGTCTGGATTCGTTCACCGATGAAGAGGTGCGCAACGCCATCGATTCCGGCCAGACCTCCGGCGAGGGCACGGTGACCGACGAGTTCGGCAATGCCTTCCCCTCGGGCCAGGTTGAGCACATGGCCGTGGAGCCGGGCACCTACACGCCCATCGTCACCGGCGCCGACATCACCAACGTCACCATCGGCCGCGAGAGCGAGGGCAGCACCTACTACAGCGTGAACATCACGCTGAACTCCCAGGGCGCCAAGGCCTTCGCCGAGGCGTCGCGCGATCTGGTGGCCGACCATGGCAAGATCGTCATCATCCTGGACGGCGAGGTGCAGTCCGCGCCGGCCGTGCAGTCCGAGATTCCCAACGGCGAGGTGTCCATCACCGGCCAGTACTCCTTGGAAGACGCCAAGGCGCTGCAGACCATCTTGGAGTCCGGCTCGCTGCCGGTGTCCTTCGAATACGCCCAGTCCCAGGTCGTCGGCCCCACCCTCGGCCAGGACGCGCTGGCCTCCGGCGTGCTCGTGGCGCTCATCGGTCTTGCGCTCGTCATGCTGTACCTGCTGTTCTTCTACAAGGGCCTCGGTCTCATCACCGCCGCGGCCATGGCCGTGTTCGCCGTGCTCTACCTCGGTATTCTGGCGGCGTTGTCCGCTTTCCACCTGTTCAGCCTGTCGCTGGCGGGCATCGCCGGCATCGTGCTGACCATCGGCATGGCGGCGGACTCCTCCATCCTCACGGTGGAGCGCTTCCGCGAGGAGATCCGCATGGGTCGCTCCGTGAAGGCCGCCTCCATCACCGGCGTGCGCCACGCGATTCTCACCTCCATTGACGCCGACCTCGTGACCATGGTCTCGGCGCTCTGCCTGTTCTTCCTCGCCGCCGCCTCCGTCAAGGGCTTCGGCATGACGCTGGCCCTGGGCATCATCTGCGACATCGTCATGATGCTTCTGTTCAAGGCGCCGCTCATTCGCCTGCTCGCGCCGAAGGCCATCGCCAAGCATCCCGGCTTCTGGGGCATTAAGGACTCCATCGACGCGTCGCGCGGCTACGCCGAGCTGGCCGCCGCCGAGGGCGTCCCTGAGGCCGAGGCCGAGACCGGCGCCCAGATGAACGCCGCCGAGACCCGCGTCATCGCCGAGGGCGAGGGCGAGCCGGGCTCGGTCGCCGTCACCGCCGTGCGCAAGATCCGCGGCCGCTTCATCAAGCACGACATCAACTTCCTCGGCTACCGCAAGGTGTTCCTCACCGTGGCCGCCGTGGCCATGGTGGCGTGCCTGGCCATCGTGGGCTTCCGCGGCCTGAACTTCGGCATCGAGTTCGTCGGCGGCACGTCGGTGGCCTTCCACGGCACCGGCGATATCACCACCGAGCAGATGCGCGAGGCCTTCAACGACGCCGGCGAGCCCGACGCCGTCATCCAGACCACCGAGACCGGTGGCGAGCCCGGCTTCCTCGTGCGCACCACGACCACCTCGGCCGAGGACGCCACGGCCCACGCCAACCAGGTGGCCGAGGCCCTCGGCATGACCTCGAGCGACTTCGAAGTGACCACCATCGGCCCCGACTGGGGCGCGAGCGTCATCCAAAGCTCGCTCATCGCATTCCTCGTGTCCATCCTGCTCATCATCGTCTACATTGCCATCCGCTTCGAGTACAAGATGGGCGTCATGGCTATCGTCGCGCTGTTCCACGACCTCATCCTGGTGGTGGGCATCTACGCGCTCGTGGGCCGGGAAGTGAACCCGAACACCATCGCCGCCCTGCTCACGATCCTCGGCTACTCGCTCTACGACACCGTGGTCGTGTTCCACCGCATCAACGACAACATGAAGGGCGAGGACATCCGCTGCACCTTCATGACCATGGCCAACCACTCCATGAACCAGGTGTTCATCCGCACCATCAACACGACGCTCACCTCGTTCATCCCGGTGTTCGCGATGCTGCTGTTCGGCGGCGAGACGCTGAAGGACTTCGCCTTCGCCATGGCCATCGGCCTCATCGCCGGCTCCTACTCGTCCATCGCCATCGCGTGCCCGCTCTACTGCCTGTGGAAGACCCGTGAGCCGAAGTTCGCGAAGCTGCAGAAGAAGTACGGCAAGGAAGTGGGCCTGTTCGAGTTTGACCACTCCGCTTCCACCGGCATCGCCCAGGTGCCGCTGGCGCGCCTTGAGGCCAACGCGCGCGCCGAGGCCTACGTGGCCGAGCAGAAGGAAGCGACCGGCGAGGCGCCCGACGCCGCAGCGGTGGCGGCGGCCGCCAAACCCAAGCCGGTGAACAACAAGAAAAAGAAGCACCGCCACGGAAGGGCGCAGTAGCAGCTCTCCCGGGATCGGGCCACGGGGTACTGCTCAGTCGCTCAGACAGTCCTCGCTCGGCGAAACAGCCCACTGGGCTGTTTCGTTCGCTGCGGAACTCGCTTGGTGAGCAGCACCCCGTGTCCCTCTACGCTCTTCCACGCTTGAGAGAAAGGCGCGAACATGGTTCGTGAAGGTTCGGCTCCCAACTTTTGCCCGCCTACCGAGGAGGGCATCACCATCACGCTCGTCGATGAGAAGGGCGAGCAGGTGGAACTTGAGTTCCTCGGGCTCGTGCTGAAGGGGGAGAGCTCGTTCGGGTTCTTCTTCCCGGTGGACGACGAGCATCCGGCCACGTCCTCCGGCGAGGTGGTGGTGCTGGAAGTGACCGAAGTGGACGAGGACGGCCAGCCCTGCTCCTTCGAGCTGGTGGACGACGAGGTCATCGCCGCCGAGGCCTACGCGGACTTCCAAGAAGCCGCCAAGGACTTGTACGACTTCGCCTAAGGGCGCGGTTCGAAGGACGCTCGATGATCTTCGTTGCCGACCCTGCCTCCGCATTCACCTTGCGCGAGCAGCAGATCCTCTACTACATTGCCGGCGGTCTCTCGAACAAGGAGATCGCCGGGCGGCTTTCCCTCTCCGAGCAGACGGTGAAGGCGCACCTGTCCCACATGACCACGAAGTGCGGCCGCGCGAACCGGGCGGCGCTCGTGGCCTACGGCTTCGAAACCGGCCTGCTGCGCCGCCGCTGAGATAGCGGAAGATGGCAGAATGGGGGACTGATTCCGTAGGGGCAGACCTTGGTCTGCCCTCCCTGCGATGGCAACCTTACTTGCGAGGGGCGACCAAGGCCGCTCCCTACGGAAAGTGTTTGTTCGCCCCATGCGGATGGAGCAAGGAGGTTAGCCCGAACGGGGGATGGCGGGGGAGGCGGCCTCGGGTAAACTGGGACTCTCTCGCTGGGAGGAAAGCGCGCTTGTGACCTTGTTCGTCTTCGAAATACTCTGCATCCTGCTCTACGGCGCGGCGAGCGCCTTGGGAGCGTTCGGCCTCAGGCGCGATCACCGTCGGGCCGCGCGGGCGGCCAAGGGCGTCTACCTGGTTGCCGTGGCGGCGCATTCCGCGGTCATCGGCATGGAATCGGTGAGCACGGAAGGCACGCTTCTGTCCGGCCCCAATATCGTCATGCTGGCCTCGTGGGTGCTTGCCGTGGTGACGGCGGCGGGACTGCTCGTCACCCGTCGCGGGCTCGCCTTCTCCACTGTCGCCGCGCCAGTGGTGGCGCTGCTCATTCTCGTGTCCCAGTGGCTGCGCATCCTCGATCCCGCGGGCGCGGACAACATGGCCTTCTACCACTGGCCGCTCCTCGTGCCCCATATCGTGCTCGTGTTCGTCGCCCTGGCCTGTTTCGCCACCTCGGCCATATCGGCCGCGCTCGACTGGTACCAGCGCCGTCTCATGGCGGCCCGCAGCGCCAAGGTGCTCGAGCTGAACACGCCGGCGCTGGACACGCTCGCCCTCATCTCGCGCTTGGCGGGGCTGGTGGGCCTTACGGTGCTCATCGCCGCCATGCTCATCGGGTTCACGCACCTGGTGGCGCTCTACGCGGCCATGGCGCAGATCGGCACCGAGGGCAACCTGGGCTATCTGGTGCCGCGCGTGTCACTCTCCCTGGCGACGACGGCCGTGTGGTCGGTGTTCTGCGCCCTGTCGTTTCTGGCACCCTGGGCCGCGTCGGCGAGAACCCGCGACGCTTTGGCCATCGCCGGCCTTGCGGCAGCGGTGCTGCTCATCGCGGTGTCGGCGGGGTAGGGCCATGGGTCTGTTCGTTGCGGGCGTGAACCCGCGTCGCGCCGTCTTCTCGCCGATAAGCCAGCGTCTCGCCGACGGAGCTTCTCGGCGCGCGCTTCTGGCCGAGGTGTCGGCCCATCGGAGCCTCTCCGAGGGGCTCATCGTGGCGAGTGGCGCGCGCGTGGAGCTGTACGCGGTGGCGGAGGAGGGCTGCGACGCCTACGATATCGCCGCCGGGCTCCTCGGTGCCGTGGCCGATGGGGAAGTGGCCAGCGCGCTCTATTTCGCCGAGGGGATCGATGCTGCCTCTCACCTGTTTGCCGCCTTGTGCGGTCTGGACGAGTTCGCCCGGGAGGCCTCGGGAGAAGTGTCGCTTCTTAGGGAAGGCGGCTCGCTTGCTGCGGGGGACTTGGCGCTATCGGGAGGGCAGGGGGGCCTCGGTGCGCCGGGTTCGCAGGACGCGCTGTCCACATGCTGGGCGCGCGCCCTGTCGGAGGCGCGACGGGCGGGTACGCTGGGCGACGACCTGACCCTGCTCGCTGAGGCGGTCTCCCGCCTGTCGAGCGCTCTGTCGGCGGCCGACGCCTCCGCTTCGACGGCGGCGCTGGCAGAAACGGCCGTGGAGCTGGCCCGGCGCGTGTTCGGCCATCTCGAGCGCCGATGCGTGCTCGTTGCCGGCCCGGGCGATTTCTCGTTGGTCTTCGCTGGTGCGTTCCATGGCGCCGGCGTGGAACGCTTCCAGTTGCTCGGCGACGAGGATCATGGCGCCGCCGCCCGCGCGTTCGGGGCGCAAACGGCCGACCCTCAGCTGCTTTCGGCACTGCTCGTCGATGCCGACATCGTCTTGGCGGAAAGCGCCGTGGAAGGCGCCGCGCTCGATCGTCGGCTCATGAAGGGCGTCGTCCGCCTGCGTCGGGGCCGTCCGATGCTGCTCGTCGATGCCAGCGCGGACGGCTCGCTCGTCGATCGCCGCATCGCCTCCCTCGACGGCGTCTTCCTCTATACCGCCGCCGACCTGGCCGCTATCACGCGAGACGCCCCCTGGGCGCGTCTCGGTACCGACGACGCCCGCGAGCGCCTTTTCACCGATGCGGTTCGCGCTTTCGCTCTGGAGTTGGGCGAATAGGTTGCACGGCGTTTTCCCGCTTTTGGCTGTGATAGCCTTCTCATTCCCAACCTAACCCGTTCGGGCGATTCCCGCGAAAAGTGCTCTGGGTATCCTTGAACCCCCCTTGCGGCCGAACGCGCGGCAAACCTGCCGTCGAGCCTGCGGCACGTGAGCCGTCAGCCTGAGGCCGCGTCCATGCGTGGGAGAGGAGACCCCGACATGATCGTATCGTGGATGACCACGAACCAATGCAATTTGAAGTGCGTCCACTGCTACCAGGACGCCGAGGAGGCCACCGAGCGCGAGCTTTCCACCGACGAGGCGAAGAAGATGATCGACGAGATTGCCCTCGTGGGCTTCAAGATCATGATCTTCTCCGGTGGCGAGCCGCTTTTGCGTCCCGACATCTACGAGCTGGTGGCCCATGCGGCCTCCCGCGGACTGCGCCCGGTGTTTGGCAGCAACGGCACGCTCATCACCGACGAGGTGGCCCGGCGCCTGAAGGAGGCCGGCGCGGCCGCCATGGGCATCTCCGTGGACAGCCTGGACGCCGCCAAGCACGACAAGTTCCGCGGCCTTCCGAACGCCCACGCCCTCACCTTGGCCGGCATCGAGGCCTGCAAGCGCGCCGGCCTGCCCTTCCAGCTGCACACCACCGTGGTCGATTGGAACCGCGACGAGGTGTGCGCCATCACCGACTTCGCCGAGGAGATTGGCGCTGTCGCCCATTACATTTTCTTCCTGATCCCCGTCGGCCGCGGCGAGTACATTCAGGAGACGAGCCTGGAGGTGCTGGAAAACGAGGCGCTTTTGCGCGAGATCATAGAGAAGTCGGCGGAAGTGTCCATCGACGTGAAGCCCACCTGCGCGCCGCAGTTCACCCGCGTGGCGAAGCAGCTGGGCGTTGACACGCGCTTCACCCGCGGCTGCCTGGCCGGCCTCTCCTACTGCGTCGTGGGCAGCGAGGGGATCGTTCGCCCCTGCGCCTACATGACCGAAGAGGCCGGCGACGTGCGCGAGACGCCTTTCGACGAGATTTGGAAGACGAGCCCGGTGTTCGAGCGCCTGCGCACCCAGGCCTACTCCGGTGCTTGCGGCACGTGCGACTACAAGGACGGTTGCGGCGGCTGCCGGGCCCGTGCCGCCTACTACCACGACGGCGACATCCTCGCCCAAGACGACTACTGCGCCCATGGTCAGCAACTTGACGGCGACGCGGCGTAGGTTTTCACGCCTACTCAACCAAGGTTGAGCGAAGCGGGATGCGGGGTGCCGCTCACCAAGCGAGTTCCGCAGATGGTATCGAAGGCGGTAACTGGAGGGGAGCGAATAGCGCCGACGCCTTCGATACCAGCGAGGACTGTCTGAGCGACTGAGCGGCACCCCGCAGCCCGCCCCCGAAGAGTTTCAACAAGAAAGGATTCATCCAATGAAGAAAATCGTCCTTTGCGCTGCTGCGGCGGTGTTGGTGTTGGCGCTGGCCGGATGCGGGCAGCAGGAAAGCGAGGCTCCGGCGGCCGATGCGACCCAGCAGGAGCAGCAGAACCCCGAGGCTCCCGCGGCCGAGTCGGCAGCGCCCGGCCCCGTCACCTTCACCGATGATATGGGCAACGAGGTTACCGTGGACAACCCGCAGCGGGTCGTGGCCTGCATGGGCAGTTTCGCGAACGCCTGGGAGCTGGCCGGGGGCACGCTCGTGGGCGTCTCCGATGACGCGCTCACGGCGTCCGGCTGGACTATCGAGAGCCCGGATGTGGCCACGGTGGGGGACTTCACGGCGGTGAACCTCGAGGCCATCATGGCGCTTAATCCCGATTTCGTCATTATGACGAGCGGCACCGGCGGCCGCGGCGGCGACTCCAGCCAGGCCGATCTGCGCGATGCGCTTGTGGGCGCGGGCATTCCCGTGGCCTACTTCGAGGTAACCACCTTCGACGACTACGAGCGCCTCATGCGCACCTTCACCGACATCACCGGTCGCGCGGACCTCTATGAGCAGAACGTCGCAAAGGTGTCCGAGGCCATCGACGGCATCGTGGGCGCGGTGCCAGCCGAGAACCCGCCGACGGCGCTTGTGCTCACCACGTTCTCCGGCGGCACCCGCGTGCAGAGCTCCGGCACTCAGACCGGCGCCATGTTGGCCGACCTCGGCGTGAACAACCTCGCCGACGAGAACAAGAGCCTTCTGAAGGACTTCAGCTTGGAGGCGGTCATCGAGATGGATCCCGACTTCATCTTCGTCATCCCCATGGGCAACGACACCGAGGCGGCCATGCGCAACCTCGAGGAGGCCACGGCGGCCAACCCGGCTTGGAACTCGCTGTCCGCCGTGCAGAACGGCCGCTACATCACCCTGGACCCGACGCTGTACCTTTCCAAGCCCAATGCCCAGTGGGATGCGGCCTACCAGGGGCTCTTCGACGAGCTTTACGGGCAGAACTAACGGCGGAAGGGGCTTCGCGTCATGGGCTCTGTCTCCCGCAACGTCGCCGTCATCGCCGGAACCGCTGTTTTGCTCGTGGCGGTGACGGCGGCGGCGCTCACGCTCGGCGCCTCGTCGGTGAGTCTGCCGGAGCTGGCGGCGTGGCTTTTCGGCGGCGACGTCTCCGCCACGGCCCGCAACATCTTGGAGAACGTCCGCGTGCCGCGGGTGCTGGCGGCGCTTCTGGCGGGGGCGGCCTTGGCCACCTCCGGCGCGCTCATCCAGGCCTGCCTGGACAACCCGCTGGCGAGCCCCAACGTCATCGGCGTGAACTCCGGCGCGGGGCTCGCCGTGCTGCTGGCCGCCTCGCTCGTGCCCGGGGCGCTGTGGCTCACGCCGCTGGCGGCCTTCGCCGGGGCGCTCGCGACGGCGCTCATCATCTTCGCGCTGTCGCTGGGCACGGGCTTGAGTCGGCTCACGGTGGTGCTCGCCGGCATCGCCATCACCACCGTGTTCGGCGCGGGCATGAACACCATCCTCATCGTTGACCCGGACGCCTACATCGGCTCGTCCACCTTCCTCGTGGGCGGCCTGTCCGGGGTGCTCATGCGCGATCTGGGTTGGCCGGCGGTCTACATTGCCGTAGGCCTGGCGGCGGCGCTGGCGGGCGCGGCGAAGTTGAACATCCTGTCGCTTGGCGACGAGGCTGCCCACAGCCTGGGCGTGAACGTGCGCGCCGTGCGCCTGGAGATGCTCGCCGTGGCCGCGGTGCTCGCCGGGGCGGCCGTGAGCTTCGCGGGACTCGTCGGTTTTGTGGGGCTCGTGGTTCCGCACCTCATGCGCTTCTTCGTCGGCCACGACAACCGCTGGGTGGTGCCGGTCTCGGCGCTCGCCGGGGCCGTCTTCGTTGTGGGCTGCGATCTCCTGGCCCGGGTGCTGTTCGCCCCCTACGAGCTGCCCGTGGGCATTCTGCTGGCCTTCATCGGTGGCCCCTTCTTCATCTACCTCATTCTGAAGAACAAAGGAGGCGGCCTTGACTGAGTGCGTCATTCATGGCGAGATAACGTCGTGCGCGCGCCCCGCCGCCGTCGACACGCGTGCGCCGGAGTGCGCCATCCGCTACGAGGACGTCTCGTTCTCCTACAAGCCGGGCGTTCCTTTCATGGAAGGCCTTGCCGCCGCCATCCCCGCGGGCGCGGTGACGAGCATCGTCGGCCCCAACGGCTGCGGGAAATCGACGCTGGTGAAGCTGGCCTCGGGCCTTCTGCGTCCGATGGCGGGACGGGTGGACGTGGCCGGCCGCGACACGGGTGCGCTTGCGCCCCGCGAGCGGGCGCGGCTGATGGCCGTGCTGGCCCAGAGCTCGCGCGTGCCTCCCATGACCGTGGAGGCCCTCGCGGCCTGCGGGCGGCAGCCGTACGTGGGCTGGGGCGGCCGCCTTTCGGTCGACGACCGCGCGGCCGTGGACGCCGCCATGGAGCGCGCCGGCATCGCGGCCTTCCGCAATCATGACCTGCACCAGCTCTCCGGCGGCGAGCGTCAGCGGGCGCATCTGGCCCGCACGCTCGCCCAGGACACCGACCTCATCGTGCTGGACGAGCCCACCACCTATCTGGATATCAGCGCCTGCCACGACCTCATGGCCCTCGTGCGCGACCTGAACCGCCGCGAGGGCAAGACCGTCGCCATGGTCATCCACGATCTGGATCTCGCCCTGCGCTACTCCGATTACCTCGTGGTGATGCAGAAGGGGAGGGTCGCCGCCCAGGGCCCGACCGACGAGGTGCTCGCGTCGGGTGCCGTCGGCGACGCCTTCCATATGGACATCTGCCCCCATGACCGCCTCAGCTCCATGAGGGACGAGGCGGTCGCGGGGGCGCGTGCCGAGACCGACCGCGGCTACGTCCTCTACCCCCGTCGCCGCTAAGAGGCGCCCCGAGGCATCGGCGGCGACTATGAACCGCTGCGCGCATCCAATAGCCCCAGGGGTTGCGCGCGGGACGCCTGTCGCCTACAATGGGCGCCGTGAATTCTGTTTCAGGGCGAGGTGGAAATCCTCACTGGCGGTAAGCACGGCGGCGTCTCCGCGCGCCGGCAAGCCCGCGACCCTGTGCGAGAGCACAGGCTGACCCGGTGAAAGTCCGGGGCCAACGGTTACAGTCCGGATGGAAGAGGCAGACGTTCGCGTTTCCGACGCCCCGACCGGCGGGGCCGATGCAAACGGAAGCGCGACATCATGGAAGCCTGTATGAAAGGAATTCATACGGGCTCGTTTTCTTTTTGCGAGGGGAAGCGGCTCCGGAAGATACGCCTCGCGAAGAGAAAGAAGGTCCATCATGGCCAACAAACCCACGACTCACCCCGCTGTCGGTTCCTCCACCGTGCGCCCCGCCAAGGCGCCCACGGCCCAGAAGACCATGGCGAACACGAACCGCTGGTCTACCCGCGTGCTCGTGACCATCTCGCTTCTGTGCGCCATCTCGGTGCTCTTGTCCTTCGTCGAGTTCCCGCTTCTGCCCGGCGTGGCGTGGCTGTCCTACGACGCCTCCATCATGCCCGCGGCGGTCTGCGGCTTCGCCTACGGTCCGGCGGCTGGCCTCGCCTGCGGCATCATCTCGGTGGTGGCCCACGGCATCCTCTTCGCCGACTTCACCGGCGCGCTCATGAACCTGCTCGTGGTCATTGGCTTCATCCTGCCCTCGGCGCTCGTGTACAAGAAGATCCACACCCTGAAGGGCGCCATCATCGGTCTTGTGCTCGGCATCGTGTTCGCCGTCATTATGGCCGTGCTCGGCAACCTTGTGGTCACCCCGGCCTGGCTCGGCGTGCCGCTCGATGCCGTCGTGGCCATGATCGTGCCCATCCTCATCCCGTTCAACCTGCTGAAGGGCCTTTTGAACGCCATTCTGACGCTTATCGTCTACAAGGCCATCTCGAACCTCATCACCCCGAAGAAAGACCAGGTTAAGGGCCGCTAATGAGTGCAGACGTCTTCGTCGATTTCCGCGATGCCGCCTTCACCTACGATGGGGAGGCCTTCGTCTTCCGTCATCTGAACCTGACCGTGCCTCAGGGGCAGTTTCTGTGTCTGCTCGGTGGCAACGGCTCGGGGAAGTCCACCCTGGCCAAGCACATCAACGCGCTGCTTCTGCCCGACGAGGGCGAGGTGGACGTGTTCGGCTGCGACACCCGCGACGCGGAGCAGACCTACTTCATCCGCTCCAACGCGGGGCTGGTCTTCCAGAACCCCGACGACCAGCTGGTGGCGAGCCTCATCGAGAACGACGTCGCCTTCGGCCCGGAGAACCTCGGTATCCCGAACCCCGAGCTGCGCGGCGCAGTCACTTTCGCTTCCCAAAACCTATCTCACGTCAGAGGCCGCCGGCCCTTGCCGGCCTCTCGGCAGAGAAAGTGAAGCCCGGACCTCCGGTGCGAC
>CABSMC010000018.1 GCA_902478715.1 uncultured Adlercreutzia sp.
GGCCATGAGCGTGAAGGTCCGCATCACCGACGTGAAGACGCTGCCGGTGGGCGAGGGCGTCAGCTACGGCCTGAACTACCGCAGCCCCGGCGCCGTGAAGATCTGCACCATGCCCATCGGCTATGCCGACGGCTTCCGCCGGGGCCTTTCCGGTCGCACCGACGTGCTGCTCGCTGGCCGCCGCTTCCACCAGGTGGGCAACATCTGCATGGATCAGTCCATGTTCGAAGTGAACCTGCGCCAGCGCAACGATATCGACCCCCAGATCGGCGACGAGGTGACCATCGTAGGGGAGCAGGGCGAGGCCTCGGTCACCATCGATCAGATGGCCGAAACGCTGGGCACGATTCAGCACGAGATAGCCATCGGCTTCGGCTGCTCTCGCTTGCCGAGGCTGTACGTATAGAAGGCGATGCGCAGCGAGTACCAAGTCTGTGCAGCAGGTTGAAAAACAGCGATGCGCAGCGAGCGCCGGGAGGGGGTGCCGCGCGCAGTTCATTCTATGGCATGCAAAAATGCCGCGACTCTCGGCGAGAAATGCCATAGAATGCTGTTTGAGCACGGCACCCCCTCCCGGCGCTCGCCCGAGGCAGGTCCCGACAAGAAATTCAAGAGAGAAGGACGCCCGATGGAGCACCCCCACATTCCGCTAGAAGACCTGCAAGTCCAGGTGGCCGCCTGCCGCCGCTGCCCCTTGTGCGATGGCCGCACGCAGACGGTGTTCGGCGTGGGCAATCCCGAGGCCCGGGTGCTCATCGTCGGCGAGGCTCCGGGCAAGAACGAGGATTTGCAGGGCGAGCCCTTCGTGGGCGCCGCCGGCAAGTATCTCAACGAGCTTCTGGCCATCGCCGGGCTGTCCCGCGAGGACGTCTACATCGCCAACGTGCTGAAGTGCCGTCCTCCTTCCAACCGCGATCCGCGTCCCGAGGAAATCCAGGCCTGCACGCCGTTTCTGCGCGAGCAGACGCGCACGATAAACCCGGAGTACATCGTCACGCTGGGCAACTTCTCCACGAAGTTTATTCTGAAAACCGATGTGGGCATTACGCGCCTGCACGGCACGCTGCAGCGGGCGGGGCGCTTCAAGGTGTTCCCCATCTTCCACCCGGCGGCCGCGCTCTACGACAGCAAGAAGCGCGAGGCCTTGGAAAACGACTTCGCCACCTTAGGCGAGCTGCTGCGCGGCGAGGTTTAGAGCCATCTCTTCCGCTTGAAGAACAGCACCATCACCACGATCATGACCAGGGCCAGGGTGATGATCGTGGCCGCCATATAGGGCCAATCGAGCCCCGGCAGCACGGTGAGGTTCATGCCGAACCAGCCGGTGACGAGCGTGAGCGGCGCGAACATCACCGTGACGATGGTGAGAATCTGCATGGTGGAGTTCTGCTTCAAGTCGATCTGCGTCTGATGCAGCTCGTAAAGCTGCAGGCTGTACTCGCGCAGCATGTCGGCGCGGTCGGACAGGTGGTTCGCATGGGTGGTGATGTGCCCGAAGGTGCGGGCCTCCTCGCGGCTCATCACCTTGTTCTCGTTGTCGGCGATGAGATCGGCCATGACGCCGATCTGCTGGTAGTAGGAGCCCATGCGCATGGCGGCGCGCCGGTAGCTCATGATGGTCTGCGACGAGATGTCGGCATGGTGGCCGATCATGGCGTCCTCGAGGCTTTCCATGGCGTCTTCCATGGAGGAGAACCAGCTGAAATCGTCGGCGATGAGCGTCTTCATGAAGGCGTACAGGGTATGCGAGGTGGTGGGCTTCGTGAGGATGCCCGTGGCGGCCACTTTGTCCAGGGTCTTCTGCGCGATGTCGCCGTCGTCGATGAGGATGAGGTGGTCGGCTTCCAGGTAGAACGACATGGTGTCCGGATCGCCCGTGGGGTCGGATTTGTCCGGCACCGAAAACGAGCCGATGATGTAGGAGGGGTACAGCTCGACGAAGTTGGCCGCCGCCAGCTCGAGCGCTGCCAGCTCTGCCCGCGCCTCCGGGGCGATATGCGTGAGCTGGCTGAACTCGTGGGAGGTGAGGATCTTGACCAGGGGCGGCTTGCAGCTTTCCTCATCGCAGGGCGCTGCCAGCGGATTCGGCCGGTTCAGGTCGTAAATGGCTGCCATGGCTCCTCCTCTCGTTGCGCGGCCTCTCGTGCCCGGAACCTAGTATAGAATGGAGCCGTGATATGCCCCATCGGTTACCGGGTTTGTAAGAAAACGGTAGCCGCGTCCTTGAAGGAGAACGTGCCGTGGAAGATGCGCGCCACTTCGATCCCGTTGCCTGGATAAACACCCCGCGATGGCAGGCCTCGCGCCTGGGGCTCTCGCGCATGGTGAATCTGCTGGAGCGCTTGGGGCGCCCCCAGGACGAGTTGCGCTTCACGCACGTGGCGGGTACCAACGGGAAGGGGTCGGTGTGCGCGTATGTGGCCTCGGTGCTGCAGGCGGCCGGCTACAAAGTGGGCCTGTTCACGAGTCCGTTCATCCTCTGCTTCGAGGAGCGCATCCGCGTGAACGGGGAGAACATCACGGGCGAGGAGCTCGCCCGGGCCGTGGCGGCGGTGCGCCCGGCGGCCGCGGCCGTGGAGGCGGCGTGCGGGGATCATCCTACGGAGTTCGAGCTCATGGCCGCCGTGGCCTTCGAGCATTTCCGGGCCGTGGGCTGCGATATCGTGGTGCTGGAAGTAGGGCTCGGGGGACGGTTGGACGCCACCAACGTCATCGAGGCTCCCGAGGCGAGCGTGATCTGCCGCATCGGGCTCGACCATACCGATTTGCTCGGGGACACCCTGGCCGCCATCGCCGGCGAGAAGGCCGGCATCGTGAAGGCGGGAGCGCCCGTGGTGAGCTGGCCCCAGGAGAGCGAGGCCATGGCGGTCATCGAGGCCGTGGCCGCCGAGCGCGGTTGCGAACTTTTCGTGCCCGACTTCGGCGACTTGTCCGTGGAGCCGCTCGAGGGAGCGGCCCTGCGCCGGTTCTCGTGGAAGGGGAGGGGATTCGAGACGCGTCTCCTCGGCAGCTACCAGCCCTTCAACGCGGCGCTTGCCCTGACGGCGGTCGACGTGCTGCGCGGGCGCGGGTGGGCCATCTCCGACGAGGCCGCTTTCGCAGGCATCGCCTCCGCCCGTTGGCCCGGCCGTTTCGAAGTGGTGGATACCGCGCCGCTTACCATTGTGGACGGTGGTCACAACCCCCAGGGGGCCGAGGCCCTGGCCGCCTCGCTCGCCGATCTTCTGGGGGAGGAGGGACGCGCCTCGGTCGATTTTGCTTTGGGCGTGCTGGCCGACAAGGACTACCCGGCCATGGTGCGCGCCGTGGCGCCGTGGGCCCGCAGCTTCTCGGTGTACGCCCCGAAAAGCCCTCGCGCCCTGGCGGTCGACGAGCTGGCGGCTTGCGTGCGCGAGATTATGGTGGAAGAGGGCCGGGCCGATGACGTGCCCGTGCGCACGTGCGGCGCTCCCGCCGATGCCCTGCGCGCAGCCCGCGACGCCGCCGGCCCGGAAGGCTGCGTCGTCGCCTTCGGCACCCTTTACGCCATCGCCGACCTCATGGGCGCGTTGTAGCGAGCTTGCTGTTTGCGAAAACGACTTGATGCATGAAAAAGGGCGCCCCCGAAAGAGCGCCCTCCGAAAGTACGAAAAGCCCGCGGACCGACGCGTCCCCTAGGGTCGCGTACCGGTGACGTCCTCGGCTTCCTCGGCCTCGGCCTCGTCGCGGATCTCGTGCACGACGAACTCCGCCACGCCGCCCTCGGCTTCCAGCACCTCGCGCACATCGTCGACCAGATCCTCGTCGCCGCAGCCGAGAACCACGTCGTCGGCCATATCGGCGGCCTCTTCCCCGGCCGTTTGGCGCACCACCTCATCGAGCGAGGCGGACACGTACGAGATGCCCTGGCGCTCGGCGGTCTTCGCCTGCATGAACAGGAACAAAAAGCCGATCACGCCGGCCAGAAGCGAGGCCGACAGAATGCCGATCTTCGCATCGGCGATGAGCACGGCCTCGGGGAAGGCGAGGTTCGCCACGAAGATGGCCATGGTGAAGCCCACACCGCCCAGGATGCCGGCACCCAGCATATGGATCCAGTTAACATGATCGGGCAGGTTGGCGATCTTCAGCTTCACCGTCAAGAAGCTGAAGAGCAGGATGCCGATGGGCTTGCCCAGAAGCAATCCGAAGAACACGCCGAAGAACACCGGGCTCGAGACCATGGCGAGAACATCGCCGCCAAGGAAGCTCACATCGGCGTTGGTCAGCGCGAACAGAGGCAGCACGGCAAAGTACACCCACGGGTACAGCATATGCTCCAAGCGCGTGGCCGGGGGTACCACCTGACGAGCAACACTGGAGAGTCGGGTGACGGTGAACATGTAATCCTTCTGAAGCGTCACCGGCTCGGTCTCCACATAGGCGGCGCGCGCCTCGCGAACCCGGTCGCCCGACCAGGTCATGAACTTCTGCAGATCGACGCGCGACCCCGTGGGGATCGTGAAGGCGAGCAGCACGCCAGCGATGGTGGAATGAACACCGGACATGAACACAGCGAACCACAACAGGCAACCCACCAGCATGTAAGGCGTCAGGGCGTACACGTGCGCCCGGTTCATCAGTACGAGCACCACGAGAATGGCCGCAGCAATGGCAAGCCACATGAGCGAGGGACTCTGACCGTAGAAGATGGCAATGACGAGAATGGCGATGATGTCGTCGGCCACGGCCAAGGTGGAGAGGAACACGCGCACGCCGTTGGGCACGCGGTTGCCGAGCAGCGCCATGATGCCCAAGGCGAAGGCGATATCGGTCGCCGTGGGCACACCCCAGCCGTGGGAGGTCTCAGGGTTGGTGGCGTTGAAGATGGAGTAGATGACGATAGGGGCCAGAACGCCGCCGCAGGCCGCGATGATGGGCAGCGCCGCCTGGCGGATGTTCGTGAGCTCGCCGACGGTCATCTCGTATTTGATCTCTAACCCTACGAGCAGGAAGAACACCGCCATGAAGATGTCGTTGATGATATGGGCCAGCGACATCTCGCCGATAAAGCCGCCGACGCCCACCACTACATGGGTGTGCCAGAACTCCTCAAAGGGCTCGAAGAACGGCGAGTTCGCGATAACGAGGGCCACAATAGCCGCCGCCAGCATGATGGCCGCCGCCTTCGTGGACGAACTCGTAAATTGGATGACTTTCAACCAGCGACGCTGATGCCCCTGGACTTCATCAATGAAGATATGATGCGGATCGGGATTCTTCGCAGTGGGTTCCATGCCTTACATCCTCAATTTCTCTTACCGACTCAGCCGCCTGCGAGCAAGACGGCTTCACAGATATCCGTTAATTGTAACCTCTTTCCCTTTCGCTTCAGCGAAAATCCCTATCTGTAAAGTCCCCGTAGCAGCCTTTTTCACACGAAAACGAGAACCGTTCGACTTCAAAGGCGCTGCATTCCGAAAACAGTCCTCAGACGGCAATCGTTTTCTTGCAACCTCAAATTGCTCGGTCAATCTCGCGAAAAGTGCGCTATGCTGTTTTTTCCAGTTTGGAAGGGTGCGTTTTACGCATGGTGCGCTCAGATGCCCCAGCGGGCTCGCGCCTTCCATGCTGATTGTGCAAGCAACGAGCTAAAAGAGGTGGAAATCATGACGATCACCGTGTCCGGACGCAAAATGCCCGTCACCGACGCCCTTCGTCAGTACGCTGAGGAGAAGGTCGGCAACGCGATCAAGGCTGTGGACGCCGACACCGTCTCCACGGAAATTGTTCTTTACACCGAGAAGAACCCGGCCAACCCGCTGCCGGCTATTTGCGAGGTCACCGTCCGCGTCAAGGGCCATATCGTGCGTGTGGAGGAAAGCGAAGAGGACATGTACGCCGCCATTGACGTGGCTGCCGCCAAGGTCGCCCGCCAGCTGCGCAAGTACAAGACCCGCGTGCTGGACAAGAAGGTTCGCGCCACCGAGCGCATCGTCGACTACGCCCACGAGGACGCCCATCCGGAGACCGAGCTCGATCTCGACCGTCTGATGGACGAGCTGTCCGAGGACGAGATCATCCGCCGCAAGGAGACGGAATTCACGCCCATGACCGAAGAAGAGGCGCTCATCCAGATCGATCTGTTGGGCCACGACTTTTTCGCGTACACTGATCGAGACACCAACCTGGTGCACATCCTGTACCGCCGCGAGGACGGCGGCTACGGTCTGCTCACCCAAAAGGAGGATTAGTTCATGGCCACTATCGACACCATCGCCGGCGTTCTCGAGAGCAACCTCGACATCGACCCCGCCACCGTCACCCCCGAGGCGACCTTCGAGTCCCTCGGCATCGACTCGCTGGACATGGTCGAGCTCATCTGCGACTTGGAGGAGGCCTGCGAGGTCGACTTCGGCGAGCCCGAGGGGCTTGTCACCGTGGGCGACCTGGTCGCTTACATCGACTCGCTGTAAGCGCCCGTCGCGTTTCAGCAGAACTGGGGCCCCGCAGCCATCGGGTTGCGGGGCCTTTTTGTTGTTTAGTTCCCTGCGTCTGTGCCGAAAGAGGCCCCGTGTGGGCTCGTGCCGCTCTGCCGGAGGAAACGTGTCTGAGCCCCGTTCGATAAGAGCGGTCGCGCTCCACTTCTATGGGAACCGATTCCGATCGGCCTTTCCGGTAATGGCCGCTTCGCGCTTCATCTCGTCTCGCTTAGTCGGTGAAGGCTCCTGTCGCTGCATGAGATTGACGGTTATGAGCGTCTGAAGGGCAGCTATAGTGATTAGAATTAACGATAATTGACAATTTCGAGTGAACTTAGATTCTCCAGACGCTCATAACCGTCAATCTCATGCAAAATCGTGGGTCTTCGTTGACTGCGGTTTTTCCTGCTTGACGAAAATACCCCCTAGGGGTATAAGTTTTTTTCGAGAATGAAAGCCGGAGCTATGAGCGAAGGAATGCTATGAAGAACGAGAAAGCATGCAGCGGGGAAGGGACGGCGCAGACAATGCCGAAGGCCGGGGCGGCCCAGGCAGCGGCCAAGACTGGTGCAGGTAGAACGGGCCACATGCCCGATTGCCCCTGCCGGCACAAGAACACACCGCGCAGCACCGAGCTGCAGGCGGATATGCAGAAGCGGCTGAACCGGGCCATCGGGCAGCTGAACGGCGTGAAGACCATGATCGAGGGCAACCGCTACTGCGGGGACGTGCTCACCCAGCTGGCCGCCGCCGAGTCGGCGGTGCGGCGCGTCTCCGAGATGGTGCTGGCCGAGCATATGCGCACCTGCGTGGTGGAAGAGGTGCGCGCCGGCAACGACGAGGTGATCGACGAAGTGATGGCGCTCATGCGCCGCTTCTCGAAGTAAGGAAGGCAAGCTATGGCCCAACGAGAGATAATTCAGCAGGAGACGATACAGCAGGAGACGACTCGGCAAGAGGCGCCGCAGCACGACGGCGAAGCGCCCCGGGCCAACCTGCGCCTGGCTATTGACGGCATGCACTGCGCGAACTGCGCGGCCAACATCGAGAAGCACTACCGCGCCACGCCCGGCGTCGTCGATGTGGCGGTGAACCTGGCCAACAACACGGGGCGCGTGGTGTTCGACCCGGCCCAGGCCAGCGTAGACGACATGCTCGCCGTTTTCGACAACCTGTCCTTCACGGCCGAGATCATCCCCGAGGACGCACCGCTGGTGGACGAGAAGCGGCGCGCCCGCGAGGCCGCCCGGGCCAAGCGGGACCGCAAGGTGTTCGGCGTGGCGGCCGTGCTCACGGTGATCATCGTGGCCATCGGCATGATTCCAGGCTGGCACATGGGGGTGGGCGCGGCCCTGGCGGGGCTGTTCGTGCCCGAGCCCACCCATGTGCAGGCCATGTTCGCGGCGAACCTGCTGCTTTTGGCGCTTACGGCGCCAGTGCAGTTCGGCTGCGGCGCGCGGTTCTACAAGGGCGCGTGGGGCTCCCTTAAGGGCGGCTCGGCGAACATGGATGTGCTCGTGGCGCTCAGTACTTCCATCGCGTTTCTGTTCTCGCTGTGGATCACGTTTCTGCCGGTGGTCACGGGGGACTGGGAAAGCCATGCGGCGCTCGCCATCAACGATGGCATGCCCTATTTCGAGACCTGCGCCATGCTCATCACCTTCGTGCTGTTCGGCAAGATGCTGGAGAGCCGCGCCAAGGGCGCCACGAACCAGGCCATCGAGTCGCTCATGAATCTCACCCCGCCCACGGCGCGCGTGGTCCGCGGCGGCGAGGAGCGCGAGGTGCCGCTCGCTCAGGTGGTGGCCGGGGATACCGTGCTCGTGCGGCCGGGCGAGAAGATGCCCGTGGACGGCGTAGTGATGGAAGGCGCCACGGAAGTGGACGAGTCCATGCTCACCGGCGAGACGCTGCCCGTGGTAAAGGCCGCGGGCGACGCGGTGACCGGGGGCACCCAGAACACTACCGGCGCGGTGACCGTGCGCGCCCTGCGCGTGGGCGCCGACTCCACGCTGGCCCGCATCGTGCGCGCCGTGGAGGACGCCCAGGGCACGAAAGCCCCCATCCAGCGCATCGCCGACCGCATTGCGGCGGTGTTCGTGCCCGCCATCCTGCTGATCGCGCTCGTCGTGTTCTGCGTATGGCTCTTCCTCGTGCCGGCCGGCCCCGACGGCCGCCTGGTGCAGGCGCTCATGCCGGCCATCGCCGTCATCTGCGTGGCCTGCCCCTGCGCGCTGGGCCTGGCGACCCCCACGGCGCTCACCGTGGGCATGGGGAAGGGCGCCCAGCTCGGCGTGCTCATCAAGGACGGCACCGTGCTGGAGACCATGGGCAACCTCACGGCGGCCGTCTTCGACAAGACGGGCACCCTTACGCAGGGCGAGCCGGTCGTCGTGGCCTGCGATGTTCCGGATGACGCCCTGCGCTTGGCCGCCGCCCTGGAAGCGAAAAGCGAGCACCCTCTGGCCCGCGCTGTGGTGACCTATGCGACCGGGCGTGGCCTGGGGCCACTGCCCGCGGCCGAGTCCTTCGAGGCCGTGGTCGGCGAGGGCGTGCGCGGCATCGTGGAGGGCCATGAGGTGTTCGTGGGCGTCGGGAAGGCCGAGGGCGAGGGAGCCGAAGCCGGGGCCTCGGGATCCCTCGTCTCCGTCGACGGTGCGCCTGCGGGCCGCATCCAGTTCCGCGACGAGCCCGAGCCGGACGCGGCGGCCACGGTGCGCGAGCTGTCCCGCGACTTCGCTGTGACCTCCTACATGGTCACCGGCGACGCAGCGCCCACGGCCCGGGCCATCGCCGAGGAAGTGGGCATCGCGCCCGACCACGTGTTCGCCGGCGTGAAGCCGCTGGAGAAGGCCGATTGCGTGCGCGCCGTGCGGGGCGCCGCCGATATTGCCATGCTCGGCAATGCCGCCGCCGAGGCCCGCGATACCGAGAAGGACGACGAGCGCATTTTGGAAATGGAAGTGACCGACCCCGCCTTCATAGCCGCCTCCGACCCCGACATGGGCATTCCCGCCGAGCCGGTGCCCCTGGAGTCGCCCGCGGATGCCGCCCAGGACGCGGCCGCCGGCGCGAAGACCGTCGTTGCCTTCGTGGGCGACGGCATCAACGACGCCCCGGCGCTGGCCGCCGCCGACATCGGCGTGGCGCTGGCCTCGGGCACCGATGTGGCTCTGGACGCCGGAAGCGTGGTGCTCATGCGCAACCGCCTGTCCGACCTCATCGTGGCTTTGCGTCTGTCGAAGGCCACCATGCGCAAGATCAAGCAGAACCTGTTCTGGGCGCTCATCTACAACTGCATCATGATTCCGCTAGCCGCCGTGGGCATCCTCGCCCCGGCCCTCGCCGGCGCCGCCATGGCCCTCTCCAGCGTCAGCGTCGTCAGCAACTCCCTTCTGCTGAAACGGTTCAAGTAGAAGGGAGCGCGGTCTACCCCTCCATCCGGAAGCGCCAGGCGCAGTTGCAGGTTTCGTCGGTGATGTCGGGAAAGCAGCTGACGCATTCGCAGTGGATGCGATCGTCCAGGGCGGCGGCGAAGCCGGCGTATTCCAACTCGCCGACGCTTTTGCAGGGATGAAAGTCCATCCCCTTGCGCGCGCGGGCGTTCTGCACGCGGCAGTCGATGATGCGGAACACGAGAGAGCCGTCGTCTTCCCAGCGAATCTCCCATTCGTTCGCAAGTGAGGTGCAGCGTAAAGGCAGCGCTTCGGCGAGTCCCTCGAGCCCGCAGCTATCCGGAAGGTCGAGCAGCTTCTTCAGGCGCCGGGCCTCGCTAGGCACGAAGCGTCGCCAGGCTGCGCGGTCGTGCTCCATGGCCGTGTCCATGCCCTGCTCGCGTTCCAGCGATTGGAACCATGTTCCGTCCAGCGCGATGAGGTCCTTCGCGGTGATTTCCAAAAGCTCGACCAGCTCTTCACGTGTCAGCGCGTCCAATCCTTGGGCCATGGTCGCCTCCTCAAAATCGTTGATGCAAGTATAGGAGCCACGCGGCATAACAGTCATGGTGTTTCTGCGGACAACGCGGGCAAATTGCGAGAACTGTCCGCAAAGCCCCGTAGTGCGTCACGAGCATGCAGAGGAAACGACGCCAAGCTCTCCGATGCAAAGCGGGCCCCGAAAACGGGGCCCGCGGGAGGGGAGGGTTCCAAAGGGGGCGCGCCGCCGTGAGGGAGGGGGCTGGCGGCGCGCACCTTTCCGCTGAACGGTTAGTCGCCCAGGGTGTCCACCGGCTCGTCGAGCAGGCCGAGGGCCGAGCGGGCCGCCAGCACGCCGAAGGTCCAGGCACGGCCGTGGGAGCCGCCAGTGATGAACAGCGGGTAGTCGTCGCCGTAGTAGGAGCCCGACGCGTTGCCCGCGGCGTACAGGCCGCCCATAGGCTCGCCTGCCTCGTTCAGCACCTCGAGCTTCTCGTTGATAGTGAGGCCGCCGGCGGTGCACAGCAGGCCGGGCATGCGCTTGATGGCGTAGAAGGGGGCCTCCTTGATGCCGTTGTAAGTCATGAACGTGCTGTCGACGCCGAAGTCCTCGTCCTTGCCGGCATCCACCAGCTCGTTGTAGCGGGCCACCGTGGCGAGGAAGTTCTCCTTGTTGATGCCGCACTTGTCGGCCAGCTCCTCAAGCGTGTTCGCCTCGATGATGGCGCCACGCTCCAGCGCGTCGGCCCAGTCGTTGGCCGGATCGGCCGTGGAGCGGCTGTGGCTGTTGGGGTGCTTGTAGTCGCCCTTGGGGGCGTGCGCATCCCAGTTCTTGTCGATGATCTGGAAGGCGGTCATCTCGGGCTGGAAGCGCACCTGGGTCACATGGCTCTGGTAGCCCAAGTTCTCATTGCCGAAGCGCTCCCCGTTGAGGTTCACGCGCAGCCACGGAATGCCGGAGTAGGGGGCGTTGCCCTCGGGCATCCAGGTGGGGTCGAAGTGCATCATCATGGTGTGGGGAGCCGGATCCATGGAAGCGCCGGCCCACAGCGCCATCTTGTGGCCGTCGCCGGTGTTGCAGGGAGCGCCGTGCATGCTCTGCACACCCTTCATAATGGGGCAGAAGGCCTCCAGCATCTCCTCGTCGTCGGAGGTGTCGCCGGTGCAGAGGATGACGCCCTTGGAGGCGTTCACCTTCACATAGCCCTCTTTGCTCTCGCCAATGACGCCGGTCACATGTCCCGACTCGTCCTGCAGAAGCTGCACGGCGGGCGTGTTGTAGCGGATATCGGCGCCGGCGGCCACGGCCTTCTCGGCGATGGCGTCCAAAACAGGGAGGGCGTATGGACGAGAGGGAGACGGCCGGCCGATCGGTTTGGAAGGGACGGCTCATCGAGATGCCCTTTGCCTTTACGGGCATGGGGCTGTTCCGCGCATGGACGGAGACGGTGTACTCCAACGGCGCCCTCGCGTTCCCCGCTCAGGATGCGACGGGCTTCGGCTTCGCGGCCTTCAACATGATCGCTGCCGTCGTACTCGTTGCGCTGGCCCTGTCCTCGCGGCGCATCGCGCCGCTCTACGGCAAGCGGGCCGTGCCCTGGGTCACGGGCGCGTGCATGATAGCGTCGGCGTGTCTGAACTTCTCGACGATCTACTTCCCAGAGCTCGCCCCCTTCTTCGGGGCCCCGGCTGCAGTGCTGGGGGCGGTGGGCATCGCGCTCATCATCCTTTTGTGGTCGGAGCTGTTCGGCTGCTTGAATCCCTTCCGGGTGGCGCTGTACTTCTCGGGCGGCCTGGTGGTAGGCGCCCTCGTTCTGTGGCTGTTCAAAGGCCTGGCCATTCCGTGGCTGTGGGTGTGCACCTGCCTGGTGCCGGTCGTGAGCCTCGTCTGCCTGCGCCGCGCCTATGACCTGCTCCCCGACGACGAGCGTCCGCGCCGGTCGTGGGGCACCTTCTCCTTCCCGTGGAAGCCCATCGCCGTGATGGCTCTCTACTCGCTGGCCTACGGCATGTGTGAGCGCGTGTTCGGAAGCGAGCTGGGCATTCACTCGGGGCTCGGATGCGTGGCGGCGGCCGGTGCGGTCTACCTGGTGGTGTGCCTGCGCCGCGACCGGCTGCACCTGTCGTTCGCCTATCGCGCTGCCTGCCCGCTTCTTCTGGCGTCGCTGCTTCCCCTGTGGATGCTCGGCCCCATCGGCGGCGAGCTGGCGAGCTTCTGCGCTCTGGCCGCCTACACCTTCGTGCTCATCGTCATCATGGTGGTGCTGAGCAATTTGACGTACCAGTACGGATTCAATGCCGTGTGGCTGTTCGGCATCGAGCGGGCCGTGCGGCTCGTGTCCGTGCAGGCGGGGCTCGCCGCTACAGAGGCGCTGACCGATTCGTCGTTCGGCTACCTGGCGCTGTGCGTCGTGGTGGCCGTCGCCGTTGTGGTGGCCACGGCCCTCTTTCTTTCCGAGAAGCAGCTGACCACGCCGTGGGGGACGGTGCTGAAGACGCTTTCGGGGCAGAGCTTCGGCGACCGCTCGCGTATCGGCGCCAAATGCGACGAGCTGAGCAAGCAGTTCGGGCTCACCTCGCGGGAGGCGGAGATTCTCACGCTGCTCGCCCAGGGCAAGCAGCAAGGGCAGATCGCCCACGACCTCTACATCGCCCCCAGCACGGTGAAGACCCACATCAAGCACCTCTATCAGAAGCTGGGCGTCCATTCGCGCAAGGGGCTCTGCGATCTGGTGGGCGTGGAGGCGGGCCGTGCCGGCTGTGAGAAATAACGGAGCATCTCCGGATGGCGAGATCCTTGCGCTATACTTTCTTTCCAGCAAACGATAGCGCGCAAACGGTTCTTCCGGACGTTTGAGGCGGCGCCGGTGCGGTGCCCCTGGACAAGCGTGCTTCGCTTCGAATGCAGAACGAGGAAAGGCGTTTCATGGAAACTGCTGCGATTATTTTGGCCGCGGGGGCCGGTACCCGTATGAAGTCGAAGAAGCCGAAGGTGGTTCACGAGGTGCTGGGCCGCCCGCTCGTGCGGTGGGTCGTGGAAGCGGCCAAGGAGGCGGGCGCCGATAGGGTCGTCACCGTGGTGGGGCATATGCGCGACCAGGTGATCCCTTTGGTGGAAGGCGATACCGAGGTCGTCGTGCAGGAGGCCCAGCGCGGCACGGCCGACGCGGTGCTGGCCGCCGCCGATGCCCTGGCCGGCTTCGACGGCGCCGTCGTGGTGCTCTCCGGCGACTCTCCGCTCATTCAGCCCGAGACCATTCGCCAGATGGCGGCCCTGCGCGAGGAGCACAACGCGGCGGTCATCGTGCTTACCATGGAGCTTGAAAACCCCTTCGGCTACGGTCGCATCGTGCGCGACGGCGCCGGGGAGGTGGCCCGCATCGTCGAGCAGAAGGACGCGAGCCCCGAGGAAGCGGCCATCACCGAGTGCAACTCCGGCGTCTACTGCTTCGACGCCCGCGCCCTTTTCGACGCGCTTTCCCAGGTGAACTCCGACAACGCCCAGGGCGAGTTCTACCTCACCGACGTGCTGGCCATCAGCCGCGCCGCCGGGCGGCCCGTGCTCGCCTATAAGACGAGCGATGCGGAGCAGTGCCTGGGCGTGAACTCCCGCGACCAGCTGGCCGAAGCGACCCGCGTCATGCAGCGGCGCATCAACGACGCGCACATGGCCGCTGGCGTCACGATGTGGGATCCGGCCACGGCCTACATCGGCCCCGAGGTGGAGATCGCCCCCGACGTGGAGCTTCTGCCCAACGTCATGCTGCTGGGTAAGACGACGATCGGCGAGGACAGTGTTGTGGGCCCGAACAGCCGCCTGACCGACACGCGCGTCGGGTGCGGCTGCCGCATCGACGAGACCGTGGCGGTGGAGGCGCTCATCGATGACGGCGCCACCTGCGGTCCGCGCGCCTACCTGCGTCCGGCGGCGCACTTGTGCGAGGGCGCCAAGGCCGGCACCCATGTGGAGATCAAGAAATCCACCATCGGCAAGGGTTCGAAGGTGCCGCATCTGTCCTACATCGGCGACACCACCATGGGGGAGGGCGTGAACATCGGCGCCGGCTCCATCACCTGCAATTACGACGGCGCGAACAAGCACGCCACTATCATCGGGGACGGCGCCTTCATCGGGTCGGACACCATGATGGTGGCGCCCGTGACCATCGGCGCCGGGGCGCTCGTGGGCGCCGGCTCCACCATCACCAAGGACGTGACGCCGGGAGCGCTGGCCCTCGGGCGCGCCAGACAGCAGGAGATAGAAGGCTGGGTGGCGGCGCACCCCATCGAGAAGAAGAAATAGTCGGTCGGGCCGCTTCAGCCCGCATGAAGCGGCCCATCGTACTACAATAATCGAAGCTGAAAGACCCGTCGCAGAAGGGACGCACCCCATGACCGAGATGACCAAGCGCATGATCCTGTTCTCCGGCTCGGTGAATCCGGAGCTGGCCGAGGAGATCGCCAAGTATCTGAACGTGAACCTCGGCAACATCAAGCACGAGAAGTTCGCCAACGGCGAGATCTACGCCCGCTATCAGGAGTCCATCCGCGGCGCCGACGTGTTCCTCATCCAGTCGGTGTGCGCGAGCGAGACCTTCGACGTGAACGACGCCCTCATGGAGCTGCTCATCATGGCCGATGCCGCCAAGCGTGCAAGCGCCCGCTCCATCTCGGCGGTCATCGCGCACTACGGTTATGCCCGCCAGGATCGCAAGGCCGCCCCGCGCGAGCCCATCACGGCCAAGCTCGTGGCCGATCTGCTCGAGGTTTCCGGCATCGACAACATCATCACGGTGGATCTGCACCAGGACGCCATCCAGGGCTTCTTCGACATCCCCGTGAACCATATGACGGCCATGCCCATCTTCGTCGATTACTTCCGCAACAAGGGCTTCGACCCCGAGCGTCTGTGCGTGGTCTCGCCGGACGTGGGCCGCGCGAAGGCGGCGAAGAAGTTCTCCACGGCGCTCGACTGCGATATCGCCATCATGCACAAGGACCGCCCGAAGCACAACCAGGCCGAGATCACGGCGCTCATCGGCGATGTCACCGACAAGATCTGCATCCTGAACGACGACATGATCGACACGGGCGGCTCGCTTGTGGCCGCGGCCGCCACGCTGAAGGCCAAGGGCGCCGCCGAGGTGTACGCCTGCGCCACCCACGGCCTGTTCTCCGGCCCGGCCTACGAGCGTCTGGAGAACTCCTGCATCGAAGAAGTGGTGGTCACCAATGCGGTGCCCGTGCCGCTCGCGCGCCAGACCGGCAAGATCAAGGTGCTCTCCATCGCGCCGCTGTTCGCGCAGACCATCGATGTGGTGTACAACAACGGCTCTATTGGGAAATTGTTCGAATAGCTGCTTGGCTGTCCGGCCCGAGTCCCCGGGGAGGAAGCCCGCGCTCAAACAGCATTGAGGCGCAGGCCTCTCCGAGGGTTCGGGCTCTCCCTTTTTTGCACTTCAATGAACTGTGCGCGGGCCCCCTCCCCGGGGACTCGGGCCTACTCTTCCAAAAGCGAATGACGGAAATAGGTGACAAGTTGTATCTAATAGCAGGCCTGGGGAATCCGGGCGAGGAGTACGAGCACACGCGGCACAACGCCGGGTTCGATACGGTGGATGCGCTCGCCGACGAGCTGGGCGTGCGCTACTGGAAGAACGAGGGCGGGGCGCTCGTGGGGAGGGCGAGCTACCACGGCCACGAGCTTCTGCTCGTAAAGCCCCAGAGCTTCATGAACACCTCGGGAGGCCCGGTGAGCAAGCTCATGAGGGCCTACCATGGGGATCCCGACCATCTCATCGTCATCCACGACGAGCTGGACATCGACCCCGGCACTATTCGGGTGAAGTTCGGCGGGGGACATGCCGGCCACAACGGGCTGCGCTCCATCTGCGATAAGCTGGGCACCCGCGACTGGTACCGGGTGCGCATCGGCATCGGGCGGCCGCCGGGACGGAAGCCCGTGGTCGACTGGGTGCTCTCGCGCCCCCGCAGCAAGGACGATACCGAGGCCTTCGAGCATGCGGTGGCGCAGGGCGCTGAGGCGGTGCTCTCGCTCATCGACAACGGGTTGGAGAAGACCCAGCAGCGGTTCAACTGAGGGCTGGAAACTCCCATGCGTCTTTCCGAGAAGGGGCACACCTACGCCCTGTTCGCCATCGTCGTCATCACCTGCGCGCTAGGGTCGCTTTCCCAAACCGCTACGAACTCCATGCTCACGGGCATTTGCGCGGAGTTTTCCATCGATGCCGGCGAGGGGCAGTGGCTGACCACGGTCTACATGCTCGTTATGGGTATTACGGTGCCGGCGGTGACGTTCCTCGCCCGGCGTATGTCGGTCAAGCGCCTGGTGTGTCTGGCCCTCGGGCTCTTTCTGGCGGGCTCGGCCGTTGATCTGATTGCCCGAACCTTCTTCACGCTCGTGCTGGGACGCGTGCTGCAGGCAGTGGCCACGGGTATCACGCTGCCGCTCGTGCAGTCGCTGGCCATGACGCGCTTTCCGAGAGAGCGCACGGGCACGACCATGGGCATTGCCGGCATTGCCATGGGGTTCGCCCCCAACATCGGGCCCATCATCGGCGGCGCGCTCGTAGACTCCTGGGGCTGGCGCAGCTTCTACGGGCTGCTAATCGGCATTTTGGTGCTGCTCGCGTTGGCCTGCGCTCTGTTGGTGCGCGAGGAGGGAGATGGCAGTGCCGGCGCCGTGCTGGACGTGCCGTCGCTGGCGCTTTCCACGCTCGGTTTCGGCGGGCTGCTCTTGGCGGCATCGAATGCGGCGAACATGCCGCTGTCCAGCGAGGGCGTGTGGGTGCCGGCGCTGAGCGGTGCCTGCTGCGTGGCCGCGTTCCTCGTGCGGCAGAACCGTATTTCCCATCCGCTTATTTATCTGGGCGTGTTTCGCGCCCGCCAGTACCGGGCGGCGTTCGTGGCCCAGAACTGCCTGTTCGCCTCATTCATGGGCATCACGCTCATCGTTCCCTTGTTCGTGCAGGGCATCTGTGGGCTCTCGGCGCTCGATGCCGGCATCGTGTTCGTGCCGGCTACGGTGATAGCCCTGTTCCTGAATCCGCTAGCTGGCCTGCTCACCGATCGGGTGGGCGCACGCGCGGTTACGGTGACGGGCGCCGTGCTGCTCGTCGTTGGTGCGGCCTCCATGATGTTCGTGGATGCAGCGACTCCGCTATGGCTGCTGACGGCCATGCAAGCGGTACGCGCTTTGGGCGTGAGCACGCTCGTGGGGCCGTTGAATTCCTGGGGTCTTTCGGGCTTGCTTCCCGCGAACACGATGGACGGCAGCGTCTTTTTCGCCACGGCCCGCCAGGTGTGCGCCTCGCTCGGCACGGCGCTCATGATGCTGCTCGTGGTAAGCGTGCCCGCATCGCTGGCTCTGGCTGGCATGGGCGGCGCGGAGGCGGCCGTGTGGGGCTATCGGGCGGCCTTCGCTCTGTCGGCGGCGCTTTCGCTAGCGGTGCTCATTGTTGCCGTTTGGAAAATCCGTTAGCGTATAATCTGCTCCGAAGCGAATGGAAGTGAAAGGCGGCCTTGGTGGCGTTTCTTCTCGGTTGTGAAAAAGTGAGCGTGGAATTCCCCACGAAGACGGTGTTCGACGGGCTGTCCCTCGGGGTGGACGAGGGGGCCCGTATCGGCATCGTGGGCCAGAACGGCGATGGCAAGTCCACGCTTCTGCGGGTGCTCTCCGGCGACGTGGAAGTGGACGACGGCCGTGTCATCCGCACCCGCGGCGTGTCGGTGGGCATGCTCGGCCAGAGCGACGACTTACGCGATGGGGACACCGTTGAACGGGCCGTGGTGGGGGATCGTCCCGAATACGAGTGGGCCGGCGACCCTCGGGTTCGCGCCATCATCGCGGGGCTGCTCGAGGATGTGGATTGGAACGCGACAGTGGGCACCCTTTCGGGCGGTCAGCGGCGGCGGGTCGATCTGGCCCGGCTGCTCATCGGCGACTGGGACGTGCTCATGCTGGACGAGCCCACCAACCACCTGGACGTGCGCGCCATCACCTGGCTCGCCGAGCACCTGAAGACCCGCTGGCGCCGCGGGGCAGGGGCGCTGCTCGTGGTGACCCACGACCGTTGGTTTCTCGACGAGGTCTGCGAGGCGATGTGGGAGGTGCACGGCCGCCGTGTCTGGCCCTTCGAGGGAGGCTTTTCCGCTTACATCATGCAGCGGGTGGAACGGGATCGCCTGGAGGCTCTGGCCGAGCAGAAGCGCCAGAACGCCCTGCGCCGCGAGCTGGCGTGGCTATCCCGCGGCGCCCGCGCCCGGGCCACCAAGCCCAAGTTCCACGTGGCCGCCGCCCAGGCGCTCATTGCCGACGTGCCGCCCTTGCGCAACGAGCTGGAGCTCAAGCGCATGGCCATGGCGCGCCTCGGCAAGCAGGTGGTCGATCTGAAAGGCGCATCGCTGCGCTTCGGGAACCGAGTCATCTTGGACGATGTCGACTGGATCATCGGCCCCGGCGATCGCTACGGCATCGTGGGCGCCAACGGCATCGGCAAGACGACGCTTCTGCGCATCATCCAAGGGCTGCAGCCGCTCGATTCCGGGCGCGTGAAAATCGGCCAGACCGTGCGTTTCGCCGTGCTGTCGCAGCATTTGGACGAGCTGCGCAAGCTCGGCGACGACCGCGTGCGCCAGGTGATCTCGCGCTACTCGCGGCGCACGATGCTCGACGGCAAGGAGATGACACCGGGGCAGCTGCTCGAACGGCTCGGGTTCACCAAAGATGACCAGAACGAGCCGGTGTGCGACCTGTCCGGCGGCCAGAAGCGTCGGTTGGCGCTCATGCTCATCTTGCTGGACGAGCCCAACGTGCTCATCTTGGACGAGCCGGGAAACGACTTGGACACCGACATGCTGGCGGCGGTGGAGAGCCTGCTCGATGGCTGGCCCGGCACGCTTCTGCTCGTCACCCACGACCGCTACCTCATGGAGCGCGTGACCGACCACCAGTTCGCGCTCATCGACGGCAAGGTGCGCCACCTGCCCGGCGGCGTCGACGAGTACCTGAAGCTCGCGGAAGAGGCCGACCGCGAGGCGGCGAAGGGCTCTAGAGACAATTCCGAAAACGGCGCCGTAAACCGTCCTGGCGCCCACCCCGTAGGGGGCGACCTTGGTCGCCCCTCGCCCGCGACCTCCAACGATCCCGGGAATGCGGCCGCCTCTTCCACCCCTGCCCTCTCCGGCGGTGAGCAGCGCGCCCTGCGCAAGCTCATGGCCTCCAACGAGAAGAAGATCGAGACCTTAAAGGGCAAGATCGAGAAGAAGCAGCTGGAAATGGCCGCCGCCGACCAATCCGACTACCTGGTGCTCACCGCCATGCAAGAGGAGATCGCCGACTTCGAAACCCAAATAGAAGCCCTTGAACTGGAATGGTTCGAAGCCGCCGAGAAGCTGGGGGAGTAGTGGCCGCGTACAAGACCATTGCCGCTCCTGCCGAGGCGGAGATCGTGGAGAAGAAGAGTCGCTTCATCGGGCAGATCGCGCCGGTGTCCACCGAGGAAGAGGCGCTCGCGTTCATCGCCGAGGTGAAGGCGGCCCACCGCATGGCGCGCCACAACGTGTACGCCTATGTGCTGCGGGGCGGGCGCGTGCGCTACACCGACGATGGGGAGCCGGCCAAGACGGCGGGCATGCCGACGCTCGAGGCCATTCAGCATGCGGGCTTGGAAGATGTGGCGGTGGTGGTCACCCGCTACTTTGGCGGCATTCTGCTCGGCACCGGCGGCCTGGTGCGCGCTTACACTGACGCCACGAAAGCGGCCATCGAAGCAGCGGACATCGTCACGGTGTCAGTCTGCGTCGACATCGTTCTGGAAGTTCCCTACGGTCTGTACGAGCAGCTGTGCCGGGTGGCCGAGGCCTGCGGCGCGAAGCTTGCCGAGAGCGACTTCGCCGAGAACGTCCTGCTCACCTTCCGCATGCTCGACGGCACCCAGGCCCCCTTCCTGGAAAAGCTCACCGAACTCACCCGCGGCCAAAGTGAAATCATCGTGACGGAGCCCTTCGACGCGGCGTTCTAAGGGGCGCGCCTGTGCTATAATCGCTCTTGCCTAAAGAAGGGCGCCCCAAACGGAACGCCCTTCGGCGAGGGTGCCTAGTCCTCGTCATTTTGCGAGGGGTTCCCGCCGTTATTCGGCGGGTTCTCTCTTATTTGGGCCAAAATGGCCACAATTAAGGAGGCCACCCCAAGCAAGACTTGGACTAAGGCCAGCGTATCGCTCATCTGCATCACCCCCTTTCCTAGCTAGCATCGTGGTGGGGTGAATGCAGAGGGCGGGTGCTCCCTGTGAGGTTGATTATAGCATACAAATGTTCGTAGATTGGTGAGAATTCGACATGTACGGATTGAAGACGGAGAGCTCGTTCGATGCTTCTCATTTTCTGACTGATTACCACGGGAAGTGCGAGAACTTGCACGGGCACCGCTGGCGCGTAGTGGCCTACCTGGAGGTGGAGCACCTGCAGACGGAGGGCACCTGCAAGGACATGGTGGTGGATTTCGGCGAGTTCAAAGCCGAGCTGCGCGCGCTGACCGAGCGGCTCGATCACCATTTCATCGTGGAAGAGGGCTCCCTTGCCCCCGACACCCTGGCGTGCCTCGAGCGTGAGGGCTTCGCCCTGTTCATCGTGCCCTTCCGCACCACGGCGGAAAACCTCGCCAAGTGGTTCTTCGACGCGCTCGCTGAACGCGGGCTGCCCGTGGCTCAGGTGGAGGTCTACGAGACCCCCAACAACTGCGCCTACTACCGGGAGCAGCGATAGCCCATGGTGCCCGAGGAAGAGAACGACGGCCTGCTGGATGCTGAGCGGCATCAGGCGCGCCATACCATCGCTCCCCGCGCTCAGCTGTTCCCCGTGGCGGAGAAGTTCGTGTCCGTGAACGGGGAGGGCCTGGCGGCGGGGCGGCCGGCCGCTTTCATCCGGTTCGCCGGCTGCAACATGTGGTGCACCTACTGCGACACCCGCTGGGCGAACCATCCGCTGGTGGAAGTGGAGGGCTGGAGCGTGCCTGACCTGGTTGCCTGGGTGGCCGAGACCGGCGTGTCGTGCGTGACGCTCACTGGCGGCGAGCCGCTTTTGCAGCCCTACCTGCCCGATTTGGTGCAGACTCTGCTCGCAGTGGACGACCCGCGCCCCTTGCGCGTGGAAATCGAGACCAATGGCTCGCGCGACTTGAGTCCCATGGCGCATCTGCGCGAGGCCTGCGCCGAGGCGGGGCTGCCCGGCAGCCTGCATTTCACGGTGGATTGGAAGACGCCCACGGCCGGCGAGGCCGTGTCCGCCGCCATGCGCCGCGAGAACTACGACTTGCTGGATACGCGCGATGCCGTGAAGTTCGTCGTGGGCACCGAGGATGATCTGGCCTTCATGGAGCGGTGCGCCGACGAGGTGGGGCTGTGGGATCGCTGCGCGGTGCTGGTGAGCCCGGTATGGGGCGCGATCGAGCCGGCCGAGATCGCCGCTTACCTCATCGAGCACGGCCTCGACCGCGCCCGTTTGCAGTTGCAGCTGCACAAGATCATCTGGCCCGATGAGACGCGCGGGGTTTAAGGATCTGGAAGGATAGAAACCATGACCAAAACCAAAGCCCTGGTGCTGTGCTCTGGCGGCGTCGATTCCACGACGCTTTTGGCCCGAGCCGTGAACGAGTACGGTGCCGAGAATGTGTACGCGCTCTCCATCAGCTACGGGCAGAAGCACGCCCGCGAGATCGAGGCGGCCCGCACCGTGGCGGCCCATTACGGCGTGCAGCAGCGCTTCCTCGATTTGGGCGCCATCTTCGCCGACAGCGACTGCTCGCTTCTGGATCATTCCGATGCGGCGGTTCCCCAGTCCAGCTACGCCGAGCAGCAGGCCGCTGGCGACAGCGGTCCGGTGAGCACCTACGTTCCCTTCCGCAACGGGCTCTTCCTTTCCTCGGCTGCCTCGATGGCCCTTTCCCTCGGCTGTTCGGTGGTCTCTTACGGCGCCCACCACGACGACTGGGCCGGCAATGCCTATCCCGATTGCTCGCTGGAGTTCGTGGAGGCCATGAATCGCGCCATCGTGGAGGGCACCGGCGGCGAGCTTCGCTTGGAAGCCCCGTTCGTCACTTGGTCGAAGGCCGATATCGTGCGCGAGGGCTTGGCACTGGGGGTGCCCTACGAGCTCACCTGGTCGTGCTACGAAGGAGGAGAGGCGCCCTGCGGCCGCTGCGCCACCTGTCTCGACCGCGCCGCCGCCTTCGCCGCCAACGGCGTCGAGGACCCGGCTATGAGATAATCAAGCAGAGTTGAGTGTAGCGGGATACGGGGTATTGCTCACCAAGCGAGTTCCGAGAGCGTTCGAAACAGGACTAAACGTCCTGTTTCGCCGAGCGAGGACTGTCTGAGCGACTGAGCGGTACCCCGCAGCCCGCCCCCAAGGAGTTGCTAGAGAAGAGGAGCTGGGAATGAAACCAATGGATATGGCTGAAGCGCTGTTTGGCAGCGATGATGATGCAACGGGGAAGCCCGAGGGGTCGGTGGATACCTCGGCGATGGCTGCCATCGCGGCCCATCTGGCTCGCGAGGATGCTGGTTCTGCGCCGGTCGCCCCTGCCCCTGCCCCCGCGGCTGCCCCGGCCGGGCGCGACGAGGGCGAGACCCGCGCCGGCGGCGTCACCTTGCTCGGCAACCAGCACACCCGGTACCCGACCGACTACGATCCGTCGGTGCTGGAGACCTTCGAGAACAAGCACCCGGGAAACGACTACTTCGTGAAGTTCAACTGCCCTGAGTTCACGAGCCTGTGCCCCATCACCGGCCAGCCGGACTTCGCCACCATCTACATCTCCTACGTGCCCGATGTGCGCATGGTGGAGAGCAAGTCGCTCAAGCTGTACCTGTTCAGCTTCCGCAACCACGGCGACTTCCACGAGGACTGCATGAACATCATCATGAAGGACCTCATCGCGCTCATGGATCCGAAGTACATCGAGGTCTGGGGCAAGTTCACCCCGCGCGGTGGCATCTCCATCGACCCATACTGCAACTATGGACGCCCCGGCACCCGCTGGGAGGAAGTGGCCTGGACGCGCCTGTCCCAGCACGACCTATACCCCGAGAAAGTGGACAACCGCTAGGCGCTGTGCGACTCGCTGCCGAGCGTCGATTGACGGCTTGCGATGAGCTGCCCGGGCGGTGCCGTGGGAAATTGCCGCGCCGCCGTCGTGCTGCGGTGACAGAATGCGAGCTTTATGCGAAAATACCTTCCGAACTACGAAGAAGAACGCACGTAAGGTAGCTAGCACATTATGACCGCCCAATTCAGCATCCGGGAGGCCGATCCGCAGATCGTCGCGCGTCTGGCGCACGACCTCGGTCTGCCCCGCTTCATCGCGACGACCCTCGTGGCCCGCGGCATCACCACGGTGCGGGCCGCCAAGCGCTTCTTGAGTCCCTCGCTCGACCGCGACTGGCGCAATCCCTTGGAGATCCCAGGGCTGGCGGAGGTGGCCGACGGGCTCATCAACGCCATCCGCGAGAAGAAGCGCATCGTCGTGTTCGGCGACTTCGATTTGGACGGCATCTCCGCTACCACCGTGCTCACCCGGGGCCTGCGGGCGCTCGGCGCCTGCGCCTTCCCCTTCATCCCGCGGCGCTTCGAGGAGGGCTACGGCATCACCGCTGCCGCCTTCGAGCGCGCCCGGGCCTTAGAGCCCGACGTCATCGTCACCGTGGACTGCGGCATCGCCTGCAAAAACGAGGTGGCCGACATTCTGAAGGCGGGGGTGGAAGTCTACATCACCGATCACCACGAGGCCGCCGATCTCGTGCCCGAGGGCGTTCCCGTGGCTGACCCGAAGATGGGCGAGGACTGCCCCAGTGCCATCCTCGCCGGCGTGGGCGTGGCCTTGAAGCTCGTGCAGGTGCTCGGCAGCCGCCTGGGGTTTCCGCACCTGTGGCGCAGCTACACCGATTTCGCCACCTTGGGTACCGTGGCCGACCTCATGCCCATGCGCGACGAGAACCGGGCGCTCGTGGCCGACGGCCTTGCCCGCATGAACGCGAACCCGCGCCCTTGCATCGCCGCGCTTTTAGCCACCACGGGCCAGGCCGGCAAGCCGCTCTCGGCCACGAACCTGTCGTTCTCCCTCATCCCGCGCCTGAACGCCGCCGGGCGCATGGGCAACGCCGATCTGGCGCTCGACCTGCTCATGTGCGACAACTACGGCGAGTGCTGCGCCATGGCCGAGGCCCTGGAGGACGTGAACAACCAGCGTCGCGCCATCGAGGCGGAGCTGTCGGATATCGCGAAGGAGCAGGCTGGCAGGATCTACCACGGCCAGCGGGCGCTCGTGGTGGCCGGCGAGGGCTGGCACGAGGGCGTGAAGGGCATCGTGGCGTCGCGGCTCGTGAACACCTACGGGGTGCCGGCGCTGCTGTTCACCATCGACGGCGACGAGGCCCGCGGCTCCGGGCGCTCGGTCGGCAATGTGAATCTCTTCGAGGCGGTGGAATCCATCTCGTACCTCACGAAGCGCTTCGGCGGCCACGGGGCGGCGGTGGGAGTGACCATTCCCACCAAGAACCTGAAGGCCTTCGCCCAGCGCCTCGACGCCTACATGCAGAAGCTGCCGGAGTCGGCTTTCCATCCGCTGACCGAGGTGGACGCGCTCGTGAGCCTGGACGAGCTGACGCTCGAATCCGTGGCGCTGGTCGAGCGGCTCGCCCCCTTCGGCCAGGAGAACCCCCAGCCCACCTTCCTCGCGCGGAACGTGACGCTCGTGAACACCCGGGCGGTGGGCCAGACCAAAGACCACTTCGCCTGCACGCTCACCAACGGGCGCGCATCGGTGGCCGGCATCATGTTCCACTGCGCCGCCATCGACGCGCTGCTCGTGAACGACGCGGTGGTGGACGCCGCCTTCACGGTGCAGATCGACGAATGGCGCGGCCGTCGCTCGGTGAAGGCCATGCTGGAAACCGTGGCTCCGGCGCGCAGCTGCTGCGCTTTGGAGGCCTGTCTCGATCCGGACGCCGTGTCGTTCACCGCCGATCTGTTCGCCGAGGCGGAAGGGGAACCCGATCTTGCGGCCGCCGACGAGGCGCCCGAGCCGGCGCTGCCCGATCTGGCACCCCGCCGCGCCCAGTGGGAGGAGACGGCCCGCCGCGACCCGGACGGCCTGGAGGCGGCCATTGTGAAGGCCATCATCGGCGACCGCCCGCTGCATCCGGCCCAGCGAGAGATTCTCGATCGGCTGCGGGCGGGGAAGTCCACCTTCGCCGTCATGGCCACGGGCCGTGGCAAGTCGCTGTGCTTCCAAACCTATGCCGCCTTCCGCGCGCTGACCGACCATGCCGCGAGCCTGTTCATCTACCCCTTGCGGGCACTCATCGCCGACCAGGTGTTCCATCTGCGGGCGAGCCTCGAGCGCTTCGGTATCGCGAGCGCCGTCATTACCGGCGAGTCGACGCCCGAGGAGCGCGCGGCGGTGTACGCGGGGTTGGCCGACGGGAGCCTCGATATCGTGCTCACCACGCCGGAGTACCTCATGTTCCACACCGACGAGCTGGCGGCCTCGGGGCGCGTCGGGTTTGTCGTCGTGGACGAAGCGCACCACATCGGCCAGGCCAAGGCCGGCCAGCGCGTGGCCTACACCCAGCTCGACCGGGCGCTGACCCGGCTCGGAGATCCCGTGGTGCTCGCGGTGACCGCCACGGCCAACGACGCCGTGGCCGACGACATCGATGCGGTACTGCCCATTCAGGACTCGGTCATCGACGAGACGGCTCGCGACAACCTGTACCTGGACGACCAGCGAAACATCCCGCACCGCGACGACTATTTGGCCTCCCTGGTGGCCACGGGCGAGAAGACCGTCATCTATGTGAACTCCCGCGAGCATTCCGTGGCGCTCGCGCGCATGCTGCGCCGGCGGGTGCCGCAGCTCGCCTGCATGATCGGCTTCTACAACGCGGGGCTCTCCCGCGACGAGCGCAAGCGCATCGAAGAGCTGTTCCGTCGCGACGACTTGAAGGTGCTCGTGGCCACCTCGGCCTTCGGGGAAGGAGTCGATATTCCCAACATCCGGCACGTGGTGCTATACCATCTGCCTTTCAGCGACGTGGAGTTCAACCAGATGAGCGGCCGGGCCGGGCGCGATGGGAAGCCGGCGTGGGTGCATCTGCTCTACGGGCGCGGGGACGCCTCCATCAACGAGCGCATCTTGGCCGACGCCACGCCGGACCACGATGTGATGGCCCAGGTGTACCGCAAGCTGCGCTCGCTGCAGCGCAACACCCCCGACGACTACTTCTGCGTGGCCGACGCCGATCTAGCCGAGGCCGCTTCCGATGCCTTCCGCGCCGTGAGCCCCACCTCCGCCGCCTGCGGTCTGGCCGTGTTCCGCGAGCTCGGGCTCATCGAGACGCGCACCGTCTACGAGGGCGGCCGTCCGCGGCTGTGGGTGCGGGTGCGCGAGGGGGCGTCGAAGGTGGAGCTGACCGATTCGGTGCGCTACCGCGAGGGCATCGACGAGCGCACGCTGTTCGGCGGCTTCTGCCGATGGGCGCTGGGCACCGACGGGCCGACGCTCACGGTGCGCCTTTCCCATCCCATCGTGCCGAAAAACCGGCCGGGCCAGGGGCATTAACCAGTAACGATCCGCGGATGCGTCCGCGTTAAGGAGAAGGGAGGCGCCCGTGAGCGTCGAGAGAGACGATTCCGTCCGCGCCGCGGCCGATGCCGTCAGCGCCGGGAAGGCCACCAAGGAGACGGTGGACGCGCTTTTGGGCCGTCCGCATCCCACGGCCGATTCGGCCATCGAGCGCGGGCCCGCCACGCCCGAGGACCGCTTCGCCGAACTCGCGCGCCTGACGAGCGCGTACATGGACGCGCCGGAGGAGGCCATGCTGCGCCGTGCCTTCGAGTTTGCCCGCGCCGCTCACGCGGGCCAGTGCCGCAAGTCCGGCGAGCCGTTCATCATCCATCCCATCGAGGTGGGCATCATCCTGGCCGATCTGCGCATGGACGCCGAGACCATCACGGCGGCGCTGCTCCACGACACCGTGGAGGACACGAAGGTGACCGCCGAGGAGGTGGAGCGCACCTTCAACCCGCAGGTGCGGGCGCTGGTGGAAGGCGTCACCAAGATCACCCGCATCGAGGTGGAATCCCTCACCGACGAGCAGGCGGCCACGATCCGCAAGATGTTCGTGGCCATGTCCAAGGACATCCGCGTCATCGTCATCAAGCTGGCCGACCGCCTGCACAACATGCGCACACTGGCGGCCCTGCGCGAGGACCGGCGCATCTTCAAGTCCCGCGAGACGCTGGAGATTTACGCCCCCATCGCCCATCGCCTCGGCATCAATTCCATCAAGTGGGAGCTGGAGGATCTCTCCTTCTTCTACCTGGAGCCCAACAAGTACAAGCAGGTCTCCCGCATGGTGACCGAGTCCCGCGCCGAGCGCGAGAAGTACCTGGCCGACGTCATCGCCGTGCTCCACGAGGAGATGGGGAAGGTGGGGATTTCGGCCCAGATCATGGGGCGTCCGAAGCATCTGTACTCCATCTACCAGAAGATGACGAAGAAGGGCAAAGGCTTCTCGGAGATTTATGACCTCATCGCCGTGCGCATCATCACCAGCTCGGTGAAGGACTGCTACTCGGCCCTGGGCGCTGTGCACACCTTGTGGCACCCCATGCCCGGCCGCTTCAAAGACTACATCGCCATGCCGAAGTTCAACATGTACCAGTCGCTGCACACGACGGTCATGGGGCCGGCCGGGCGCCCCCTGGAGGTGCAGATCCGCACCGAGGAGATGCACCGCAACTCCGAGTACGGCGTGGCGGCCCACTGGCGCTACAAGGAGACCGGCGCCTCGCGCCCCGGCGCCGCCGACAACCTGGACGCCCAGCTGGCGTGGCTGCGCCAGATGGTGGACTGGCAGGACGAGACCGAGGACTCCCGCGAGTTCTTGAAGTCGCTTAAGATGGACCTCGACGACACGGAGGTCTTCGTGTTCACGCCCAAGGGCGAGGTCATGAGCCTGCGCGCCGGCTCCACGCCGGTGGACTTCGCCTACGCCATCCATACCGAGGTGGGCAACCACTGCGTGGGCGCCAAGGTGAACGGCTCCATCGTCCCTCTGTCCTACCAGCTGCAGGTGGGCGACCGCGTGGAGGTGCTCACCCAGAAGAGCGCGAGCCCCTCCCGCGACTGGCTGAACATCGTGAAGACGCCCTCGGCCCGCAGCAAGATCCGTTCCTACTTCTCGAAGATCACCCGCTCCGATGACATGCAGATGGGCCGCGACATGCTCGTGCGCGAGATGCGCAAGCACGGACTGGGCCTGTCGAGCGCCCAGTCGATGCGGGCGCTGAAGCTGGTGGCCGAGGCGCTCGGCTTCAAAGACCCCGACGAGATGTACGTGCACATCGGCACGGGCAAGGAGAAGGCCCAGCACGTCACGAACCGCCTGCTGAAGATCCTGGTGGACAAGGGCAACGAAGAGGCGGAGAAGCCCACGGTGGGCACGTCGGCCTCCTCCACGGGCATCATGGCTCCCATGCTCACGTCCGTGAAGCGCCCGAAGAAGCACGAGACCCATTCGTCCCAGGGCATCGTGGTGAAGGGTGTCGACGACGTGCTCGTGCGCCTGTCGCGCTGCTGCAACCCCGTGCCCGGCGACGATATCTTGGGTTTCGTGACTCGCGGTCGCGGCGTGTCGGTGCACCGGGCCGACTGCCCCAACGCGCTCGATTTGAAGCGCCATCCCGAGCGCATCATCGAGGTGGAATGGGAGGGCACGCCCACGGCGGCCACCTACCAGGTGGAGATCTACATCGAGGCGCTCGATCGCATGAACCTGCTTCTGGACGTGACGCGCGTCATTTCCGAGATGGGCGCCAACGTGCTGTCCTGCAATACCACCACTCACCGCGACGGCATGGTGGAGATGCGCTTCCTCTTCCAGCTGTCCGACTTGGCGGTTATCGAGCGCATGACAAAGCGCCTGTCCGCCATCGACGGCGTCTTCGATGCCCGTAGAATGATGCCCCAGGGATCAAGCAAGAAAGGTTGAGATGTGGGGGCGCCGGTTGCCCTGACCGAGCGAGTTCCGCAGATGGTATCGAAGGCGCAATGGAAAAGGGAGAAGTAAGCCCGGATGCCTTCGATACCAGCGAGGACTGTCTGAGCGAATCAGGGCATCCGGCGCCCCCTCCCGGTTGCTTTCAGCAGTGTATTCAAGAAAGGTTGAGCTATGGCGACGGATTTGTATGAGATCAGCGGATTGTGCGTCGATGTCGAGTATATGGTCATGGGCGTACTTGCCAACAACGTGTACATCGTATCCGACAGCGAGGGCGCCATGGTGGTGGATCCGAGCTGCTCGGCCGACAAGATTCTCGCGGCCCTGGGCGACCGCAAACTGGATGCCATCGTGCTCACCCATTCCCACTTCGACCATACCGGCGCCGCCGCCGAGCTGCGTAAGGCCACGGGCGCGCCCGTCATCGCTTCGGCCGTAGACGCGCCGCTCATCGAGGAACCCCGCGACGAGGACCTTTCCACCCGGGGCGTTCCCTGTCCGGTGGATCGCACGGTCTCCCACGGCGATGTCGTGGAAGTGGGGAACATGAAGTGGAAGGTCATCGCGACACCCGGCCACACTCCCGGCTCCATCTGCTTGTTCGACATACCGCAGTTCGGCAACCATCCCAAGGGGCTGCCGGTGCTCATCTCGGGCGACACGCTTTTCGCCGGCACCATCGGGCGCACTGATTTCGAGGGCGGTTCCATGGCCGACATGCGCGCCTCCCTGAAGAAGCTCGCGGCGCTGCCCGACGACACGGCGGTTCTTCCCGGCCACAACAACCTCACCACCATCGGCGCCGAGCGCCGCCGCGTCTTCGCCCTCTACGGCGACCCCGAGTAGGAGCTTTTTCAAAAAAAACACAGCAGTCTGTCTCATTGACGGCGTGTCATAGGGTAGACTTGGGCCACTGCGCATTTTCTGGGTGCAGCTTATCTGTTGGAAGGAACTCCGTGACGATCGAGTGGACCTTTTTCCTCTCCGAGCTTATGCAGAACCCCATCCTTCTGGTGGTGACCCTGCTTAATATCGGCGTTATCATCGTGAACGGCGCGACGGATGCGCCCAATGCCATCGCCACGGCGGTCTCCACCCGGGCCATGAAGCCTCGGCACGCCATCATCATGGCGGCGGTGTTCAATTTCCTGGGGCTTTTGCTCGTGTCGCTGGTCTCCACGGCGGTGGCCCATACCATTTTCTCCATGGTGGACTTCGGCGGCAACTCCCATCAGGCCCTGACGGCTCTCATGGCGGCGATGGTCGCCATTATCGTCTGGGGCGCGGCGGCCTGGTGGTTCGGCATCCCCACCTCCCAGTCCCACTCGCTCATCGCCGGCCTCACGGGGGCTGCCATCGCCGTCCAGGGCGGTCTCGATGCCATCAACGGGGCCGAGTGGATGAAGGTCATCTACGGCATTTTGCTCTCGACGCTGCTCGGCTTCGGCCTGGGCTGGCTCAACTACAAGCTCATCGGGCGGCTGTGCCGGCATGTGAACCGTCAGAAGGCGAACTCGTTCTTCAAGTGGGCGCAGATTTGCTCCGGCGCCGGCGTGGCCTTCATGCATGGCGCCCAAGACGGCCAGAAGTTCATGTCCATCTTCATGCTGGCCATCATGATGACCGCCGGCATGGGCATGGATCTTACGGGCGTGGCGATGCCCATGTGGCTCATGATCTTCTGCGCCTTCAACATGGGCCTCGGTACGGCCGTGGGCGGCGAGCGCATCATTAAGTCCGTGGGCATGGACATGGTGAAGCTCGAGGCGTTCCAGGGATTCGCCGCCAGCCTTTCCACGTTCGTGAGCCTTATGCTCGCCACCTTCGGGGGCTTGCCGGTTTCTACGACGCACACCAACACGACGGCCATCATGGGCGTGGGGGCCGCGAAGAACCCCAAGTCCGTGAAATGGTCTATCGCCATCGATATGGTGAAGACGTGGGTGCTCACCTTCCCGGGGTGCGGCATCCTGGGCTTCGCCTGTGCCAAGTTGTTCCTTATGATCCTGTAACACGAGAAGGGAAGTCCAGTGGCCAAGAAACACAAGTACGATTACTTCGACGCCTACGAAGAGCTGTCCGATCTGGCCGTGCAAGAGGCGAGCGTCCTTGTGCGCGCCATGGAGAACTTCACCGATGCCGCTGCCCTGCGCGCGGTGCTCGATGAGGCCCATGCGCTCGAGCACGCCGGCGACATGATCAACCACGACATCTACAAGCACGTCGGCAACGACTTCATGCCGCCGTTCGATCGCGAGGACATCGTGGCTTTGGCCGGCGCGCTGGACGAGATTCTGGATGAGATCGAGGACGTGCTGCAGTACTTCTACATGTTCGACATCCATCAGATTCCCGAGGACGCCCTGCGCTTCGCCACGCTCATCCGCAAGTCGTGCAAGGCCGTGGACGCCGCCATGGAGGATTTCCGCAACTTCAAGAAGTCGAAGAACTTCAAGCAGCTGGTCATTCAGGTCTCCGACAACGAGGAGGAGGCCGACGCGCTGTACGTGGAGGTCATCCGCAACCTGCACGTGAACCACGCTGACGAGCCCATGCACGTGCTGAAGTGGTCGCGCCTGTACGCCTTCATGGAGAGCTGCTGCGACGCCTGCGAACACACCGCCGATCTCATGAGCACGATTCTGTTGAAGAATATGTAGGCTCAGGATCGGGGGATCGGTACACCTACGTAGGGGCGGCGCTTGCGCCGCCCTTTCTGCATTGGCAGATGTTCGGGCTTAGGAGGGCCGACCAAGGTCGGCCCCTACGGGGGCGGTCGGGGCGGCCCCTGCGGGGGATGGCAGATGTTCGGGTTTAGCGGCGTTTCTTTAGGTCGCGGGGGTTGTGCTGGGGCTTCTTCGGGTCGGGGGTTTGCGGTTCGAAGGGGTCGAAGGCGGGCTCGTCGTCGGCTTTTCGTGCCGCATCCGCGTCGGCGCCTTCCACGCCTTCCTTTTTCTCGCTTCCCGCATCTTCTGTGTCCTGGGCGTCCGCGGCAGAATCCTTCACCGCTGCCTGCGGGCTGGTGCGACGGGGCTCGTGCTCCAGGCCGATGATGCGGTAGAGCTCGTCGCGGTCGACGAACAGGCGATCGGAGGGGTCCGGCGCCGGCTCTGCGACGTGCTCGTCCTCGTCGGCCAAGGGCACCACCAGTTTATCCATGAGCACGGTGGGTTGGAAGTGCTCACCGTCGTCGTCCATCCAACGGCCGCTCAGACGGTCGTAAAGCTTCTTGCCCTTCCTCTTGAAGCGGTCGAACTTGGTCGTGCCCTGGCGTTCGCGGGCCGTCTTGCCCATGGGCACGTGCACCTTGCGCGCGATGAAGCGCATCGGCCGCGCCACGCTTTCCACCACGGTGTCCGAGTAGTCGCGGGGCGGCTTGGTGCGCCAGCCCATGATGAGGGACAGGTAGCGCAGGACCATGATGAGGCCGGCGCACAGGATGCCCGCCGTGTCGGGCAGGATGCCGTTGGCCTTCAGCGGGCAGTAGACCATGCAGCCGATAAGGGCCGCGCTGCCGTAAATGGGGCCGGTTTGGAAGGCGACGGGCGGACGGTTCATGAGCACGTCGCGAGAGATGCCCCCGCCGATGGAGGTGATGGTGCCGAGCACTACCGAGGGGATGACGGTAAGGCCCGCCGAGAGGCTCTTCGACGCGCCGATGATGGCCCACAGGGCTACCGAGATGTTGTCCAGGAGGTCGACGATGGGATCCAGGTAGGTGGCCAGCTTGCCGAAGTAGAACACTGCCACGCCGGCAAGGGCGCAGGACAGGAGAAACCAAGGGCTTTGGAAGGCGTACAGGCCGTAGTTCTGGAGCAGGATGTCGCGGATGATGCCGCCGCCCATGCCGGTGATGCAGGCGATGGCCACGGTGCCGAAGATGTCGTAGCGGGCGCGCACGGCGGACATGCCGCCGGACAGGCCGCCGGTCACGGTGGCGGCGAATTCGAACCAGAAGGGGAGGTCGAAGGCGGTCTCGAGGGTCATGGCGTTCCTACCGATTCCGCACGTCGGGGACGTCGTCGCCGGCCGCGGCGTCTTCCACAGCCACGACGAGGGCCACCACGGGCTCGCCGTAGAAGTTCACATCGGCGGTGAGGCGGTGGGAAGCGGCCAGATCGAAGTCGTCGGCGTCCATGACTTTAATGGCGCTCAGGGCGCCTGCGCGCGCCTGGTCGTACAGATCCCAGAAGCTGGCGCGGCTGACGGCCTCGGTGGCCGGATGGCGCCAGGGAGCGCGCTCGCCGTTGGCGAAGGCGGAAGTGGCGCGCTCGGCGGCCCGGTGGCTCATGGCCCCGGTCATGGCGTGGGGGCGCACGAGGCGCTCGGCAGCGGAAAGCACGGCGCGCTTGGCGCCGGTGGGGGAGTAGAGGGCCCGCTGGGCCGCGCGCTCGGCTCGCACGGCGCTTTTGAACATGGTTTTGGGCATCGTGAGGCCGAAGGCGTCGTCGACGGCTCCGGCGTACAGGCGGCCCACGGTATCCAACATGCTGTCGCGTCCGCGCAACACCGAGGTGGCGGGGTGGTAGGTGGCCACGGTCTCGCCGCGCTTGGCCGTCAGCACAAGCTCGTCCAGCTCGGTCTCGATAACGGCGTGCACCTCGTGGGCGTCCTCGGCCGTAAGGCCTTCCACGCCAGCGCCGCACAAGGCATCGACCTGGCTAATGATGAGCGGATGCACCATGCTGTCCAGCAGGTAATGGCATACGTAGCCCAGCGCGTAGGCGCGTCCGATGGAGCGCTCCTGCGCCGGCAGCTCGCGCACAGCGCTCTTCAGGGCCACGAGGAATTCCGCCGGGCGCGCCCGATGCAGCGTCGAGGCCAGCTTTCCCACACGGCGGTAGCGCGGATCGGGCGCGACGAAGAACAAAGGATCGGGGCCCTGGTTGCCCAAAAGGAAGGCCTCGGCCGCATCGCGGGAACCTCCGATGGTATCGAAGGTCTCGCCGTACACGTCTTTCCCGAACAGGTCGTGCGTGATGATGGCCGGCATGGCTTCTCCTCTCCGATGGCGTTGCCCGATGTTGAATGCAAAGCGATCATGATAGGTACACAGGCCATCATAAACAATGGTGCGGCCGCCAGCGGACGGTGGGTGTCGTCCGTCGGAAAACCGACATACTAGGTAGACGGAGCAGACGGTGCTCCTTTGGCGGGACGGACGGCGTCACCTGGCGGGGTGGCCGGGGGTGCCTCGGCGGGGTGCTTGGCATCCCCGGGGCCGGATGGCCGCTCGCCGCCCGTGGCCGCTGATGGCATTCCGACCGAAGATGCGCCCGTACGGGCTGCGCTCGCCCTCATTGACCTTGCAACTTTGCTATAGTGGTGCCCACTTGCATTTTCGACTAGTTCCGTATCGAAGGAGAGCAAGCGCAATGGCTCTGATCGTCGCGAAATTCGGGGGCACGTCGGTTGCCTCCCCCGAGCGCATCAAAAACGTCGCCAAGCGCCTGGTAGGCATGCGCCAGCGCGGGGACGAGGTGGTGGCCGTGGTGTCTGCCATGGGCAAGACCACCGACGAGCTCATGGGGCTCGCCTCCGCCATCACGACGGCGCCGCCGGCCCGCGAGCTGGATCGGCTGCTGTCCACCGGCGAGCAGGTTTCCATGACGCTTCTGGCCATGGCCATCGAGGCTCTGGGCTACAAGTCCATCAGCTTCACCGGACGCCAGGCGGGCATCGAGACCAACGGCACGCACAATAAGGCGCGCATCGTGAAGGTGCACAACGAGCGCATCTTAGACGCGCTGGACGACGGCGCCATTCCCGTGGTCGCCGGTTTCCAGGGCATCGACGCCAACGGCGACATCACCACGCTCGGTCGCGGCGGGTCGGATACGACGGCGGTGGCCATCGCCTGGGGCATTAATGCCGACGTCTGCGAGATCTACTCCGATGTGGACGGCGTCTACACCACCGACCCGCGCATCGCGCCCCGGGCCCGCAAGCTCGATTCCATCTGCTACGACGACATGCTGGAGCTCTCCAGCGCCGGCTCGGGCGTGCTGCAGAGCCGCGCGGTGGAGTTCGCCCGCAAGTGGAAAGTGGTCATCCATTCCCGCTCCGCGTTCTCGGAGGCCGAGGGAACCTATGTCAAGGAGGAGTACGAAATGGAAGAAGCCGTCATCACCGGCATCGCCAGCGACACGTCGGAAGTGAAGGTGACCATCCGCCAGGTGCCCGACGCGCCGAACGTGGCCGCCCGCGTGTTCGGGGCGCTGGCCGCTGCCAACGTAAACTTGGACATGATCATCCAGAATGTGTCCGAGGCCGGCTTCACCGACATCTCCTTCACGACTCCTGGGGCCGATCTGCCCCGCGCCAAGGAGACCATGGAGCGCATCGTGCCCGAGATCGGCGCCCGCGAGTTCATCGTCGACGAGGACATCGCGAAGGTGTCGCTGGTGGGCACGGGCATGAAGTCCTCCCCGGGCGTGGCCTCGCGCACGTTCCAAACCTTGGGCGACAACAACATCAACATCGTGGCCATCTCCACCTCGCCCATCCGCCTGTCCATGATCGTGGACGCGGCCCAGGCAGTACAGGCCGTCCAGTGCCTGCACACCGCCTTCGGGCTCGATTCCGACGACGTGTTTGTGGAAACCCAGCTTTCAGCGGAAGAGATCGCCGCCAAAATGAAGAAAGGACGCTAAATGACCTGGACGAAGGAAATGCCGGCAAATCCTGTGGTGGCCGTAGCGGGAGCGACGGGTGCGGTGGGACAGGAGTTTCTGCGCGTGCTGCATGACGTGGACTTCCCGGCGAGTGAGGTTCGCGCTCTTGCGAGCGCGCGCTCGGCTGGCAAGAAGGTGCCCTTCGAGGGGTGCGGACTCGTGCCGGCCGGCGAGCTTACCGTGCAGGAGATGACGCAGGAGTCCTTCGAGGGCGTCGACATCGCGCTGTTCTCGGCCGGCGCCTCCGTGTCCAAGGAGATGCGCGAGGCGGTCACCGCTGCCGGCGCCGTCATGATCGACAACTCCAGCGCCTTCCGCATGGATGAGGACGTGCCGCTGGTGGTGCCCGAGGTGAACCCCCAGGACGTGACCTGGCATTCCGGCGTCATCGCGAACCCGAACTGCTCCACCATCCAGATGGTCGTCGCGCTGAAGCCGCTTTACGACCTCTCTCCCATCAAGCGCGTCGTGGTGTCCACCTACCAGGCCGCTTCCGGTGCCGGCGCGCCGGCCATGGCCGAGCTGTACGACCAGACCCGCGCCTTCCTGGACGGCACTCCCGAGGACGAGTTGGAAATCTCCGCTTTCGCCCACCGCATCGCTTTTAACACCATTCCGCATATCGACGTCTTTCTGGACGACGGCTCTACCAAAGAGGAGTGGAAGCTGTCTCTTATACACATCTGACGCTGCCGACGAGCGATCTAGTGTAG
>CABSMC010000019.1 GCA_902478715.1 uncultured Adlercreutzia sp.
TACCCGGGCGACGTGTTCTATCTGCACTCCCGCCTGCTGGAGCGCGCGGTCAAGATGTCCGACGAGAACGGCGGCGGCTCCATGACGGCTCTGCCGATCATCGAGACCCAGGCCGGCGACGTGTCCGCCTACATTCCGACCAACGTGATCTCCATTACCGACGGTCAGATCTTCCTGCAGACCGACCTGTTCTTCCAGGGCCAGCGCCCGGCAGTCGACGTGGGCATCTCGGTGTCCCGCGTGGGCGGCTCCGCGCAGATCAAGGCCATGAAGCAGGTGGCCGGCTCTCTGCGTCTGGACCTCGCCAGCTACCGCGAGCTGCAGGCCTTCACCCAGTTCGGCAGCGATCTGGACAAGGCCACCCAGGACCAGCTGACCCGCGGTTCGCACATGACCGAGCTTCTGAAGCAGGGTCGTTACATGCCGATGCCCGTGGCCGAGCAGGTCATTGCCATCTTCGCCGGCAACGAGGGCTTCCTCGACGATCTGCCGCTCACGTCCGTGGTTCGCTTCCGCACCGAGCTGCTCGCGTCGCTGCGCGCCTCCAAGCCGGAGATCCTGCAGACGATCAACACGGAGAAGAAGCTCAGCGACGAGACCAAGGTCGCTCTGAAGGAGGCCATCGCCGCCTTCAAGCAGTCCTTCGACGCCGCAGCGTAAGGTAGGTAGACCATGCCCAACCTACACGACATCGAACGGCGAATCAAATCCGTCACCTCGACGAAGCAGATCACGCGCACCATGGAAATGGTTGCGGCTGCTAAGATTCGCCGTGCTTCCGAGCGCGTGGAGAGCGCGCTCCCTTGGGCGGTCGCCATCTCAGACATGCTCATCAGCACGGCAAAGTACGCTCACTTGGATAACGAGCCGCTGCTGCAGGTCCACGACGAGGTGAAGCGGGTGCTCATCGTAGCCGTCACCTCCGACCGGGGTCTCGCCGGCGGCTTCAATACCAACGTGCTTCGCTATGTGGAGAAGCTCTCGAAGGAAAAGCAGCGGGAAGGTGCCGAGGTGGAGGTGGCTGCCTGTGGCAAGAAGGCCATCGGGTACTTCACCTACCGAGGCATCGAGCCGGTGTTCTCCTTCGCGGGATATTCGGCCGACCCCGAGTTCGCTCAGGCGGCCGAGCTGTCCGGCTATGTGATGCAGGCTTACGCCGAGGGCAAGCTCGATGAGGTGTTCATCGTGTACAACCACGCGAAGAACGCCGCCGAGCAGACCTTGGTCGAGCAGCAGGTGCTGCCGGTGAAGGAGGAGTCCTACGCGGATCTTCTGGGTCTTAAGGCCAAGGAGGAGGACATTTTCAAGTCCTTCCGCGAACGGGACGATTCCGCCATCCCGGGCGACATCGACTTCGAGCCGAGCACGGAGTCGGTCATGTCCTACATGATGAACGCCTACCTGAACAACGCGTTCTACTACGCGATGCTCGATTCCGCAGCGGGCGAACAAGGCGCTCGCCGCAACGCGATGAAATCGGCTACCGACAACGCGAACGAGATGGTCTCCACCCTGGAGCGCATTTACAACACGGTGCGCCAGGGCGCCATTACCACGGAGATCACCGAGATCGTCGGCGGTGCCGCAGCTTTGGAGGATTAAATGGCTGATAACACTTCTACTGAAGCGGCCAAGGGAGGCGCCATCGGACGCATCGTCCGAATCGTCGGCGCCGTTGTGGATGTGGAGTTCCCGGCAGACGCCATGCCGGCTATCTACAACGCCCTTACCGTGAAGGCACAAACCCCAACGGGTGAAGTGTCCACCGTGCTTGAGGTGCAGACGCACCTGCCCGGTGACATCGTCCGTACCGTCGCTATGACGTCCACCGACGGCATGGTGCGCGGCTTGGAGGCAACCGACACCGGTTCCCCCATCATGATGCCCGTGGGCAAGGCGACCCTGGGCCGTATTTGGAACGTGCTGGGCGAGCCCGTTGACGGCAAGCCCATGCCCGAAGACGTCGAGTGGCGCCCGATTCACCATCCGGCCCCGCCGTTCGACACCCTGGTGACTACCACCGAGACCTTCGAGACCGGCATCAAGGTCGTCGACCTCATTGAGCCCTACGTCAAGGGCGGAAAGACCGGTCTGTTCGGCGGCGCTGGCGTGGGCAAGACCGTCTGCATTCAGGAGCTCATCAACAACCTGGCTCAGGAGCATGGCGGCACCTCCGTGTTCACCGGCGTGGGCGAGCGTACCCGCGAGGGTACCGACCTCTACCTCGAGATGACCGACTCCGGCGTTATCGAGAAGACCTGCCTGGTCTACGGTCAGATGAACGAGCCTCCGGGAGCCCGTCTGCGCGTGGGCCTCGCGGGACTTACCGAAGCCGAGTACTTCCGCGACCAGGGCCAGGACGTGCTGTTGTTCATCGACAACATCTTCCGCTTCACCCAGGCCGGTTCCGAGGTGTCCGCACTGCTCGGCCGTATGCCCTCCGCTGTGGGCTACCAGCCGACGCTGGCCACCGAGATGGGCGATCTGCAGGAGCGCATCTGCTCCACGCAGACCGGTTCCATCACGTCCGTGCAGGCCGTGTACGTGCCCGCTGACGACCTGACCGACCCGGCCCCGGCCACGACGTTCACCCACCTGGACGCCAAGACCGTTCTGTCCCGTTCCATCGCCGAGCTGGGCATCTACCCGGCCGTGGATCCGCTGGAGTCCACCTCCCGCGCGCTGGATCCCGAGATCGTCGGTCAGGAGCACTACGACGTGGCCATGGGCGTGCAGCAGATCCTGCAGCAGTACAAGGATCTGCAGGACATCATCGCCATTCTGGGCATGGACGAGCTGTCCGAGGACCAGAAGCTGACCGTGAACCGCGCCCGTAAGGTGCAGAAGTTCCTGGGCCAGCCGTTCCACGTGGCCGAGGTCTTCACGGGCCTGCCCGGCGTGTACGTCAAGGTCGAGGACACCGTGCGCTCCTTCAAGGAGATCCTCGATGGCAAGTGCGACCACATCCCGGAGCAGTGCTTCGTGAACAAGGGCGCCATCGAGCAGGTCTACGAGGCCTACGACGCCATGCAGAAGGAAGGTAACTAATGGCCTCCATGGGCTGCATTGTGGCTCTTCCCGACAAGGCCCTGTTCCAGGGCGAGATCACCTATGCCAACATCCCGGGCACCGACGGCTACTTCGGCGTGCTGCCCGGGCATGAGCTGACGGTGTCGCTGAACCGCGAGGGCGGCGTTGTGACGCTGACCATCGGCGAGAACGAGAAGCGCGAGTTCCTCGTGATGGGCGGCGCCACCTCCGTGCTCGACGACAAGGTGACGGTGCTGGCCCGCTTCGGTACGGCCGTTGAGGACATCGACGCCGAGGCCGTGCGCGCCGAGGCCGCCGAGTGCAAGAGCGCCATCGCCGAGCTGGAGCAGAAGAACGATCCCCAGGATCAGGCGACGCTGATGACCCATCAGAAGAAGCTCGAGTGGTGCGAGGCCCAGCTTGCGCACGTAGGCCAGGCCGCGTAAGGCCCAGCCGAGCCAAGAAAGGGAGCCGCGACACGCGCAGCCCCAAATTTTGAGCCTGTTTCGAGAGGCGCCCACCCCGGGCGCCTCTCGTCGTTTAACTACGAAACCGACTTCGCTTCATGCTCAACGTACGAAATCGACTTCGTTTCATGCTCAACGGCATTTCCCTACGCTCGAGCGAGTGGGAATTTTTCGAGGCTTTCCCAACGGCCGCCTCCCTCAGTCAACGAACACCCCCGTTTTTGCATGAAATCTCGAGCTGTTAGCGTCTAGGGCCACTGCGCGAGAAGATCGGGAAGATGCGCGTCAAACGCTCTCGCAAAACACCAGGTCAAGATCTTGCTCCCAAGAGATAGCTCCGAGCTCACCGTTCAGGTACACCCCCGAGACGCTAACAACTCGAGATTTCATGCAATTTCGAGGTAGTTCGTCGACTGAACGAGCGATAAGCAGTAGTCTTGACTTTCTCAAAGGTTGTACTCAAAATGTTGTACATCGGGAAAGGGGGTCATTGTGACCGATGCGATGGTGACGGGGCGGATGCCGGAGCGGAAGAAGCTGCAGGGGCTTCGTGTGCTCAAGCGAGATGGAATGAACGCCTCTCAGGCGGTGAACCTCTTGTTCGACCGGCTGATCGAGGAGGGGAGCGCCGACTTCCTTTTGCAAGATGGCGATACGTCTGCGGACGAGCGGTGGGCATCGGCGGCGCGCTTTGTCGACAGCCTCTCGCGCAAGCGCTCAACACGGTTCGACGATATGACGAAGGCCGAGATCAAGCTTGACCGTCTCGCCGCCAAGGGGCTGGTGTGACATGGCCCAAGCCAAGCTACTTCTCGACACCAACGTGGTTGTGGACTTCCTGAATGAACGCGAGCCGTACTACGAGAAGGCGCGGCTGCTGATGATCGGCGGTCGGGTGGGGGAGTTCGAGCTGTGGATCTCTTCGTCTCAGGTGACCGATCTTGTGTACATTCTTTCCAACGGAGGACGAGCGAGCGAGATGGATGCCGTCATGGGGCAACTGCGGGGCCTGCGCACCTTCGTCAACGTGTTCGCAGCGAGCGAGAGGGAAGTCGACCTGATGCTCGCCGCCTCGTGGCACGACCCAGAGGACTACCTCCTTTACGAAATCGCCCTGGCGCTTAGAGCCGATGCCCTCATCACACGCAATCAGCCCGATTTCCCCCAGGGCCTCGTTCCCGTCATGGACTGCGACGAGTTCTTCCAATGGATGCGAGATACGCACGGCCTCGACTACGGCGAGATCGAGTTCTGATTTGCTGAGGAAAGCGATGGCTGCGTAAGCGCCCCGGCGAGCGCCCCCGTCTCTCCGATTACCTCGAGGAGGCCTAACCTATTGTGGCCACCTCTTCGCCGATGGCAACGGACACACGGCGAGGCTGCTCATGAACTACGTCCTCCTGAAGCTGAACGGCGCTCCCTGCACCATCAGCGCTGACGACCGCCTGGCCTATTTCGGCGCCCTGGACGCCTTCCATCAGGAAGGCGAGCTCACCCCCTTCATCGACTTCTGCCGCATTCAAACCTTGAAGACCTGGGAGCACTTGCTGTAGGTTTCTCTGGTGCAATCGATGTCGTCTTTTTCAGCGAAAATTGCGTTTGTTAGCATGTTGGCGGAGTTGGGGGCGAGATAGACCGCTCAAGACAAGGGAGGTCTCTCTGGAGTTAACGCCTAACGAATATCTAGAGAGATGTGCGATGGCTGCAGATCGTTTGGCAGGAGGTTCTGCATCCTCACAGAGCTAACAATCGCAATTTATGCCAAATTCTTCGAGGGCAAATGGTTTTCATAGATCGGAGGATCTTGCGTCGTGCGAGTTACGCCTAAAAAACCGCTTCGGCTCTCTGCGCTCTCCGCGTGAGGGGCATTCCATGCAAAACTCACTGTTTGTTCGCACACCGTGGGGCGACAGGCTGGTATCATGGCAGCCGAGAAAATGACGGAACGGAAGAGCGGTCGGAAGGGGAGCGGCGCGGCGAGCTGGGCTCGCGTCTGCCGCGCGCTTTCGACTCAGCATGACACGACACAGCGCGCATAACCACACCATAATTGAAACCCGTGCGCCGCCGACCTTATTGAAGGGGCTGACGATGGCATTTGTCCATTTGCACAACCATACGGAATACTCGCTGCTCGATGGGCTCACCCATATCAAGGACATGGTGCGCCGCGCCGCTGAGCTGGACATGCCGGCGGTGGCTGTCACCGACCACGGCGTCATGTCCGGCATGGTGGAGCTCTCCGACGCCTGCGACGCCATTGAGAAGGAGACGGGCAAGCGCGTGAAGCCCATCTTCGGCTGCGAGGTGTACTTCACCCCCGACGAGTCGCTGCGCAAGGACGTGAAGCCGAAGTTGTACCACCTGCTGCTTCTGGCGAAGAACAACGAGGGCTACCACAACCTGCTGAAACTCGTCAGCGAGTCCCACGTGGACAACTTCTACTACAAGCCGCGCACCACCTTCTCCATGCTGCAGAAGTACGGCCACGGCATCATCGGCTCGTCGGCCTGCATTGCCGGCGTCATCCCAAAGCTGCTCGACGAGCGCCGCTTCGACGATGCCGTGGAATGGGCCCGTAAGTTCGCCAGCTGCTTCGATGAGGGCGACTTCTACATCGAGCTGCAGAACCAGGGCATCCGCACCGACGCCGGCTTCACCCAGACCGAGCTGAACCACGAGCTCACCCGCGTGGCGAAGGCCGCGGGGCTCAAGACCATCGCCACCAACGACTTCCACTACCTGCTGAAGGAAGACGCCGAGGCCCAGGACATCATGCTGTGCATCGGCACCGGTTCCACGGTCAACCAGACGAACCGCATGAAGTTCGAGAACGACCAGTTCTACATGAAGACCGAAGAGGAAATGCGCGAGGCCATGAAGGACTTCCCCGAGGCCTGCGACAACACGGTGGAAGTGGCGGCGAAGTGCGACGTCACCCTGGAACGCGAGCCCATTCTGCCGAAGTTCCCCCTGCCCGAGGGCGAGACCGAGGAATCGTGGTTCCGCAAGCGCGTGCAGGAGGGCCTGGAAAAGCGCTACGGCACCCCGGTGCCCGAGCGCGAGCAAAAGCAGGCCGACTACGAGATGGGCATCATCATCCAGCAGGGCTTCCCGGCCTACTTCCTCATCGTGCAGGAGTACATCGAATGGGCGCGCAGCCAGGGCATCGGCGTGGGCCCGGGCCGCGGCTCGGCCGCCGGCGCCATCGTGGCCTACGCCATGGGCATCACCGACCTTGACCCTATGCCCAACGGCCTCATGTTCGAGCGATTCCTCTCGCCCGAGCGCGTGGAGATGCCCGATATCGACGTCGACTTCGAGCAGGGCCGCCGCGAAGAGGTCATCAACCACATCAAGGACGTCTACGGCGAGGACCACGTCTCCCAGGTGATCACCTTCGGCACGCTGCAGGCCAAGAACGCCGTGCGCGACTCGGCCCGCGTGCTGGACTACCCCTACGGCGTGGGCGACCGCATCTGCAAGATGATCGGCGACGAGCTGGGCATCACCATCGACAAGGCGCTGGACACGAACCCCGACTTGAAGAAGGCCTACGACACCGAAGAGGACGTCAAGCGCATCATCGACGCCGCGAAGTCCATCGAGGGCCATGTGCGCGGCGAGGGCGTGCACGCCTGCGCCACCATCATCTGCCGCGACCCCATGAGCGATCACGTGCCCATGAAGCGCGACACCAAGGGCGGCGGCATCATCACCCAGTACGACGGCCACTACACGCCGGATCTGGGCCTGCTCAAGATGGACTTTCTGGGCCTGCGCACCTTGGACGTGCTCTCCATCGCCTGCCGCAACATCGAGGAGCGCACGGGCGTGAAAATCGTGCCGGAGGAAATCCCCACCGACGACGAGAAGGCCTTCCGCCTCATGCAGTCCGGCAATATGGACGGCCTGTTCCAGGTGGAGGGCGCCCTGTACGTGAGCCTGTTCAAGCGCCTGCCTCCCAAGCAGTTCTCCGACGTCGTCGCCTCCATCGCCCTGAACCGCCCGGGCCCGCTGGAGTCCGGCATGGTGGAGGACTACGTGGCCGCTGCAAAGAACCCGACCGCCGTACACTACTACGACGACCGCCTGCGCCCCATTCTGGAAGAGACCCACGGCACCATGGTCTACCAAGAGCAGATCATGCAGATATCCATGGTCATGTCCGGTTTCTCCGCCGGCAAGTCCGACAAGTTGCGCAAGGCCATGGGCAAGAAGAAACTCGATATCATGCGCCAGTTGCAGGCCGACTGGGATGCTGGTGCGGTCGAGAACGGCTACGCCCTGGAAGTCGCCCAACAGATATGGGAGGATGCCGAGAAGTTCGCGAAGTACGCCTTCAACAAGTCGCACTCAGCGGCCTACGCCATCCTTGTGATGCGCACGGCCTACCTGAAGGCGCACTATCCGAACGACTTCATGGCCGCCGTGCTCACCAGCTACATGGGCAACACCGACCGCCTTATCCGCTATATCGCCAGCTGCAACAAGAACGGCACGCCGGTGCTGCCGCCGGACATCAACGCCTCCCGCGCGGAGTTCACCCCGGTCGAGGGCGGCATCCGCTTCGGTTTGGTGGGCGTGCGCGGCGTGGGCAAGAACGTCGCCGACGAGATCATCGCCGAGCGCGAGGCCAACGGTCCGTTCACCTCGCTGCACGATTTCGTGAACCGGCTCGACGCGAAGTGCTACAACCGCAAGACGCTCGAGGCCCTTATCAAGGGCGGCGCCTTCGACTCCACCGGCTACACCCGCAAGCAGCTCATGTACTTCGTGGAGGAGACGCCGCTGCTCGAGGGCGCAGCCAAGCGTCAGAAGGACCGCGATGCCGGTCAGGTGTCCATGTTCGACCTGTTCGCCGACGAGCCCGATTCCGGCTTCCAAGAGGAGGTGCCCGCCCCCGACGGCGTGGAATGGGACAAGCGCACCAAGCTCGCCTACGAGAAGGAGATCATGAAGATCTACGTGAGCGAGCACCCGCTGGCCCCCTTCGAGGGCACGCTGCGCCGTATGTCCCGCTACGACATGGGCATGCTCTCTGAGCAGACCAAGGAGATCAGAAATGGCGTGTTCGTGGGCATGATCTCGAACGTAGTCGTGAAGATGACCAAAGCGCAGAAGAAATACGCTACCTTCACCCTGGAGGACACGACGGGTTCCTGCGAGTGCATCTGCTTCAAGTACGACGACTTCGCCGAGGTCATCCAGGAGGACGTCATCGCGAAGATCAAGGGCAAGTTCGAGAGCGGCGACCGCGGCAACCAGATCATGGCCTTCGAGCTGGAGGCGCTGGAGCTTAACGAGGAGGACGCGCGGCCGAGTCATCTGGAGCTGCGGGTGCCCTCGCGCTCCTTCGACCAGAACCGTTCGGCGCATCTGAGCCGCATCCTGAGCTCGTACCCGGGCCGCGACGGCGTGGTGCTGCTCGTGCAGCAGGCCGACGGGCGCAAGTTCCGCGCGGAGCTGCCGGTGTCGGTGGACGCCCAGTCCACGGTGCTGAAGGCCGAGATCCGCGACCTCTTCGGGCCAGAAGCGATGATTGCCTGATGGAGATCTCGCGACCGAGTTTGGAAGAGCGGGCGGCCGAGTGCGCGCGGGAGCTCACGTTCTCGGCGACGGTGGCCTACGACGGGGCGCCGTTCGCGGGGTTCGCGAAGCAGCCGGGGCAGCTCACCGTGCAAGGGGAGTTGGAACAGGCGCTGTCGCTGCTGTTCCGCCGACCGGTGGATGTGGTCTGCGCCGGGCGCACCGATGCCGGCGTGCACGCCCGCGGGCAGGTGGTCTCCTTCGACATCGATGGGTGCGAGCTGCGCGACCGCACGCCCTACAACCTTCGGCGCTCGCTGAACGCGCTGACCTGCGAGGGCATCGTGGTGCGCGCGGTGGAGGAGCGGCCGCGGGGCTTCTCGGCCCGCTTCGACGCCCGGTGGCGCGAATACAAGTACTTCCTCGCCACCGGCGACACTCCGCCGGTGTTCACCGATCGCACTGCCTGGTACGTGGGCCCGAACTTGGACATCGCCGCCATGGAACGGGGCGCCGCGCACCTCATCGGCGAGCACGACTTCAAGAGCTTTTGCATGGCCGCTTCGGCCGTCGGCAAGCCGACCTGCCGCAATGTGGAGGAGATCTCCATCGCCTCCGAGGAGATTCTGGGGGAGCCGCACCGCGTCATCACCGTGCGCGGCAACGCCTTCCTCCATTCCATGGTGCGCACCATCGTGGGCACGCTCGTCACGGTGGGCCGCGGCCAGCGCGATGCCGACTGGGTCGCCGACGTCCTCGCCGCCCGCGACCGCCAAGCCGCCGGCGAGAACGCCCCCGCCCGCGGCCTCATCTTCTGGTCGGTAGGGTACTAACCTGCTATGATAAGCGCATCGGTAATTTTTGCGCGTGCGCACAAGAAAAGGGGAGTGCCATGGAGACTGCAGGGAAGTTGGCTCCGCTCGGGTTCGGGTTCATGCGGCTGCCGCTTAAGGACGCGGACGATCCGACGTCCATCGATATCGATAAATGCTGCGAGCTGGTGGACATCTTCATGGATGCCGGCTTCACCTACTTCGACTCGGCGCGCGGCTACCACGGCGGCAAGTCCGAGTGGGCGCTGAAAAAGGCGCTGGTCGAGCGCTACCCCCGCGACTCGTTCACCATTGCCACCAAGCTGCCGGCCTGGCTGGCCGAAAACGCGGAGCACGCGCGGGCCATGTTCGACAAGTCGTTGCGTGAGTGCGGCATCGACTACTTCGACTACTACCTGCTGCACAACTTGGGCGAGTCGCTCACGCCGGGCTTCGAGGAGTACGGCCTGTGGGACTTTTGCGCCGAGAAGAAGGCGGAGGGCAAGATCAGGAAGTTCGGCTTCTCCATCCACGACAACGCCGAGGAGCTCGAGAAGGTGCTCGATGCCCACCCTGAGGTGGATTTCGTCCAGCTGCAGATCAACTACATCGATTGGGAGAGCCCCATCATCCAGTCGCGCCGCTGCTTTGAGGTGTGCCAAGAACGCGGGCTGCCCGTGGTCATCATGGAGCCGGTGAAGGGCGGCACGCTCGTGAAGCTGCCCGATGCCGTGGCCGACATCCTGCGCGCGGCCGAGCCGGGCGCGCCCTTGGCCTCCTGGGCGCTGCGCTTCGCCGGGTCGCTGCCGAACGTGATTGCGGTGCTCTCGGGCATGAACACGCCCGAGATGGTGGCCGAGAACGCCGCCATCATGCGCGATGGGGTGCCGCTGACGCCGGCCGAGTACGAGGTGATCGAGGCGGCGCGCGACACCCTGGCCGCATTGCCGGGCGTGCCGTGCACCGATTGCCGCTACTGCGTGAAGGGCTGCCCCGAGGGCGTGCACATCAACACCATCATGCAGTCGCTCAACATCTACGACCAGATGGGCGATGCCTACCGTGCCCAGGAGAACTACGATTGGAACACCGGCGACGGCAAGGCGAGCGCCTGCGTCCAGTGCGGCGCCTGCGAGAGCGTCTGCCCCCAGCATATCGAAATCGTGAGCCAGCTTGAGCGCGCGGTGAAGCTGTTCGAGTAGTACCCCGCACCCTCGCCCCCAGCGCCCCGCGCTCTCCGTTTCTCGGAAACACGGGGTGTTCAGGTCAATTTCACGCTATAATCACACAGTTTCAACGGGCGGCTGCACCGTGCGCGATGCAGCCGCCCGTTCCTTAAAGCTAGGCGAGGGCGCGCGGGCGCCTTGGAAATGGGAAAGGAAGACTATGGCAGGAGAGATTAAGAAGCAGCGCGCTTCCTGGTCGGGGAAGTGGGCGTTTATTTTGGCCGCGGCCGCCTCGGCGGTGGGCCTGGGGAACATGTGGCGCTTCCCCTATCTGGCGGCGAAGTACGGCGGGGGCACCTTCCTGCTCACCTACGTGGTTCTGGTGTTCACCTTCGGCGTGTCGCTCCTGTTGCTGGAGACGGCGCTTGGCCGCAAGACGGGCCAGTCCGCTATCGGCGCCTTCAAGGCCTTCGGTAAGAAGTATGCCTTCATCGGCATCCTGGCTTCGGCCGTGCCCTTCATCATCACGCCCTACTACTGCATCATCGGCGGCTGGGTGACAAAGTACACGGCGGCCTACCTGGTGAACGGCCCGGCCGCCCTCGCTGATGGCGGCGACTTCTTCACCGGCTTCATCACCTCCAACGCCGAGAGCTACCTTTGGATGCTCGTGTTCATGGCCATCGTGTTCGTCATCGTGGGCCTGGGCGTGAAGGGCGGGATCGAGAAGGCGAACCTGTTCATGATGCCCGCGCTCATCATCATGGCCGTCGCCATCGCCATTTACACGCTCACCATGCCGGGTGCCGTGGAGGGCGCGCTGTACTACCTCACGCCGGACTTCAGCAAGTTCTCGCCGGAGCTCGTGATCGGCGCGTTGGGGCAGATGTTCTACAGCCTGTCACTGGCCATGGGCATCATGATCACCTACGGCTCCTACATGCGCAAGCAGGATAGCCTCACCTCATCGGTCGTGCGTATCGGCGGCTTCGATTTGGGCGTCTCCTTCATCGCCGGCCTGCTCATCGTGTCTGCGGCCTTCGTGGCCATGGGCTCCGGCGACGCGGTGGCCGCCAAGGCGGGTCCCTCGCTCATGTTCGTGACGCTGCCGACGGTGTTCGTCGACATGGGCGGCATGGCCACCATCATCGGCTTTTTGTTCTTCCTGCTGGTGCTGTTCGCCGCGCTGACGAGTGCCATCTCGCTCGTGGAGACGCTCGTCTCCATTGTGCACGATGGCCTTCAGTGCACGCGCGCCAAGGCCCTCGGCATCGTCATCGCCTTCGTGGTCATCGCCGGCGCTATCATCAATGCGGGCTACAACGGGCTGTCGTTCATCGAGCCCCTCGGGGCCGGTTCCTCGATCCTCGATTTCGCCGACTTCATCTCCAACTCGGTGCTCATGCCCATCGTGGCGCTGCTCACCTGCGTGTTCGTCGGCTGGATCGTGAAGCCCAAGACCATCATCGACGAGGTGCGCGTCTCCTCGAAGTTTTCGGCCGCCGGTGCCTGGACGATCATGATCAAGTACATCGCGCCGGTGCTCGTGATCATCATTCTGGTGGCCTACGTGGCCGCCCAGTTCGGCTTCTTTTCCATGTAAACCGCGCTGGTCAACGAGATTTCCATGGCGAAGGGCGTCCTTGTGGGCGCTCTTCGTTGTTTTGCGGTAGGATAGTCAACTACTGAAACATTAGTTAGATCGAAGGATTTTCATGGCTCTCTCAATCGGTATCGTGGGGCTGCCGAATGTCGGCAAGTCCACGCTGTTCACGGCGATGACCAACAAGGGCGGTCTGGCCGCCAATTACCCGTTCGCCACCATCGAGCCCAACGTGGGCATCGTGCCGGTGCCCGACGACCGTCTGCAGGCGCTGGCCGAGATCGACCATCCGGCGAAGATCGTGCCCGCCACGGTGGAGTTCGTCGATATCGCGGGCCTCGTGGCCGGAGCGAGCCAGGGGGAGGGCCTCGGCAACCAGTTCCTCGCGAACATCCGCGAGACCGACGCCATCGCGGAAGTGGTGCGCTTCTTCGGCGATCCGGATGTGACCCACGTGGCTGGCAAGGTGGACCCGCTCTCCGATGTGGACACCATCAAGACCGAGCTCATCCTGGCCGACATCGCCACGGTTGAGAAGGCCATCCCGCGTCTGGAAAAGGAGGCCAAGCGCGATAAGGCCGGCGCGGCGAAGCTGGAGGCGGCGCACAAGGTGCTCGCCGGCCTGAACGAGGGCCATCGCGCCCGCACGCTGGGGCTGACCGAGGACGAGGTCGCGGCCATCTACGAGCTGCACCTGCTCACCATGAAGCCGATGCTCTACATCGCGAACGTGGACGAGGACGCCGTGGACGCCGAGCTGCCCGAGATCGACGGCTGCACTCCGGTGCCGATTTCCGCGAAGGTGGAGGCCGACATCGCCGAGCTGGCCGAGATGGATCCGGACGAGGCCAAGGAGTACATGGAAGCGCTGGGGCTCACCGACAGCGGTCTGGCGCGGCTCATCCGCGAGGCCTATCACCTGCTCGGCCTGCAGAGCTACTTCACGAGCGGCGAGACCGAGACCCGCGCCTGGACCATCCCCGTGGGCGCGAAGGCTCCCCAGGCCGCCGGCGTCATCCACAGCGACTTCGAGCGCGGCTTCATCAAGGCCGAGACGGCCTCCTTCGAGGACTACGTGGCCTTGGGCGGCGAGAAGGGCTGCCGCGACGCGGGGAAGTTGCGTCAAGAGGGCAAGGACTACGTCGTCCAGGACGGCGATGTGATGCACTTCAAGTTCAACGTGTAGGGTCGAGACTGAGACGGTGGGCGTAACGCCCGCGTCAGCCTGAGCCGCAACGTTGTTCAACGACAACGATGGGCGGATTAGGGAGGCAATGGCCGTGGCGCCCCGCCGGTTTGGGCCGTCTCATTCTTCCATGGTCACGGGGATGAACATCCTGAGGGGCACATCGTCGATGCCCTCGGTGCCGATATGCCGGTTGATGTCGCCTTGGGAGAAATAAGCCCCCCGAATCTTCAGCCCGTGGACGTCGATGTAGTCGAGCATTTTCTTGAGCAGCACGGGCTCGGCCGCCGAGTCGTCTTCGAACCGCAGGCCCGAATGGTAGCAGGTGAGGTAAAAGCCGGCGGGAATGTGATGCAGCTCCTCGAGGCGCAGTCCACGGCTTTCATCGACGAAGATGCAGGCGCTGCTCACCGCGAGATTGCGTGCCAAAAGGTCCGGCACGCTAATCAGGTCGCACACATTCCCGAAAAGCTCGAGGGGGATGTTCCGGGCAACCATATCGTGCTTCACCAGGCGCAGGACGTAGTACCACGCCAGCGCGTCGTTCTTGTCGTAGTAATCGACAAGGGGAAGGGCATGCTCGAGCACATCGAAACGCAGGTAGGACTTTTCGGGCAGCCACTCCATGCGTATCTCGTCGGCGGGGCCCGGCTGGTTTTTCAGGGCGTGCTGCTCCAGGTGCATGAGCACGGCGTCCTTTGCGACGGCCAGGCGAGCCAGTTCGTCGTCGAGCTTCTTGATTTGCCGCTCAAAAACGGGAATGAGCGTTGGCAAGTCCTCGTTTTCCAGGATGAAGGCAATCTCCTCCAACGTGAAACCCATGGATTGATATCGCAAAATGCGATCAAGGCGAAAAGACTGCTCAAAGGTGTAGTAGCGGTAGCCGGTGTCTTCGTTGACGGCGCTGGGCGAGAGCAGCCCCTTCTTCTGGTAGTGCTGGAGCTGTTTCTTTGAAACGCAGTTGAGGGCGGCCATATGCCCGATGGAGAGGTTTCCACCGCTTGCCTTCAGGCTCTCGAATTCGGGGAAGGCCCCCTCGTCGTCGGCGCCTTCGGCGGCGCGCACTCCGTTGTTCCCCATAGCCGAGTTCCTTCCCTGAAAGCGCGGCGCCGGCTGGCTCCGCATGGGGCGCATTGTAGCAAAAACCGTGACCTAGGGACAGAGTTTGACAACCCGTCAGCAAGTCCTGGCGCCTTGGAGCGAGAGCGCGACTCCCCGTTGCCTTCTTCGACAAAAACATAAACGGCAGTGTTTTTCCAGGTGGAAATAGTACTGAAAATAGGATAAATCCGAAGTGATTCTCTTTGAGGTTCCCCATTGACTCGAACCTTAGGGCACGGCCTAAGCTTAGGCCAACGGGAGCGCAAGCTCGAAGCGGAGAAAAAAGGAGGAGAGATGTCGGAAGGCACCATGAACAACAAGGGCCGTCGCGCGAGCCGTATTCGCAAAACGGGCCTGGCGTTCGCGGCGGCGCTGGCGGTGTGCGGCCTCGCGTTTGCGGGCTGCGCGCAGCAAAAGGCGCCAGACGCGGAGGCGGGCACGGGCGAGACGCTTGAGCTTGAAGCCGTGGAAGGCGACAAATGGGCTTCCTTTGAGCCGGTCGTCGAGACACTGGAAGACGGCCGCCAAATTCAGAAAACGCCCTACGCCTCGGGCGGTGGCGGTACCGGCAGCGGCTACGGCTACCCGTCGGAATGGCCCTACTACAACACCTACGTGCTCAATGCGGATAAGCGCGGCTGCAACTCGTGCCACGACTTGAAATCGGCCTTGCAGACGCGCCTGGCGGGCGGCTCGCACCCTAACTACCTTTCGACCTACGGCAGCGAGGAGCTGCCCTGGGCCAGCTGCATCGCCTGTCATATGGCCTACGATGTGGAACTGGAGAATTCCATGCACGCCCATATGAACAGCGAGGCCTTCACCGGTATGGGCGGCAACTGCATGTCGTGCCATTATGTGGACGAGAACGGCGACTACCTCATGTGGGATGACGTGAAGTACGACGTCATGGAGGGCTTCACCGACCTGGCCGCCGAAGAGGCAAGGGTTGAGGTGGAGTGGAATCAGGACGAATTGACGCCCCAGGACAAAATGTTCGTGGTGGTGGAGCCCCAGAAGGACTTCAAGAACGCGCTGGTCGAGCACAGCGACAACATTCTGGCCGACTACACGGTGACGTTCAGCGGCGAGTTCGAGAACCCCTGCACCATGTCCATTCAGGAGATGATCGACAAGTACGGTACCGAGATGCGCACCCAGGCTTACCAGTGCACCATCAACGGCGTGGGCGGCGGCTTGGTCTATCAAGCCGAGGTGACGGGCATTCCGCTGGACAAGGTTCTGGCCGATTTGGGCGTGAAGGAGACCGGCACGGTGCTGACGCCTTTCGGAGTTGACGGCTACGGCATTCAGATGCGCCCCGATGTGGCCATCGACCACGATCCGTTGCTCGTGTTCGAGATGAACGGCGAGCCTCTGCCTGATGACCAGGGATATCCGCTGTCCATCTGGTTCACCGACCTGTCGGCCGGACAGCATACCCGCCACCTTTCGGAAATTGCCCTGACCGATGAGAGCACGGCGGTGTTCTACCGCGGCAACAACAACCTGAACGGCGTGTTCGGCGATTACTACTATCCGAAGACAGGCAAGGCCATCAACACGCCGAACATGGGCGTGCTCACGGCCGAGGACGGCCAGATCTTCCCGGCGGGTCAGCCGGTGCACCTGGAGGGCTATGCCCATGCCTTCGACGAGACGGTGACGAAGCTGGAATTCTCCCTCGACCACGGTGCCACGTGGGTGGAGGTTCCCACGCCGAACACCGATAACACCCGCTGGGTGTACTGGAAGATGGATTTGGACGAGCTTGAACCGGGCTCCTACACCATGAAGATGCGGGCCACCTGCGTCGATGGCGAGGGTGCGGAGCATCAAAGCGAAGTGCTCATCCCGTTCATGTTCAACGTTCGCTAGGACACGTCAAACGGGAGGCGGTTCCTATGCCCGCCGCCTCCCTCATCGAGGAGGATTTCCATGAATACTGTAGCGAAAAAGACCCTCACTGTCGGATCATCGGCCCTGCTCGTGGTCTCGTGCGCGGCCGCTGCCATCCCCGAGGCCCAGGCGGCCCCTGTCGAGGCGAGCGGCGCGAACGCCGCCTGCGAGAAGGCGGTGGCGTGCGGAGAATGCGCCGCGGTGCGTGCGCCGCAGGTGATGGGCACGTTCTCGTTTACCCAGGGCGCGGTGGACGACATCGGCTATATCGCAAGGAACGTCGCCGCAGCTTCGAAGTATCTGTGCGGCGGCTTTGTTGCCGATGGAGCCCCGGCGTCCGCCGCCGATGAGTGGACGGTGTCCGTCGAGGGCGATGTGGCCTGCGCCTACACGGCCACTCTCGTTGAGATGGCCGAGGACGGCGGGGCGGTACTCACCATGGGCTGCTCGTGCGCGGGCAACGACGTCGACGGTCGCGCGAGTGCCAATGCCGAGGTGTTCGGCGCGACCATCGCCTCCATCATAGAGCGTGCCCAGCCATCGGATGCGGTGAACACCGTGGTCTTTGCTTGCGAGGACGGCTACGAGGTGGCGGTTCCCTACTTCTATCTGCTGCAGCACTACAGCGTGCTCGCCTACGACTTGAACGGCGAGCCTCTGGCCAATTCCATGGGAGGCGCCAACCAGCTGTGGCTGGGGGCCACCGACGCCAGCTACTTCGCCCAAGACGTCGTTTCCATTCGCTTTGAGGAACGTGAGACGCCGCCGGTGACGCCGGGGACCGGTGAGAATCGCGATGCCTACGCCAACGTCCCCAACGTGAGCATTCTCTCTGCCGTTGAGGCCGCGTAATGAAGGGGGTTGCCATGAGTAGCGAGCGCTTGCTGCCAAGGCGCAGCATCATAAAGGGCGGCGCTGTGCTCGGCGCGGCGTTGGCGGCTGCCGCTGCGGGGTTTGGCCCCGTGCGCGCCCTTGCCGACGAGGGAGAGATCGAGGTCATTGCCACCCATGACGAGGCAGGAGAGATCGAGGTCATTGCCACTCGCGAGGATTCAGCGGCCATCGAGGACACCCAATATGGGTTCATAGTGAACACGGCGCGTTGCGTCAACTGCGGTGAATGCGTGCAGGCGTGCCACACCTACAACGGCCTGCCCGAAGGCACCACGGGACGCCGGCGGATCACGCCCTACGAAAGCTCGTTCGGCAAGCGCGTGTACGTGTCCACCTCGTGCATGCATTGCGAGAATCCCTCCTGCCGCGACGTGTGCCCGGCAGGTGCCATCGAGAAGCGTGCCGACGGCATCGTGGTGGTGCATCAGGAGCGCTGCATCGGGTGCAAGTACTGCTACCAGGCCTGCCCCTTCGGCGTGCCGCAATATTCGACCGAGGGCATGGACAAGTGCGACTGCTGCCTGGGCTGCGGTGTGCCGGCCAGCGAAGAGCCCCATTGCGTCCAGGCCTGCATGTTCGACGCGCTCAAATACGGCAAGCTGGAAGACCTCGAGCGGAAAAGTCATGGCGCGGCACAACGGCTCGAGGCCTCGACCGATCCGTCGTTTCTGCTCGCCTAGGGCCGGGGGAAGGAGATAGCGATGACAGAGTTGCAAGCAGTGTGGGGTTGGCAGCCGGCCCTCTACCTGTTCCTGGGCGGCATGGGCGCCGGCGCGTTCGTGACGGCCGCGGTGCTGCACTTCCTCGACCGCGGCAACACTCGCCGCACGGTAGCCGCCTCGGCGTGGGGTGCGACAATTCTTCTGATGGCGGGCCTGCTGTGTCTGATAACGGAGCTTACCAACCCGCTGCGCGGCATGATGATGTGGCAGAGCTTCACCAACTTCACTTCCTGGATGGCCTTCGGTGCCTGGATCGTCTTCGCTGCCGTGGTGGTGTTCGGCCTGGCTGCTGTGTGCGCGACCGACGCCACGGCGGCACTCGTGCAGAAGGTGTGGAAGGGCTTCGGCGCGGTACGCGGACGCCTGTTGAGCGCGCTGTGCGTTCTGGGCCTGTTCTGCGGTTTTTGCGTTGCCGCCTATACGGGCATCCTGCTGATGTCAGCCCCGGGCGTGCCGCTGTGGAACACGTCTCTTCTTCCCCTTCTCTTTACGGTGTCGGCCTTTGATACCGGTATCGCCTTTGTGGAGGTGGTCATGGCTGCCCTGGCGGGGCGCGAGCATGCATCCCGTCGCACGCACAAGGCGATGAACGTGTGCGTGGTGGCGCTCGTTGTCGCGGAGTTGGCGGTGCTCGGTCTTTTCCTGGGCGGTATGCTGGCCGGCGGGGCGGCCGGCGGGGCTGAGGCCCTTACGGGTTCTCTCTCCGCCCATATGCTCGTGTTCGGCGACCTGGCGCTGTGGTTCTGGGGCGGCGTGGTCCTCGTGGGGCTTGTGCTTCCCCTCGCCATGGCCATCGTCGGCCTTGCTCGCGAGACTAAACGCGGCAACGCGGCGATGAATCCCGTGGAGGACGAGGCCGCGGCCGGGGAGGTTCAGGTCGCCCGTGGCGGCCAACCGGCGCGCTGCGACGGTAACGGGCTTGCGGTCACGGGGGCAATCGGAGCGATGATCGGAGGCTGCGTTCTGCGCTTCCTCGTGGTCATGGCAGGTGTGCACGGCGACTTGGTGGCTCAGGGGGTCGATCAGATTTTCGAGCAGATGATCGCACGCCTGTCTTGAGAGGCCGCAATAAGCAGATGGCATTGCGGGTATGCTCGGTAAGCGCCCCTCGCGTTCTGTAATGAGCGTGGGGCGCTTGCTTATGCGCTCTTGCGCGTCGGGGTTTCCGTATGGTTTGGAGGGGCAATGGCTGCACCACGGTCAGAGAGCATCTGGAGCGCCTCTTCGCCGGCCTACTTCCCGGCAGCGGTGTGATGGAAGGGCCGGCCGCGGCAATGGGGGCTCAGGTAGCGGCCTGCAGAACCGTGTGGCTTGCCATATTCGTACCGGCCGGCCCGATTGGGGCACGGATGGCTCTGCGCCGTTGCGCGGAAGCGGTGGCTGGAATAAGATAGCGCTACGAACAGTTGGCAGCGAAGGAGGCCTTCATGGCAGAGACTGAAGAGCGAGATGTGCGACAGGGCGGCCCCGCCGGCCGTCGGCGCGACAATCGGGGCCGCGAGGGTGCTCGGGGCGAGGGCCGTCCCAGCCGCGATGAGGTGCGCGAGCAGCGGCGGCGGGAGGCAGCCCGGCACACGGGGCTCATGAAGGCGGCCTTCGGAAAGGAGATCGAGGAGGCCATCGAGGGCGCCCGCATCTACGAGGAGGGCGAGGGCCGCACGCTTCTGTGGGGCGCGGCGGCTGCGGAGGCGGCGAGGGCGGCGGCTGAGGCGGCCGGGGCCGATGCCGACGGTGCCGTTGCGGGCAACGAGGAGGCACGGGAAGAGGCTGAGCTGGCCGAGGAGGCAGCGGAAACCGCCGAGGGCGCGGCTGGCGGCGATGCCGCCCCCACTGCCACCGAGACCGTCACCAAGGTGGTGACCTCCTTCGCCCCCGAGGCCCTGTACCGCGACGGCGAGGGCAAGACGCTCATCGTGGATCCCGGCGCATTCACGCATCCCGGCGGTGCCTACGAGGACGGCGCCTTCGGCCCCGAGCAGATCCTCTGCTCCGAGAGCAACCTCTACCCGGTGCTCTGCGCCCACAAGCGCGACTTCTACGACAAGAACCGCGACTACCGCCGTGGGTCGCTCTTCACCGACCGGGCCCTCTATGTGCCCGAGGTGTTGTTCTCCCGCGAGAGCGACACGCGCCGTGCCGACGTGCTCGTCATCGCCGAGCCCATTCGCGCCTACGCCCTGGAGAATCACCGCTCCGAGCGCGAGTGCGACAAGGCGCTCGCCGACCGCATCGAGACCATCTTCCGTATCGCCGCCGCGAACGGTGCGCAGACGCTCATCATGGGTGCCTTCGGCTGCGGGCGCAACGGATACCCGGCCGACCAGGTCATCGGCCTCATCCGCGACTGGATTACCGCGAACCCGGGGGCGGTGCCCCGGGTGGTGTTCGCCGTGCCCCGCGCTCACGTGGACGCGTTCCGCGAGGCCTTCGGCGCCCCCGAGCCCGCAAGGCCCACGGTGGTGCAAGAGTCCGAAGAGGACGGCGCGGCCGGCGATGATGAGGACTGGCGCAACGTCGAGCTGCCCGAAGGGATTACGCTGCGCTAGGGTTTGTTGAGAGACGGGGCGGGATGCGACCACGCGTCCCGCCCCGTTTTGCGTTGCTAGGAAAGGGGAGGCGAAAATGATGGCGGAGTTTGAGGCGCGAGAGACGAACGCGGACGCGGCAGTTGCGGGTGCATTGGCGCAGGGCGATGCCGCGGACTACGAGACGCTCATCGCCGAGGACACGGAGGACGTGGGTCCGGGCCAGCACTTGTTCGGCGAGCCTTTGGAGATGTACCTGTCGCGCGAGCCGCGCATCGCCGTGGCCTTCTCCGGGGGCTGCGACTCGTCGCTTCTGCTGGCGGCCGCGAAACTCGCCGGCTGCGAGGTGCGCGCCTACCTGGTGAGGACGGCCTTCCAGCCCGACTTCGAGCTGGCCGACGCCCGGGCCGTGACCGAGGCTTTGGACGTGCCGCTCACCGTCGTGGAGGCCGACGTGCTGAGCGAGGACGACATCTGCGAAAACTCCGCCGACCGCTGCTACCGCTGCAAACGCTTCATCTTCGAGAAGGTGCGCGGGGCCGCCGCGGCCGACGGCTTCACGGCCATCGTGGACGGCACCAACGCCACCGACGACCCCGAGCGCCGTCCCGGTTTCAAGGCCCTCGAAGAGGCCGGGGTCGTGTCGCCCCTGCGCCGCGCTGGCATGACCAAGGCCAACGTGCGCCACGTGCTCGCGCACCTGGAGGAGTCCTTCGGCCTCGCCCCCGGCGCCCTCATGTCTGCCAAGCCCAGCTTTCCGTGCCTCGCCGTTTACGTCCCGGAAGGGGAGCCCATCGACGAGGCCTCCCTGGCTCGGGCGCCCGAGGAGCGCGGGCTGGTAGGCGACTAGTTCTGTACCAGGGAAGTGGCAGGAGGGCGGTCGTCGGAATCGATGGTCTTCGCCTGATAGGTAGCTTGCAATGCGAGCCAGAACTCGGTCGATGTTCCCAAGGCCTCTCCCAGCAGCCGCGCCATTTCGGGGGTGATGGCGCGGCGGTTGTGAATGATGTCCGAGATGGCGGACTGCGGTTTCCCGACGGCCTCAGCCAGTTTGTATTGCGAGATTCCCAGCGGGATGAGGAACTCTTCTTTGAGAATTTCTCCCGGTGTGGAAATAATCTCAGTGATAGTCAACGAGCTCAACTCCTCCAATTCCGTGTGGCGTCCACTTAAAGCAAAGACGCCACTGCTGGTTAACACGAATGCTGTATTGGCCCGCTCTGTCGCCCTTGAGTGCTTCCAGATGATTGCCGGGCGGTATCCGAAGGTCGCTGATAACGCCGGACGTTTCTGCCGCCTCCATCATTTGCAGCTTTCGATACAACGCTTTATGCAGTTGGGAGGGTACGCGACGTATGCGATAACGAGCAGGATCAATCCAAAAGGCCCGGAGATCGCGGTCTTTGAAATGCATGGCGCCTCGCTCCCACATCGATAATACTACCGTAACTCAGAAGTAATTGTCAAGCTGAGTTGTACTATAATGCAATAGATGATGCATTATTGCATAAAAGTGCAACGATTGGAACATGATGAAAGAAGATGGGATTATCGATTGGGCCGCCTTCGGGGTTCTCTTGAAGGCGGCGCGTCTGAATCGGGGCTTCAGCCGGGGCCAGCGCCTTTGCGAGGAGGTGAAAGTGAAGACGGGCATGTCCATCTCTGAGCGCACGATATATGCGCTGGAGGAAGGGACGCGCACCCCCTCCACGGATGCGTTCATCGCGCTGCAGCAGGTTCTTCCGGAATTGCGAGATCCCGAGTTCCTAAAGCCGCTCTTCCGGGTCAACGGAATCACGGTGGCGATTGTTGAGTTTTGACGAGGGGGGCGAGTAAATGGGGGACGCAATCGAGATTAGAGGAGTCGGTGAAGGTGGCAACGAAGAATCGACGCGCAGTCTTGCCGTCGGTGATGTGCGCAGTCTGATATACGAGGTGCGCGGCCAGCAGGTGATGCTCGATAGCGATTTGGCGATGCTGTACGAAGTGGAAACTGGCGCCCTGAACCGGGCTGCCAAGCGTAACGAAGCGCGTTTTCCAGAGGGCTTTAGATTTCAGTTAACCGCCTCTGAGCTGGGAAACTTGAAATGCCAATTTGGCATTTCAAGTTTTGCGGGACGCAAATACGGGGGTAGAAGAACGATGCCGTATGCCTATACCGAACAAGGTATCGCTATGCTCTCGGGCATTCTCAAGACTGAAGTTGCGGTACGTGTAAGCATTGGCATTATGCGCGCCTTTGTAGAAATGCGGAAATTCATTGCATCGAACGCGGTGCTCCTTGAGCGTATTGGCGCTATCGAGTTGCGGCAGCTTGATTACCAGAGAAGTACGGACGAACGGTTCGCCCGTGTGTTCGGCCTGCTGAAGCCTCGTGAAGAACCCGAGCAGAGAATTTTCTTCGACGGCCAGATATACGATGCGTTTGAGCTTCTGATAGAACTCGTCAAAAGAGCACAAAGCGATATCGTGCTCATCGATAACTGGGTCTCCCTGGATACGCTCAATATTCTTGCGAAGAAATGCGAGGGAGTAGCCGTCAGTCTGTACACAACCAATCATGGCAATAAGCTCTCGGCGGCAGATGTCGAAAAGTTCAATGCTCAGTATCCTGCGCTTGCGATTCATGTAACTGACGCATTTCACGACCGTTTTCTCATTCTGGATGGGGTGAACGCTTATCATATCGGCGCATCGCTTAAAGATGCCGGAAGGAGATGCTTCGGGATTAACGCCATCGAGGACGAAAAAACAGTGAAGGCGATTCTGGAGCGCCTCGGGTGCCGCCCGTGTTAAAACCTCGCTTCCGCCGGGGAGTGCGGTGTTCTGCGGCCTTCCTTTTGCTATCATGGAACGGTTCATGTACCAGTAGGCTGGGGCGAGCGCGATTGCCGTGCGTCCCGCACAAAGGAGCTCATCCATGACGCAGCATCTTTCCGAGGCCGATGTGCGGGGCATCGCGGAATACACCCGCATTGGCCTTGACGCGGAGGAGGTCGCACGCATGACGGCCGACCTGAACGCCATCATCGACAGCCTGGCGCCTATCACCGAGTTCGACCTCGACGGGGTCGAGCCGACGTTCCATCCCATCGGCGACTTGTCCAACGTCATGCGCGATGACGAGGTGCGCGGGAGCTTCACCCAGGAAGTGGCGCTGGAAAACGCGCCCAAGCAGGAAGACGGCAGCTTCCTCATCCCGTCCATCCTGGGGGAAGGGGGCGATCGCTAATGGCGCGCACCTTCGGAGAAATGGGCATTCGCGAGATTCAAACCGGTCTCGCCGCCAAGGAGTTCTCGGCCGCCGAGGTGGCCCGCGGCACCTTCGAGCGCATCGGCGAGGCCGACGGGGCGGTGCATGCCTTCCTGGAAACCACCGAGGAACTCGCGCTCGACGCGGCGGCTCGCATCGACGCCGCCGTCGCCGAGGGGCGCCTCGCCGAGATGGGCCCGCTCGCGGGCGTTCCCGTGGGCTACAAGGACAACCTGAACCTTACGGGCACGCATACGACGTGCTCCTCGAACATGCTGCGCGACTACGTGTCCCCCTACACGGCGACCTGCGTGGAAAAGACGCTGCGCGCCGGCGCTCTTCCCATCGGCAAGCTGAACATGGACGAGTTCGCCTTCGGCGGCTCCACCGAGACCTCCGCCTTCGGCCCCACCTTCAACCCGTGGGATGTCGAGCGCGTGCCCGGCGGCAGCTCGGGCGGAAGCGCCGCGGCCGTGGCGGCGGGCCTTGTGCCGGTGTCGCTCGGGTCGGATACGGGCGGCTCCATCCGTCAGCCGGGCTCGTTCTGCGGTCTGGTGGCCGTGAAGCCCACCTACGGCGTGGTATCGCGCTACGGCGTGGTGGCCTTCGGCAGCTCGCTCGACCAGGTGGGCCCCTTCGCTCGCTCGGTGGAGGACGCGGCGCTCGCCCTGAACGCCATTTCGGGCCGCGACGAGCTGGACTGCACGAGCCAGCCGTGCGACGTGGACTTCACGGCCAACCTCGCTGAGGGCGCGCGCGGCATGAAGATCGGCATCGTTCCCGCGTTCATGGAGGCGGCCGGCCTTACGTCCGAGGTACGGGCGAAGGTGGAAGAGGCCGCAGCCGTTCTTCAAGATATGGGCGCGGAGCTGGTGGAAGTGGAGCTTCCGCACGCCCAGGCCGCCATGAGCGCCTACTACGTGCTCGGCCCCTGCGAGGCCTTCAGCAACCTCGCCCGCTTCGACTCGGTGCGCTACGGCTACTGCGACCCGGGCCACAAGGATCTGGCCAGCCAGTACGAGGCGAGCCGTGCGAAGGGCTTCGGCCCCGAGGCGCGCCGCCGCATTATGCTCGGCAGCTATCTTCTGTCGGCCGGCGTCTACGACAAGTACTACTATCCGGCCCAGCAGGTGCGCACCCTCATCACGCGCGACTACGCGGCGGCCTTCGAGAAGGTGGACGTCATCCTCTCGCCGGTGGCGCCGACCACGGCGTTCAAGATCGGTGAGATCTGCGACCCCACCGAGATGTACCTCGCGGACATGTTCACCATCTCCATCAACATCGCCGGCAACGGCGGCCTGTCGTTCCCGGTCGGCCTCGGCGCCGACACGGGCCTTCCAGTGGGCGTGCAGATCATCGCGCCCCCCTTCAAGGACAAGAACATGTTCCGGGCGGCGGCGGCCTTGGAGCAGCACTACGGCCCGGCTCCGGTCGCCCCCGATTTTGCCGACGGAAAGGTGGGTGCGTAAATGAAGACCCTCGAAGAGGTATTCGAGACCTGGGAGGCCGTCATCGGTCTGGAGATCCACGCGGAGCTGACCACGCTGGAAACCAAGATGTTCTGCGGCTGCAAGTTGGAGTTCGGCGCGGCCCCCAACACCCACACCTGCCCGGTATGCCTGGGGTTGCCCGGGGCGCTTCCCGTGCCCAACCGCGCGGCCATCGAGTCCATCGTGCTGGCCGGTCTTGCCACCAACTGCGACATCGAGAAGCACTCGATGTTCTACCGCAAGAACTACATGTACCCCGACATGGCCAAGAACTTCCAGACCACTCAGGGCCCCATCGCGTTCTGCATGCGGGGCCACCTCGACCTGGACGTGGACGGCCGGGGCGCGACCGAGCGCTACCGCCTGGACGCGCTCGCCCCCGGCGAGACGGAGGGCAACATCACGCGCACTGAGGACGGCTACGTGGCGCATGTGGGCATCACGCGCATCCACATGGAAGAGGATGCCGGCAAGATGGTGCACCTCGGAGGCGGCGAGGGTCGCATCGCCGGGGCCACGCAGTCGCTCGTGGACTACAACCGCGCCGGCACGCCCTTGATCGAGCTGGTGACCGAGCCCGATCTGCGCACGCCCGAGGAGGCGCGTCTGTTCATGCAGAAGCTGCGCCAGATCTACCTGGCCTTAGGGATCTCCGACTGCTCCATGGAGGAAGGTTCCCTGCGCTGCGACGGCAACGTGTCGCTGCGCCGCCGCGGCACCACCGCGTTCGGCACCAAGACCGAGCTGAAGAACATGAACTCGTTCAAGAACCTGCACGATGGCCTCGCCTACGAGATCTGCCGCCAGGCCGAGGTGCTCGAGGAGGGCGGCGTCATCTACCAGGAGACGCGCCACTGGGATCCGTCCGCCAAGCGCACCATCGTCATGCGTGTGAAGGAGACGGCCGACGACTACCGCCTGTTCCCCGAACCCGATCTGGCGCCCTACGACTTGTCCGACGAGTTCATCGAAGGGGTGCGGGCGAAGCTGCCGGAGCTGCCCGACCAGAAGGCCGCGCGCTTCGCCGCCGATTTCGGGCTCACCTCCTACGATGCGCGGCATTTGGTGGACCACCGCGTCACGGCCGACTTCTTCGACGAGTGCATGGCGCTCGCGAAAGCCGAGGCGGACGGCAGCAAGTTCGCCAAACCGCTCGCGAACCTCATCATCAACGACGTGGCCGCGTGGCTGAACGCCCACGAGGGCACGCTGCTCGCCGACACGCCGCTGACGGCGGCCCGGGCGCTTTCGCTTGTGAAGATGCTTGCGGATGACACTATCTCCTCGAAGCAGGCCAAGGAGGTGTTCGCGGCCATCATGGACGAGGACGCCGACCCCGAGGCCATCGTGGAGGCCCGCGGCATGAAGCAGGTGTCGGACACCGGTGCCATCGAGGCCGTGGTGGACGAGGTCATCGCCGCCAACCCTGACGAGGTGGCCCGCTACCGCGACGGCAACACCAAGGTCATCGGCTTTTTCGTCGGCCAGTGCATGAAGGCCATGCGCGGCCAGGGCAACCCCAAGATCATCAACGAGCTTTTGGCGAAGAAGCTCGCGGAGGAACGGCGTTTGACGCGACGCCTGCTTTCGGCGGCCGCCGCCGGCCGGCCCCTGTGACGCGTTCGTTACAGGGGCCGCTTTGCGCCATGCGGCATCTGGCGCGATGCTAGAATCCCAAACCAAAGCAGAAAGATCATCGTTAGGAGACCAGTCATGGGTATCTTTAAAGACGAGAACGGCAACAGCTACGGCGACTGGACGCACCGCGGCCAGGGCCGCACGCGCGAGAACGCCAACAACATCGTGACGACAGGTGACGAGAAGAAATGGTACGACCAAACCTTCTGGATCATCTTCTTCCTCGTCGTTTTCTGGCCCGTGGGGCTCGTGCTCATGTGGCGCGGCGCCTGCACCTGGCCCGTGGCGGTGAAGATCGTCGTGACCATCGTACTTGTGGGCGTTGTCGTGCTGTCCTACCAGATGTCCCAGGCGGTCATTGCAGCTCAAGGGACGATGGGGGCGTAACGTACCCTGCAATCGTCTCCTACATTTTCCCAGATGAAAGCCTGCTATCGCGGTCGCCGATGGCGGGCTTTTCCTATTCCGTATGCCGTTTCCCCTTGTGCGCGCGGACGGCTTCGGGCATCATACTGACCCACGCGAAACTCTGCCGGGCGAATTGCGCTCGGCGCTACCCGGTCGGGCGTCGTGCGCCCGGCATCCAGAAGACCGAACCCGGACAAGGAGCAGTGATGGCGAAGAAGAACATTCCCTACGACCAGAAGTACTACGATCCCGAGATCGAGTGCATGCCGCGTCCGGAGCTGGAGGCCATGCAGCTTGAGCGCCTTCAGGAGATGGTTCGCTACGCCTACGACAACACGGTGTACTACAAGCGCTCCTTCGACGAGGCCGGCGTGAAACCCGAGGACATCAAGACCCTGAAGGACTTGGAGAGGTTCCCCTTCATCGACAAGAAGACCGAGCGCGAGACCCAGCACGTGGGCAGCTTCTTCGGCGAGATGTGCTCGGTGCCCGAGGAGGACGTCATCTTCATGGCCACCTCGTCGGGCTCCACGGGCGTGCCCACAGTGAGCCCGTTCACTCAGGAGGACTTCGATCTGTGGCAGGACACCGAGGCGCGGCTGTTCTGGCAGGCCGGCATGCGCCCGACCGACCGCTACGTGCACGGCCTGAACTTCGCCCTGTACGTGGGCGGCCCGGACGTCATCGGCGCCCAGCGCTTGGGCGCGCTCGCCATTTGGGTGGGCGCGGTGCCGAGCGACCGCCTCATCTTCGTGCTGCAGCAGTACCAGCCCACCATCATCTGGACGAGCCCGTCCTATGCCTGGACGCTCGGCGAGAAGATCAAGGAGAAGGGCCTCGACCCGCGCACCGACTTCTCCATCCACACCATCATCGTGGCCGGCGAGCCGGGCGGCTCCATCCAGAGCACCCGCGAGGCCATCGAGGATTTGTGGGACGCGAAGGTGGTCGACTTCTTCGGGCTCTCCGACATCTACGGCGCCTGCGCGGCCATGTGCGAGGCGAAGGACGGCCTGCACATCGTGGAGGACCAGATCCTCGTGGAAACGGTGGACCCGGTCACCGGCGAGGTGCTCGAGCCGGGCAGCGTGGGCGAGCTGGTGTACACCACGCTCATGAAGAAGGCCCGTCCCATGATCCGCTTCCGTACCGGTGACATCGGCTACTTCTCCACCGAGAAGTGCGAGTGCGGCCGCACCTTGGGCCGCATCCACATCACCGGCCGCAAGGACGAGATGTTCATCGTGGGCGCCGTGAACGTGTTCCCCTCCGACGTGGAGTACGTGGTGCGCGCCGAGAAGGGGCTCACCGGCGAGTACCTCATCCGCGTGTACGACGAGAACTTCTCCACCCGCTACGAGGTGTCCGTGGAGCGCGCCCAGGGCTCCGACGAACCCTTCGACGCCGTGGCCGCCCGCGTGACGGCGGCGCTGAAGGCCCACACGGGCGTGAAGCCGGCGCGCGTCATCGTCTACGACGCCGGCAAGCTCGGCACCTCCTCCGAGCACAAGGCGAGCCGCTTCATCGACGAGCGCGGCAGCGCGAAGTAGGCAACGAACGTGCAAACCGATGGCCGGGCGGGGCGCTTTCGTCCGGCCATCGGGTATCATTCCATTTGAAGAGATCCCACCGAAGAAGGGAACCTACATGACCTCTTACGACTTCGCCATTTCCGGGCAGCACTACTTGTTCGACGTGCAGTCCTTCGCCCACACCATCCTGGCGGCCGGCGGCGACGCCTTCTCCTACGCGCTTTTGGACCGCACGACCCAGGGCGTCATCGACGACGTGGCCTCCGGGGCCGCCGAGCTGGGCGTCATCATGCAGACCTCCGAGACGGAAAGCGCCCTGAACGAGGCGCTGGCCGAGGCGGGCCTCGCCTTCCACGAGCTGGCCGTCTCCGCGCCGCTCGTGGCCCTGCCGTCAAGCCACCCCTTCGTGAACGCGAAGAGCCTTACCCTCGAACAGCTGGCCGACTTCCCCTACGTGTACTTCGATCAGGGGGAGGACGCCCCCATCGCCTTCTTTGAGGAGGCCCTTTCGCAGGTGCCGCGCGCCAAGAAGGTGGCCTGCACCGATCGCGCCTCGCTCACCGAGCTCATCATGGCCATCAACGGCTACACGGTGACGAGCGGCATCCTCGTGGGCATCACCGACGGCAGCGCGCTCACCACCATTCCGCTGGAGACCGACCTCAAGCTGCACCTGGGCTACGTGACCGCCGACAACCGCGAGCTGTCCGTCATGGGCGAGCGCTTCGTAAGCCACCTGAAGCGTAGCCTCGACCTGTATGCCAATCGATAGGGAGTAGCAATGCTGCCGGTGGGGCAATCGCAGGTATAATGAAGGGACGGGTGAGAGACCCGTCCCTTTTTATTTCACGTAAGGAACCACTATGTTGGAATTCATTTGGCATGCTCGGGGTGGGCAGGGGGCCTTTACGGCGGCCCGGTGCCTGGGGGCGGCTGCGGCGCTGTCGGCCGGGGCCTATGCGCTGGCGTTCCCCACCTTCGGCCCCGAGCGGCGCGGCGCTCCCATGCGGGCGTTCACGAAGATCGATACGGCTCCCATCGGCGACCGAAGCGCGGTGCATCGGGCAGCATTCGTCATCTATCTAGACGAGACGCTCGTGGAAGACGGCTGGGAGGACGAGCTCGCCCCCGGCGGCCTCATGCTGCTGAACACGAAGCGGGCCGTCGACGACCCGCGCATCCTGGGGATCGACGCCGACGGCATCTCCGCCGCCGTGCTCGGCCGGCCCATTCCCAACACGGTGTTCCTCGGGGCCATCCCCGCGCTTGCGGCGGCCGTGACCATCGAGGACATCCATGCCGGCATTCGCGCCACGATGCCGGAGAAGCTGCACGCGAAGAACTTACGCATCGTGGATGCCGCCTTCGCCGAGGTGGCCTCCCGCGAGATCGCCGCCACGCGCGACCTGGTGGCCGCCGAGCAGGCGGCGACGGAGGTGACCGCCGTGCTCTCCGAGAAGGACGCTATGTTCTCGCTGGCGGCCGAGATGCTCGTCGAAGGAGAGGGGAGGGATTTCGATGTCCGCGATTGCTAGTCAGAGCCGCCGCCCCTTCACGCCCACGTTGCGCGAAGGGCTCGCCGCGCGTCCGAGCCAGTTCGCTCGCTCCACCTGTTTTGAGGCGGGGCACCTCACCTCGGTGAATGCCGGGTGGCGCAGTGTACGGCCTGTTATCGATGCCGAGCAATGCATGCTGTGCCTCAACTGCTATATGTACTGTCCCGACGGCACCATCGCGAAGGTGCGCGACGACGAGGGAACGTGCGTGGCCGTCGTCGTCGACTACGATTTCTGCAAGGGCTGCGGCGTGTGCGCGAAGGTGTGTCCCGTGCCCTGCATCGCCATGGTGGAAGAACATGCCGGCGAGAACGAGGGCGCTTCCGAGACGGCCGAGACCCTGGATGAGACCTCGCCCTCGGCCGATATGGGCCCGGCGACGGAAGGAGGCGCGGCATGAGGAAGTTTCTTTCCGGCAACGAGGCCTTCGCCGAGGGGGTGCGGCTCGCCCGGCCCCAGGTGATCTCCGCCTATCCCATCACGCCCCAGACCACGGTCGTGGAGGCGCTCGCCTCCATGGTGGAGGAGGGGAGTCTTTCCGCCGAGTACCTGCACGTGGAAAGCGAGCACACGGCGCTCGCGGCCGCCATCGGCGCCGCGGCCACGGGCGCGCGCACGTTCACGGCCACCTCGTCCCAGGGACTGCTGTATATGGCCGAGTGCCTCACCTACGCCTCGGGCGGCCGCTTTCCCATCGTGATGATGAACGCGAACCGGGCGCTCGCGCTGCCCTGGAACATCTACGGCGACCAGCGCGACTCGCTGTCGCTGCTCGACCACGGTTGGATCCAGGTGTACGCCGAGAGCAATCAGGAAGCGCTCGATTTGGCGCTCATGGCCTACGCCGTGGCGGAGGATCCGCGCGTGAGCCTGCCGGTGATGGTGAACGTGGACGGCTTCGCGCTCACCCACACTTACGAGTCAGTGGAAGTTCCCACCGCCGATGAGGCCGACGCCTTCCTGCCGCCTTACCGCACGGCCAACAAGTTCGATTTTGAGAACCCCGTGAACATCGGCTACTCAGCCGGCCCGGACTTCAATCGCTACTACCAGTACTGGCACCACCGCGACATGCTGGCCGCCGAGGCGGTGGCGGAAGAGGTGGAGGCGCACTTCGCCGAGGTGTTCGGTAGGGCGTATTCCGGCATGGTGGACGCCTACCTTTGCGAGGACGCCGATTTCGTGCTCGTCACGCTGGGCTCGGCGGCCGGCCTTGCCCGCGATGTGGCCGACGAGCTGCGAGCGGCGGGCAAGCGGGCCGGTGTGCTGCGCATCCGCTACCTGCGGCCGATGCCCGATGCCGCTCTTGCTCGGGCGTTGGCCGACGCGGCGGCCGTGGGCGTGCTGGAGCAGGACATCTCCTTCGGCGGCACCGGCACCGTGTACGCGAATGTGCTGGCATCGCTCGCCCGTGCGGGCGTTGCGCGACCGAGCGCGAACTTCATCGGCGGCCTCGGCGGCGACGACATCAGCCGCGAGGCCATGCGCGGCGCCTTCGCCCACTTGGAAGCCCTGGCGGCAGGGGAGGGCGCCTCGGGCGAGGTCGTCTTTTTCGGCGTGGAAGAAGAGGGGGGAAAGCGATGACCGTGAACGCGCGCACCATAACCGACGAGGAGTTCTTCTACGGGCACAAGGCGTGCCCCGGCTGCGGAGGCGCCCTAGCCGTGCGCCAAGCGCTCAAGGTGCTCGGACCCCATGCGGTGGCGGCGCTGCCCGCCGGCTGTATGAGCGCCACCGGTTTCAACTTCCCGCAGCTGGCCTTCGGCAACAACGCGATGATCACGCCCTTTGCGGCCACGGCGGCGGTGCTCTCGGGCATCGAGGCGGGCCTGCGCGCCCAGGGGGCGGCGCCCGAGGACGTCACCGTGGTGGGTTTCGCCGGCGACGGCGGCACGGCGGACATCGGCCTGCAGGCGCTCTCCGGCGCCATCGACCGCAACGACGACGTGCTCTACATCTGCTACGACAACGAGGCCTACATGAACACGGGCATCCAGAAGTCGAGCCTCACTCCCTTCGGCGCCTCCACGACCACCACGCCGGCGGGCAAGCGCGAGCATGGCTGCCTCACGCAGAAGAAGAGCCTGTTCGACATCGTGGCGGCCCACCGCATCCCCTACGCGGCCACGGCCTCGGTGGGGTATCTGAACGACTTCATCAAGAAGGTGGAGCGGGCGCGCGACGTGCGTGGCACCCGTTTCATCCACGTGATGGCGCCCTGTCCCGTGGGCTGGGGTTTCCCTTCGGCCGACATGGTGGACGTGGCGAAGGAGATTGTGGATACGGGCCTGTGGTATCTCGCCGAGTACGAGGGCCCCGCGCTCACGGGCACGCCCGGCGGCACGTTCCGCCTGAACCGCGACCCCAAGCAGTTCAAGCCCATCGAGCCCTACCTGCGCCGTCAGGGCCGCTTCTCCGCCGACGACGGAGCCGACCTCGCCCTCATCGAGCGCGCCCGCGACGAGCGCTGGTCCTACATGCGCGAGACGTGGGGGTAGGGAAGGGCTGCCCCTGCGAATAGCGGCGCTTTCGAACACTGAGGGCGCGGGTTCGTCTTCGAGGTTTGCTGCGCGAGAAGATGCGCTATAATGGCTTGCGACCGGACGACCCCGGCGAACACGCGCCCATGGCTCAACGGATAGAGCAACGGACTTCTAATCCGTAGGTTGTAGGTTCGATTCCTACTGGGCGCACCAGAAAAGAAAACGGCCCCGTCGCAGTGACGGGGCCGTGGCATTTCTGGAGCGGGTGACGGGAATCGAACCCGCGTTATCAGCTTGGAAGGCTGGAGTTCTACCATTGAACTACACCCGCAAAGGCAGAGGGGATTATACCCCAATCCTCAAGGCTTTCGTCTCAAATCCGATGAATAATCCACTAAGCGGTTCACGCATGTCAACCCATGGCAATCGCGCGGCAACACCGAAGGGCGGCCTTTTCAGGAGCTGGTATCGGATCCGCGCGACTGCCTTTGGAGGATCGGGTGTCGCGAACCGGTGTCGATATCCGGAGGTTTGGAACTTGGGGCGACGAACTGCCTGAAAATGCACGAGATCGCGAGTTGTAAGCGTCCCGAGGGTGCGAATGACTCGGAGCTGAAGGCATGCAAATCGGCTCCAATTCGCTGACCAGGCATTTCTCGATAGCTTTTCGGAACGCGGGTCTTCATCGGCGGGATTGGACGCTTATAACTCGAGATCTCGTGCATTTTCGGGGTGCTTCGGCGACTGAGCGGCGCGCCAGCGTTAGCGAACCTCTGCCAAATAGGCGTTGGCGCTGCGGGGGAACTCGCGCTTGAAGGCCTCCCTCAGCAGGCGCTTGCCGGCAGCGCCCGGCGGCAGGGGAGAGCGGCTCTTCTCGAAGCCGTCCTCGACGAGGAACCAGCCCTCTCCATCGCGCTCGAGGATGAGGGAGCGGTCCTTCTTGAACGTCGCCAGAGTGAGCGACTTCAGCCCCTTGTCAGCCGGGGCGTTGAAGAACTTGGCTTGGGCCTGCTTCACGGGAACGAGCTTCATAGCGACCTCCTGTCGGGCGTACCTCAGCAGTCCGTCCGACTCTCGCCGATTTCGGACGCGCTTCTCGCGGCGATTGTACGCCGTGACGCCTCCGCTCTAAGCGCCCCGACCCCCTCCTTGCCCAAACCGTTACGCGAGCTAGGGAAGGGGACTTAAGGATGCCCCCGACAGCATGGAGCCGTCGGGGGCGAAAGGGGAGGGCTTAAAGGGCGCGGCCAGGGTTTAGGCGGTGGCTTCCGCAGCCGCTTTCTGGCCGGCGATGCGGCCGTTTACCAGGCAGTCGGTGGTGGCGCAGGAGCCCAGGCGGCAGGCGCCGTGCACGCCGCCCGCGGCCTCGCCCGCAGCGAACAGGCCGGGGATGGGGGCCAGCTCCATATCGAGCACCCGGCAGTCCAGGTCGGTCTTCACGCCGCCCATGCAGTGGTGCACCTTCGGCCACAGGCGCACACCATAGAAGGGGGGTTCGTCGATAGTTTGGGCATCGTCCGGGATGGGCTTCTCGAAATCCTCGTCCAGCTTGTTGGTGACAAAAGTGTTGTAGCGGGCGATCTCGTCGGCCAGGGCGTCGGCGGGCATGTCGTAGAAAGCGGCGGCTTCTTCCAACGAGTTGAACTCATGGGTGATGCCGGCTTTCATGGCGTTTTCCAGGCCCTCGCCGTACATGGCCTTCTTGCAGGTGATCTGCACGCAGGGCTCGCCCGTCTCCAGGATGGCGTCGGCATAGCGCTTGCGGTCGGTCAGCTCGTTCACCACGCGGCGGCCAGTGGCGCGGCAGAGGGTGGGGGCGTAGCTGGCTTGGCCGTCGGTGTAGAAGGCCGCCACGCCGTAGCCCTGCTCATCGGGGCTCATGAAGGGTAGAAGCTGGATCCAGTCGGTGTGCACCGCCATGGCGCCGGCGCGGACGGCGGCCTTCAGAGACTCGGCCGTGGCGCCTTCTTGGTTGGTGCAATCGACCGTCTCGTCCAGACGCGGATCCTGGGCCAGGCGGAACTCCAGGTCGCGGCCGAAGCCGCCGGTGGCGAGCACGACGCCCTTCGTGGCGTGGATGGCAACGGGCTTGCCACTCTCAACGTCGTTGCCTGAGGCTCCATCGCGTACGACGGCGCCGATCACACGGCCCTCGTCGTTCTGAACGAGTTGGACGAGCATGCGCTCGGTCTCCACGTTGACGCCCATCTCGCCGAGCTTTTCGGACAAGGGCCCCGTGACGTTCGAGCCGCCGCCCACGCCTTGGCAGATGGTGCGCAGGATGCTGTGGCCGCCGTAGGGGTACAGCCAGGGCTCGCCGTTCTCGTCCTTGTCCCAGGTGCAGCCCATCTCCACCGACCACTCCCAGGTCTCGTTGGATTTCTCGGCGATGAGGCGGCACTTCTCCTCATCGTTGAGGTACAGGCCGGCGATGAGCATATCGCTTACGAAGGCGTCCACGGAGTCCTCGATGCCCTCGCGCGCCTGCACCTTTGAGCCGCATACGGCCATATCGCCAGCGGCGAAGGCGGAATTGCCGCCCACCCGGTTCATCTTTTCGATGATCTTCACATCGGCTCCGGCGTTTTTGGCCTCGATGGCCGCGGCTAGGCCGGAGTAGCCCGAGCCCACGACGAGCACCTCGCACTCCTCGTCCCAGCTGATGTCGCTTGTGCTCGCGCCGGTGGCCGGCATCTCCTTCTCCGTGCCCGTCTTCGGGGCGCATCCGGCCAGGCCGAGAGCGGCCAGGGTGCCGGCTATAGCGCTGCCCGAGATGAACGTGCGGCGGGAGATGCCTGCGCTCGCGTTCGTGTTCCTGTGCATGTTCTCCATGATGTCCTCCTCTTTTGGTTTCGTCTTGCGCCGGCCTTTCCGTATCCGGCACCGCCAGCATAGGTCGCGCGCTGCGCCGGCGCACCCCACGTCAGGCGGGGAAAAGCGAAACCCCCCTTGGGGTGGGGTGGCCCATCTGGGAAAACGTCGTTTGGAAAAGAGGAGGGGGATGAGCGATTGCGGCGACCGTTCGTCGGCGGAGGGGGCCGGACTCTAGAGGGAGGGGGCGACCAGTTCGATGATCTCCTGCTTGGAATGCACCCCGAGCTTCGCGTAAATGCTCTTTTGGTAGCTCTTCACGGTATTGCGGGAGAGGTAGAGCGCATCGCTCACGAACTGCGCATCGCGGCCTTGGGCGAGCAGCAGCAGAATGTCAGTCTCTCGGTTGGTGAGCCCGTGCTCGGCCGCCAGCTCGGCGCAGCGGGCGCGGCGGAAATCCTCTTGGCTGTGCGCGAAGCGGTCAAGCCGCTCGCAGGCGGCCTGGGCCTCGCCGAGGGCTCGGCGG
>CABSMC010000020.1 GCA_902478715.1 uncultured Adlercreutzia sp.
GCTCGGAGATGTGTATAAGAGACAGGTTCAGGTCGTCCTTGGCGCCGAGCACCGCGCCGAACACTGGGTAGTCGGCGAACTTTTCACCGAAGATCTTCAGCTGGTCGTCGTTGAGCTCCTGGGCCAGGCCCACCATTTTGTCGGGGGCCATGGTGAGCAGTACCTGCTGAGCGGTGAATCCCGACGGGCAGATCTTGTCGATCTGCGCGGGCAGCTTCACGGTGCGCCCGAGGTCGTCGGTGAAGGTGATGGTGCCGTCCGTTGCTTCGGCAGCGGCCTCGGCGTCGGCGTTCGCCTCCTGCTCGGTGGCTGGCGCGGCGGGCTCGTTGGCTGCGTCGCCCTCGTTGCCGGCGCATCCGGCGAGTCCGAAGGCCAAGCAGGCGGTGAGTGCCAGCGCCCCGGTCAGAGCCGCGATGCGGCGTTTGTTCCTCGTAGGTTTCAACATTCGTTTTCCTTTCCTCCCAGGGGGTGCCAGGTTCTACTGGCGTTCTATCTCGCGCACGGGCACGCAGACGCGCACCTTGTCGCCGTAAAGGGAATTGACCTTCACCTCGAGGTCGTACAGCTCGCTGATGAGCTCGGAGGTGATAACCTCGCGCGGGTCGCCGAATGCCGCAAGTCCGCCTTCGGAAAGCACCATGGTGGCATCGGAATAAAGGAAGGCATGGTCGGGGTTGTGGGTCGATTGCACGATGGAGAGCCCCTCGCGGGCCAACTGCCGCACGCAGGAGAGCACGCGCATGGTGTTGCCGTAATCGAGCGCGCTCGTGGGCTCGTCCATGATGATGGTGCGGGCGTTTTGCGCCAGTGCCCGTGCGATGAGCACGAGCTGCTGCTCGCCACCGGAGATTTGCGTGTAGGTGCGATGGGCCAAGTGCTCGATGCCGATGCGGGCCAGCGCCTCGTGGGCACGCTGCAGCTGGGCTTCCCCGGGCGTGGAGAGCATTTTCAGGTCGTTGCCTGTGGCCATGAGCACCACATCGACCACTTCGTAGTCGTACACCGGCGCGTGCGACTGGGGAATGTAGGAGATCTCGCGGGCGCGCTCGCGCACCGAAAGCGCGCGCAGATCCTTCCCATTCACCAGAATCGTGCCGCTATAGTGCGGGGAAAGCCCCAGGATGCAGCGGAACAAGGTGGATTTTCCCACGCCGTTGGGCCCGAGCACGTTCACAAGGCATCCATCGGGAATGGAGAACGAGAGGTCGCGCAGAATCTCGCGGCTTCCGTAAGAGAAGCTCAGGTGAGTCACGTCGATGCTCATAGCTTCTTCTTCCGCGTGATGAGGTACAGGAAGAACGGCGCGCCCACGAAAGCGGTGAGGATGCCGATGGGGATTTCAGCGGTGGTGGCAAGGCGGGCGACGTCGTCCACGATGAGCAGGAAGCTGGCGCCCATAAGCATGGAGGCGGGGATGAGGCGTCGATAGTCGGCGCCGACGAGCATGCGGCACAGGTGCGGAATGACGAGTCCCACCCAGCCGATCATGCCGGTGACGCAGACGCTCGCGGCGGTGACGAGTGTGGCGGCGATGATGACGATGATGCGGGTGCGCCGGGCGTTCACGCCCATGGTGGCGGCTTCGTCGTCGCCCATGGTGAGGATGTTGATGCGCCAGCGCAGGACGAACAGCGTGGCGCAGCCGATGAGCATGATGGGGAACACCATGGTGATGTCGCGCATGTTCGCGCCGGTGAGCGAGCCCATGAGCCAGTAGGTGATGTCGGCGAGCTCGTCGGTGGGGTCGGCCACGAGCTTGGCGTAGGAGACGCCGGCCTGGAACAGCGACGATACCATGACGCCGGCGAGCACGACCACCATCATGTGGTTGCCGCGCGCCCGCGAGCTGATGAGCAGCACCAGTAGCACGGTGAGCAGGGAGAATCCGAATGCGAAGAGGGACGTCGTGAAAGAGCTCACGCCCAGAAGAATGGCCACGGCCGCGCCGAACGCGGCGCCCTGGCTGGCACCCAAAATGTCGGGGGAGACGAGCGGGTTTTGGAAGGTGCCCTGGTAGGCGGCGCCGGCGCAGGCCAGGCAGCATCCAACCATGAGGGCCAGCAAAACGCGCGGCAGCCGTACGTTGAAGAAGAGCGTCGCCTGCTGCTCGGTCCAGATGGGATCAACCGGAGCGATTTGGTTGACGAGCATGGCCACAGCTTGGGCTGGATCAATGGGGTAGCGGCCCAACAAAAGGGAGATCGCGGTTGTGCCGACGAGAATGAGGGCAAGGGCGAGCACGACGAGTCGGGCCCTTCGGGAGGCGGCCGAATGAAGCGTGGGTTCTGCGGTGCTCGTTTGCATGACATCTATTATATTCTCAGTCATGAATGATTTACAAGAGAGAATTATTCACGAAGTAAAATGATTTACAAGAGAGAACAATTCGGTAGGATGGGTACTGAGCAAAAGCGCCCGAAATGTCGGGCCGCCATCATCTGGGAAAGGACTAAAGCCATGGGTTGCGCCGAGAAAGATTGCTGCACGAAGGGGGCTGCGACGGGGGCTATTGTGTTTCCGGGCACGAACGAGCCGAACACCCCTTGGAAGCTGTACAACCACTTGATCGCCGGCATCCCCGAGGATGTGATGGTGTGCGACTATTGCCTGGGCACTCACTGGTCCTACGTTGAAGCTGACAGCGGCATGGGGGTGAGCTTCACCACCACTGGCGGCGCGCGACGCGGGTACACGGGCGACCTGCGCAGGATGTCCCTGCGCGAGGTGGCGGAGCTTTCCAAATCGTGGTGCTTCGAGGAGGCGAGCCTGGGCGTGGCGGCGCTGAATGCGTGGTACTCGCAGCGCACGCTGCTGGATCCTTTGGGCTGCGCCTATGATGCGGCAGTGGAGGTACCCGATGGCACTATTCGCAAGATGGACGCTTTCGAAATGTACCGCCCGCAGATCAGCGCTGCCGGCGGAGACGCGCGCGTGGTTGTCGTGGGGCACTTTCCCCATGTGGAGCGCATCGAGGAGTATGCCCAGCTCACCGTGCTCGAGCGCAAGTGCTCCCAGGCGGGCGACGTGCCCGACCCGGCTTGCGAGTACGTGATCCCCGGCGCCGACTACCTGTTCATGACCGGCGTGACCCTCATCAACAAGACGGCCCCGCGTCTGTTGGATTTGGCCGCGAACGCCACGACGGTGCTCGTCGGGCCAAGCGTGATCATGGCGCCGTTCCTATTCCGTTGGGGCGTGGATATGCTGGCCGGTAGCGTGGTCGCCGACCCCGACAAGGCCCGTTTCGCCGTGAAGAACGGTGCCGGCCAGTTCTTCGGTGAGGCCCTCACGATGGCCGCCCTGCGCAACCCGGAGGCATAGGTGCTGTTTCTTCTCACGGGCGAGGTGCAAATAGGGAAGACGCGCTGGCTGGAATCGCTGGTGACGGAGCTGGGCGCTTTCGGGGTGCCCTGCGCTGGCGTGCTGGCACCGGGCCAATGGGTGCCTTCGATGGGGCCGTGTGCCGATGCGAACGGCTTCGAGAAGCTGGGCATCGACAACGTTCTTCTGCCCGGGGGCGAGCGTATCCCCTTCGCCCGGCGCGGCGACTTGGCCCGGGCCGACGGTACCTTCAACGAAGAGAGCCAGGCGGCGAAGGCAGAGTTGGCCTGGCATATCGACGATGCCGCTATCGCCCGCGTGAACGCCCACTTCGATGAACTCGCGGTTGCGTCCTCGTGTCATCCTGAGCGGAGCGCCGAAGGCGCGGAGTCGAAGGATGCCTCCCGCGCCCCCGGTCTCCTTATCGTGGACGAGCTGGGCCGCTTGGAAATCTGGCGTGGTGGCGGCCTTACCTCGGCCATGGCCCTCCTCGCCCAAGGCCCGACGGCCGTTTTCCCCCATGCGCTGGCCGTCGTGCGCGACTACCTCCTCGACGATGCCGAGATCCTCCTCGCCGAAGCATGGCCCGACCACTGCCGCATTTCTCCCGATGATACAGGTCGAGCCGTTATCCTGTCCGCCTGTGAGTTTGGGGCGTAAGGGATAGCGGCTCGACAGAACGGGTTTTGGTCGAGATGGCTACTGGGCAGCCAGATTCTGAGCAATCATTCGTGCGAAAGTTACTGTCCTGCCGCAAGCGTTGCCGGTCGACAGGTTCGGATAAGTCATGGAATAGTATCCTCCGGAATCGTTGCCTGTGACATACAGGCCTTCAATGGCGCTTCCATCTTCGCGCAGTGCTTGACCTTGGGTGTTTATCACGATGCCGTCCATGGTGCATAGCAAAGCGCCTGTGGTACGTACGCCGAAGAAGGGAGGTTTGCGTACAGGGGAAAGCCGGAATGGTTCCTTGCCGAAGTCGTCATCGCGCTGGTTGTCGTAATTCTGGTTGTTTCGTTCCACCGTTTTCGCGAGGGCTTCTGCAGGAAGACCAAGCTTTTCGGCGAGCTCCTCGATGGTGTCGGCTTGCTGAATGTGTCCGGCTTTAAGTGCCTCCTCGTTCATGGCCGTCACCACTTCGATAGGCAGGTTCGGAGCCGCTCCATTATCAAAGGGGAACATGCGCGAGCAGCCATGCATGTCGAACTGCTGGGCGTAGGTCTGCCAGTCTGCATCCCAGAGGCACACGTGGATGTTTCCTGGTTGCGATGCATCGGCGTGCAGGATGAAGTCATAGGTGCCGGACTCGTTGCAGAAGCGCTCGCCATTGAGATTGACTTTCAACCAGGGTTGGCTTCCCATCCAGAATACCATGGCAGTACCACAGTCGGCGCCTCCCAGGGAGTCGGCGGGAACGCTTGCTCGGTCGAAAAGCATGCTAGAGTGTGTTTCGTCCATTTTTGCCCCAACGCGAAGGCACGCCTTTATGCCGTCTCCCTCACAGCCTGGCTGCGCTGAGTTGTAAGCGTAAATGCTGGTCGTGTGAGGCTGGAGCTGCTTAAGAAGGTCGAGATTCGCGGCGTAACCGCCTGTGCATACAAGAACGCCCTTGCTTGCGTTGACACGAATGTAGCCGTCAGCGCCCTGCCCTATAGCACCGGTCACGCGATCGTTTTCGACGGTGAGGCTCACCATGGGCGTTTGGTAGCGGAACGTTACATGGCCCGTCTTCTCTGCGTAGTCAGTCAGCACAGTGAACCCGTCGAGCGATCCATCGACTGGCCAGGCGGGAGAATGCCCTGTAGCCCAATGTCGGTAGTTGACTTCATGCTTTTCCTCGGCAGCCTCATGCCAAAGCGCGATACCGTAAGAGGAGAGAACGTTTTCGTACCAGTCGATGGTCTCGCCCGATCGCTCAAGCCAGACCTTGTGTAACGCGAGATTGCATTGGCCCGCAGCGTAATGATCCATATCTCGCAAATAGGCAATTGCGTCGATTTCATAGCCGCTCTCCTGCTGCAAGCGAGAGTTGACGCCTGCAAGATCGTCACGCACGACGCCACCGTTGAACTTCTCCATGACGAAGGTTTCCATGCCGGCATCTCCAGCAGCGCAGGCCGCAAAAAGACCGCCCGTGCCAGCGCCGATCACCAAAAACTCCGTGTCAATGGTTTCGACAATCTCATCATCGGAGATGTTCGGGGCATCTCCGATCCAGTCCGAGGAATCTTGCGATCCCGCCTCAGGCGAAGTGTTTGCTAGGGGATCCGCAGTCTGCGGGGCGCATCCTGCAAGGCCGAACAAGGCGCCGGCTCCCGCGAAGGCGCTACCTGCCAAAAACCCTCTGCGGCTTACAAGTCCATTATTGTCCATTTCAGTTCCTTCCTTTTCTCCATGAAAGTGTGGGATTGCGCGGCAAAAGCCTTTGGAGCTCAAGTCCGCACTGAGCTTGTTGCTGTTTAAAAAACGGTCGGGCGGTTTTACCCGCCCGACCAGGGAGGGGAGGGCTTGATCTATCGTAACGCGTGTTCTTAGACGTTGTAGATTGATTGCGCCACCGCATAGCCTGCGCCGAGCGATCCGACACCGCGGCCGCCGCAAGCTGCTTCGCCCACAACGTAGAGTCCCGGTACAACATTTCCGGCCGCATCGAGCGCGCGGTGAGATGAGTCGGTCGAGATGCCGTCCATCGTGATATGCATCGCCCAGGTGCGGGGTGATGCATAGAATGGAGGATTATCCAGGGGGGCATTGGGCCCGAAGCTGGATCGGCCGAATTCTGGGTCGTTGAAAGTACGAGTCATCTCGTTGTAATCGTTGACAGTTTTCAGGAATGTTGCCTCGTCGACGCCCATGAGGCCCGCCAGTTCTTCAAGTGTGTCGGCGCGGTAGAGGATGCCCCGCTCAATGGCGTACTCGACGTCCATGCCTGTGTGGGTCTTGCCGTCCGTGATCATGGAGCTGTCGTGGTCGACCACCTGGAAACCCACACCCCCGTCCTGCTCCATCAAGGCGATCGTCATGTCAGTTCGACTGCCGCCCTCGTCGCAGAAGCGTTTGCCGGCCTTGTTCACGTAGATGCTCTCATTGGTGGTTCCGACAGTTGTTTCGGTGGCGTAGAGCACGGTATCCACGAAGGGGAAGACCATCTGGTTGAAGGGCAATTCGGCGAAGGCGGCGCCTGCTTCTGTGGCCATGCGGATGCCGTCTCCAGTGTGTCCGTAGTTGTTGTCGCAGTGGAAGGTGTCGAGATCTTTCCAGTTCCACATCTTGTCGTGCTCTTTCAGCATATCCTGGTTGTCGGCATAGCCTCCAGAGGCGATAACGACACCGTCTTTAGCGCGCACGGTGTACGTGCTGCCGTTTGCGCTGCTGCCAATGACGCCAGTCACGCGACCGCTTTCAGTGATGAGCTCGGTTGCCGGCGTGGCGAACAGGCTGCGAAGATCGAGTCCTTCCATCTCTCGTTCGAACACGTTGAAATAGCCTTCTCCATTCACGTCTTCTGAGGAACCCGAGAAATGCGCCCAAGAATAACCGGGAATTGCGACGAGTGGCATCCAAGGAAACTGCATGGTGTCGAGCCATGCCGTGCCCCCCTCCACATCCGTTGCATAAGTGTGTTGGAAGTCGTAGGTGTTGCCCTCAAGCATGCAGAGTTGCAGCGCAAGGAATTCGGGCGAGCTAAAGAGTTTGGTGTTCCCGTTTGCGTAGTAGTCGTCCCATTGTTGCTGCACCTCATCTACCAGAGAGGCGTCAAGTCCGGCGTCTCGATTGAACTGAAGAACTTCTTGGAAGATCTTCTGGTAGCCGTCGTTCACTTCGACGCGTAATTCTTCGGGTGCGTTGGCATACTCGATGAAACCGCCACTCACGAGGGCGTTGCCGCCCATGCTCGAGGACTTCTCGAACACGACGACCTTCGCTCCCTGCTGGGCAGCTGCTAGTGCAGATGCCATTCCAGAAATGCCGGCGCCTATGACGGCGAGGTCGCATTCGATCTCCTCGTCGGTTGGCTGCTCTTTGGGAACCTCCGCACGCTTCAAAGCGCTCACGTCGCCATCGGCTTGACGCGCGCAGTCTTCTACGGCCGAGAGCAGCGCGAGGGATGAAAGCGTCGCTCCTGTCACCGCGTCGACGGCGAGTGATTGTGATGCTACGATGATCTCAGGGATCTTCTCAAACGCCGGTGCGGCGATGCGTTCGGTTTCTCCGTGATCGACGACGCGGACGCTGTCGATGGCAGTGTCGGAGAAGACGACCTCGACGGTGATATCGCTCTTCTTGCCGAGTGCCGTGGCCTGGTAGGTTCCTGCGACAAATTGAGTTGTCGTGCCGCCCGTCTCTGCGACGGGGTGTGACGAAGCGCATCCCGTCGCGCCTAAGGCCAGAGCTGCCGCTGCGACCGAGCTTGCTTGCACAAACCGTCTGCGATCGATGGCGCGGTTCTTTCCGTGTCCCATGTTCCCTCCTATGTTCGAATCTTGTCGGCGAGACGCCCTCGCCCCTGCTGTCGTTCATTATGGGATCGGTTCGCCCGAGGGCCTTTTGCAAGTTGTTGCGTGATTTGTGCACAAACCGTACAATTCGCTACAACGACAAAGGGGATCAGGGGGTTGTGGTGCTCAACATGGAATATGTGCCCGAGTTGCTCGTGCTGGCGGAAACACTCAGCTACACGGAGACGGCGCGAAGGCTGCACATGTCTCATTCGGCTGTGAGCCGTCACGTTGACGCTGTGGAGCGGGCGCTGGGGGCTCGGCTATTTAATCGTACGACTCGCAAAGTGGAGCTGACCGATGCGGGACGAGCGGTTATTGCCGACTTCTCTGCCATGCAGGCCCATTACACTCATGTGCTTGATGAGCTTGGTCGACTCGCGGAGGATGTGCCAGTCATACGACTGAGCTGTCCGGATTTTTGGATACCGTGTTATCTTGAGCCGTTGTTGGCGTTTCTCTCCCTCGAGCAATCTGCTCTTCGTGTCAAGTTGGAATCGAATCCTCCTGTTGTGGGTTTGAGCGCGGTGGAGGAGGGCCGGTGCGATCTTGCCTTTGGTATCGGGCTTCCCACGGAACTGAAGCCCCCGATGAACATGAGGTTGTTTCTTCGTGAGAGAATTGTGGCAACGATTCATGAAGACAATGCGTTGGCGGGATGCGAGACGCTAGCGTTGGAGCAGCTTGCTGGTGAGCCTTTGGTGGTTCTCGACGATCGGGCCGAAGGATTCAGCCGCATGAACGAAGAGATATTGAGATTTTTTACGCAGCGCGGTTGTGCTCCCTGCGACATACGACGTACTGAGCAGATTGAGACGCTCGGGCTTAAGCTGAGCGAATGCAAAGGATATGCCCTTACGCCTGCGTCGCTGCAGTTTCCTCATAGGGATTACCTGCGGGCGATCCCCCTTGAGGAAGAGGACATCTCTTTCCCACTGTGCTTCTTTTTTCGCACAGATCGCTTGAGCCCTGCGCTGACCAGATTTTTCGAATATGCCGAGCGATTTGTCTTGTTGTCGGGGGAGCGCACCGGAGACCTTGCTACTGCTCCGTCATCAGCAAATCGAGCAATTCTTGACGGGTATTGATGCCGAGCTTCTCGTAGATGTGGCGGGTGTGGGCCTTCGCGGTGCCCTCGGCGATGATGAGTTCGTGGGCCACGCCGGAAAGCGACTTGCCCTGAGCAAGCAGCTCCATCACTTCTCGTTCGCGCGGCGTGAGGCGGCGCGCTTCGGCCACGGCGGCGCAGCGGCGGGCCAGACGCGTGCGCTCGTTCTCCTCGGGTGGTCGCTTGCCCATGAAGGCGATGCCCCAGCGCTCGCCGATCTCGCGTTCGTTAAGCACGAGAGTTGCCACCGCCACAATGGCTGCAATGGCGACTACGGCACCGATGGCCGGTCCCGTGCCTCCGAACAGGCCGGATCCATCGAAGAGGAGCGATCCCTCGCGGCCGACCCAACCCACGAGCAGCAACGATTCCTCGATGCCGAACAGCAGAAGCGCACTTACGCCGAAGCGCTTGGAGATGTCGCAGAGGAACAGAAACACGATGGCGTTGAAGAGCATCACGCCCAGGGCTGTGCAGAAACTGCCGGCCAAATTGCCGCCGACACGGAATCGGGCGCCTACGAGTTGGATGCCGCAGCCGTGCAGAAAACGGTGGATCACTACAACGAGCTTTGCGCCAAGGGCTCCGATGACGACTTCGGCAAGAACCCCACCTTCATGCGCGCCATCGACACGCCGCCGTTCATCGTGGTGCCCCACGAGTTCGGCATGGGACTTTCGGCCATCATCGGCGGTCTGTTGATAAACGCCAATAACCAGGTGCTGAAGGCCGACGAGCACACGCCCATCGATGGCCTGTTCGCCGTGGGCAACGTGTCCGGCTGCTTCTACGGCGGCGTCGACTATCCCATGGACGTGCTGGGGCTTTCCATCGGTCGCGCCATCACCGGCGGCTACCTCGCCGGCAAGCACGTAGCGGCCCTGTAGCACCTTCCCACACCCTCCCCACGAGAGCCCGCCATCCCGCGGGCTCTCGCTCTGTCAGTAGGCGTCGATCAGCTGTTGTAGCTCCTTCTTGCTATGGACGTCGAGCTTGGTATACAGGCGGCGCGCGTGGCCCTTCACGGTGTTCTCGGTGATGAACAGTGTCTCGGCGATATAGGCCTTACTGCGGCCTCGGCACAGCATCTGCATGACTTCCAGCTCCCGCGCGGTCAGGTGGTGCTGGGCAGCCACGGTGCGGCAACGCTCGTCGATGCTTTCGAAATCCTGGGGCGCGGGGCGACGCTCACTCGATAAGTCGTGGAAGATCAGCTTCATGCTACGGTCGCGCGTTTCCAGGCAAAAGGCGCTCGCAAGAGCGACGACGTACAAGAGCACCGTCGTGTATTTATAGGAGTCGCCGAGAAGGGGCGCGACGAGGGCTAGCAGCGACCCAGCGAAGATGGGCAGGGTGTAGCAGCACCAGCCGATGCCGAACACCAGGGGAGCGGGGATGGAGCTGTGATGGGCGATGTCGGCCAAGGTGAGCCAGACGAACAACACAATGAAATTGAGCGACACGGCGACGAAGAAGGGCTGCACCGAGGACGCGGGCAGGAGGATGTCGATGAGAAAGCCCGTGGCTAGCAGAAACATGACGATGCGCCAGAGCTGCACAAAATCGAAGGAGCGCTTCAGAGCGAACACGTACGCCAGCACAAGGGCACAGAGGACAAGTTCGCAAGCGCGCTCGCCGAGGAAGAGCGGCAAAGTGTCGAACACTCGATGGGGCGCCTGCAGCGCGAGCATGGATCCGTTTGCGATGCTGAATATCGCGAAAACGAGTACGACCTTCCAAAGTGCTGCCACATCTCGGGGCTCGAAGAGAACCGATGTCGGTGCGGTTTCCAGAGGCATTTTCAGCGCTCGATTGCAGAAGAGGGCCGACAGAAGCGGAATCATGCAGCAAAACATCGCCATGGGAAACGCCGGCAGAACGATGAGAGCGGTTTTCGCGAGTGCGGAGACGATGCCGGCACCGAAAAGGTAGAGAATGGCGCGGCGCAGCCCAATGCGTTGGTAGAAGTCGCCCCACCAGAGATAGAGCCCCGAGAAGCCAATGCCGCCGATTGCCATGCCGACGACGGCGCCTGCGCCCCAGCCTTCTGCCGTTGCGAAAACGATGACGATGCTGCCCGCGCAGCCGAGGACGGCCGAGCCCCATCCAAGAAGGCGGGCAGCTTGGCTGCGCTGTGCTTGCGGGCGGCAGGCCAGGGCGATGCCCCCGATCACCATGGCGACGGAAACGACCAGATACAGGCTCGACCACGGAATGGTGTCTGGCAGTGCGGTGTTGGTGGTATTGGCCCAGAAAATCCAGACATGTTGCGTCCAAATGCCAAAGGGCGCAATCTTTGTTAGCCCTCCACGTAACTTTCCCATGATCTCCCCTGTGTACCACTTCGCTTGCTTGCGGAAAAGATTATAGCGTTCGCATGGGCTGGAACGTGGCGATATGACTGAGAAAGTAACTAAGGGCACATGGCTGTGACCAGGTATTTTGCAAATTGAACCCTTTTCGGGTGCCTGTTTGACCCCTTTTGTGGCTTTCTGGGGAAGACCCAGAGCGCCTAAGGTGTCCGCATTGCGAAGGGAGGTCGGTCGCAAAGAGCGTTGGAGCACTGCGACGTTGAGCAAGATTCGGCAAGCTTGATGGCGCGTCGTCTCCGCCCATGACGAATGGCCGTCTTTCCTTAGAGGGAACGTACCTGCAAGGAGGAGTAACATCATGAGCGATTTGAATCTCACCCCTACTCGTCGCAACTTCATCAAGGCTGCTGGAGCTGCCATGCTTGTTGGCGCCGCGGGCGCTGCTTTCGGCTGCGCGCCGCAGAGCAAGAGCGAGAGCGCGAACAGCAACGCTTCGGCCGAGTCTGTCGATGAGATCGCCTGGGACGGCGAGTATGACGTCATCGTTGTCGGCGGCGGCGCCGCGGGTCTTGCGACTGCGGCTACGGTGGCTTCCGAGGGCGAGGGCAAGACCTGCCTTCTCGTGGAGAAGACGGCAAACTGCGGCGGCAACAGCTTCGCCTCCTCGGGCTTCTGCATGACGGCCGAGGATGCCGATGCGATTCTGGATACCTACATCGATGGCCTGCAGGGCGGCACGAACTGCACGCCCCAGGATGTGCTCAAGGTGTATTGCGAAGGCATCACCCAGAACTACGATTGGCTGGTGGGTCTGGGCGCCGAGCCCTATATGCAGAACCTCGGCATCGGTTATGAGGGGCATCAGTCTACTCAGAATCCCGAGTACCCCGAGATCGACGGCGGCCAGTATATGGGTGCGCTGCGCTTCACGGGTGGTGAGGACAAGTCGGGTCCGGCTCACATCGCCATCTTCCTGCAGCAGTACGTGCAAGCGGCCGAGGCGGTCGATTACCAGACCAACACGCCGATGGAGGCGCTTGTGCAGGATCCTGCGACGGGCAAGGTGCTCGGCATTGTGGCCGACGGGAAGTACTACAAGGCTCGCGGCGGCGTGGTGATGTGCACCGGCGGTTTCGAGAACGACGCCGAGTACATGGAGCAGTTCTGCGGCATGATGGGCGTGACCCCCGCGGCGGCCACTGAGAACACGGCCGACGGGCATCGCGCTTGCGCCAAGGCCGGTGCGGCTATGTGGCACATGCATTCCGGCGCCATGTTCTGGCTCGCTCCGCGCAATCTCGACAACACCGCCTTTACCCAGACACAGCCGACGGGGCTTACTAAGGAGTTCGGCATCACTGTGGGCATCAACGGGCGCCGCTTCTACATGGATTGGGACGCGTGCGCTGCGGGCAACCTTCTGCCCATTGGCAGCGATCTGACTACCAACGTGGGCTTCCGCCATGGCGCGACCCAGTGGGGCGGCCGTTGGATTCACCTGCAGATGCCCGAGAAGGCCTGGTTCGTGTTCGACGCCGACGGTCTGGCTGCCGGCGCACTGCCTGAGGGGCTGACGAGCGACCCCGTGGCCGAGGGTTGGGCCTTGAGTGCTGACAGTCTGGCCGACCTCGCTGCGGCTATTGAGGTACCGGCCGAGGAGCTGGAGAAGACCGTCGCCACCTGGAACGGTTACTGCGACGGAGGCGCTGATCTGGCCTTCTATCGTCCCGAGAACACACTGAACAAGGTGGCGAAGGCCCCGTTCTACGCCATGCTGTGCACGCCGACGTTGTTGAACACCGACGGTGGTCCGGTGCGCGACGCCGAGGCCCGCATCCTCGACCCTTATGGTGACCCCATTCCGAATCTGTACTCGGCAGGTGAGTTCGGTTCCATCTGGGGTGCCATGTACCAGGGCACCGGCAACATCGCCGAGTGCTGCGTTTTCGGCCGCATTGCCGCCCGCAACGCGCTGGCGGGAGCCTCCGCGTAAGGAGCAAACCGCGCGCCGCAAGGAGCAATACGTGCGCTGTATAAGAAGCGTTGCTCGTGCGGCGTAAGCAGCAGTTTCCATAGCCTATCCCGTGCCCCGGTGCCTTCCCTCCCTGCGCCGGGGCTTTCTCAGAAGTGAAATATTTTGCACCTTGTCGGCTCGAGGCTTGAAAATTGGCAAGTTTCTCGAGGTTTTCGACGTGCTCTATCGGTCTCGCTCGCCCGTGGGGCGAGAATGGGCTGCAAACTGCTCGATTTTGGCTTTATGCAGCGTGCTCCGGAGTCTTATGCGAGTTACGACGTCGAAAACCTCGAGAAACTTGCCAGATTTGAGGCATGCGAAAGTATAGGAGGCCTTTCGCTCCCTTACGACAATGAAAGTCGATTCGTAAGGCGTGGGGGCGGAGAAGGGGCTATACTGGCAGCATGACATTTCGAAACAGGAGGTATCTCCCATGACTGACCAGCAGAATCCCTTCAGCACCATGCCCGAGCCGCCCGCTGCGCCCGATCCGGCCCAGGCTTTCGACAACGCGCAGGGCCAGGCCGCGCAGTCCTACGACGCCGACCAAACCGCTCAGCAGGCTTACGACCCCTACCAGGCCCAGGCGCAGCAACCCTACGGCGCCGGCCAGGGCTATGACCCCTATCAGGCCCAGCAAACCTACCAGCAGCCCTATCAGGCTACCTACGAGCAGCCGCAGCCGGCTTATCAGCAAGTGTACGCCCAGCCCGTGGCTCCGGCGGCGCCTGCGGCCCTCTATCCCATGACCGACACCGACCGCAATCTGCGCCTGGTGGCGTTCATCTTCTGCATTCTGTCTCTGGTGGGCTCGTGCTGGCTCATCATTCCGCTGGCGTGGATGATCCCCATGTCGGTCATCTCCTGGGGCATCTATAAGGGCACCAAGGCCAACACCGTCGCCTTCGACGTGTGCACCCTCATCTTCTGTTCGCTGGTGGCCGGTATCTTGCTGTTGTGTTCGAACAAGGACCGGTAGAAGGCGCCATTTGCAGAGCTTGTCAGTTCGCAAGCTGGCGAGTCTGGGTGACTTGGCATTTTGTGCGCACAGCTTCGTAGCCCACGATTTTGCGCGTGCGCAGCTTCGCGGCCTGCAAACTGCGTGGTCTCGTGATTTTGAAAACGCGTCGTCGCCAAACATGCAGCCGGCCAAGGGCGCGCCGGGCTAACAGCCCAGGCGCGCCTTCTTTTTGCTCCACGTCTCTTTCGTTCCGTGATCCCCGTGACAAAACAAGGCTTTCCCATGCACAAAAAGCGACTTATATAGACATTCGGGGATGCGAAAAGGGAGAAAGAACGCTATATAAGCCTCAAAACGTGCCCCTCGCTGTTTCAAAGTCTATATAAGTCGATTTTTGTGCACGAAGCCCCCTCATTTTGTCACTGTTGGAGCTGGGTCGGCAGCGCACTGGGCAGGTTTCTCCAACGAGTACGGAAAGATTTTCCGAGTACTTCATCTACCTATGGATTTGGCCGCACGGCCGCTACAGGTTTGGAGCGCTCGTTGCGCTAGGCGTTCTTCGGGGGCTTGATGAATAGCGAGACGATAAGCGCCACAATGGCCACGGCGAAGAAGACCCAGAAGGCGCCGAGGTAGCTGCCCGATCCCATTTGCGAGAGGGCGAGAATCTGCGGACCTACGATGGCGGCCGGGATCATCTGGCAGGTGGCGATGGCGTAGTTGATGCCGTAGTACTTCGGCCCAAAGAAGGTGCCCACCATGGCCGACATCGAGCACATATTCCCACCGTACATAAGGCCGAGCAGCATGAAGCCGGCTACGAGCAGCGGGAAGTTGCCGCCCATCATGGCGAAGGCGCAGCAGAGCATGCCTGCAGCGAAGGCCACGGCGATCCAAGTGAGGCATACGCGATAGCCGAACTTATCCCAGATGAATCCGTTAATGAGGCGCCCCAGTCCGTTCATGGCCGACACGCTGCCCATGGCCGCGGTAGCCAGCATAAGCGCCTCGGCCTCGGAGAGTGCTGCGGTCGTGGCCGCGGCGGCGCTTTCGCTTCCGGCGACCGCGCTCGCTGTTGCTGTGCCCGCGCCCATGAGCAACTCCATAGCCGCCGGCACTGCTTGGCTGATGAGCGCCAGACCGCCGCAGGTGACGAGCATCAAATACACCATGAACACCCAGAACGTGGGCGTGCGCACCATTTGGCCACCCGTCATGTCGACGGCCGCCACGGTGGCGTTCTGCCGCGCCTTTTCCAGAAGAGGGCGAACGTATTCCGGCGTCGGCAGCTTCATGATGAAGGCACCGGCCCCCACCAGCACGACGAAAACGGCCCCCAGAGCGCCGAAGGTCATGCGCCATCCGAGCGCGCCCAGCATCGTAGTGACAACGGGGGACAGCAGCATGGTGCCGCCGCCAAAGCCCATGAGCATGGCGCCAGAGGCCAGGCCCTGCTTGTCGGGGAACCATTTCAACGTGACGGACATGACCACGTCGGTGCCGAGGCCCACGCCGGCCCCCACTAACACACCGTAGGTGGCGTAAATGAAGGGCAGCGATTCGGTGAAGGCCGAGGCGATAAGCCCCAGTCCCAAGCAGGCGGCCGTGATGAGCATGACCGCACGCGGGGACGTGCGCTCTTCCAAAACGCCCGCTACGAGCATGCCGGCGCAGAAGGTGATGATAGAGAGCGTGAATACCACCGAGGTGGCCGAGCGATCCCAACCGAATTCCGCCTCCAGTGGGTCGACGAACAGCGACCAGGCATAGATGAGTCCGAAGAACATGAGCAGGACGAAGGCGACGAAGAAGTACAGCAGACGGTGCGGCGTTGCGTGGGACATGGCTCTCCCCTCGAGATCGCGTTCCTTATGAGCTGCCAGCCGCCTTCAGTTTAGCGGGCGCAGAAAAAAGGGCAAGAAGAAAGGGAAAGGGCGACCCAAAGGGACGCCCTTGCAGTTCGAGTGGGCTATAGGTTTTGCCGTAGGCTACCCCTCATACAGCGAGAAATCGTCCTTGCCGACGCCGCAGACGGGGCATACCCAGTCGTCGGGGATGTCCACAAAAGCGGTGCCCGGCGCGATGCCGCCGTCCGGATCGCCCACCTCGGGGTCGTAGATGTAGCCGCATACGTCGCAAATGTACTTGTCCATGGAAACCTCCCAGTCGTCGAATGGTTGCAACATGCGTATCCTCCCACAGGCAGCGTTTCCGCGCAGGCGGGCATCCGATCTGAAACCATTCGGTGAATCGACGATCCTGTGTTGCACTCGCGAAAGGACGCGATGAGGCTCGGGGAAACACCCAGCTAGAACTTAGAAAATCAGCGGAAAACTAATCTATAACGGCGTAGCAACGAAAACCGCCCCCGTCACCAAAACGCCGGGGAAGAGCGCAGGATATATCACGAATCCGCGAGTTCGTGCGTTGAAGCTCGCCCGCAGGACGGCTCAAGGGAGCTGTCCGCAAGCCCGCCCGCCCCGGCGCACCCTGGAAAGGAAGACGACAATGGTCACTCAAGAGCAGCAATCGATCATCGATCATGCCCAGCTGCAGAAGATCAACGGCTGGCAGCATATCAAGGTGAAGGGCACCCCCTACGAGTGCGGTTTCCAGGAGGGCTACCTTCTGGCCGACGAGTACAAAGACGCCCTGCGCGTGTACAAGTTCATGACCCTGGAAACCTTCGGTATGACCTACGAGTGGTTCGCCGAGCAGGCGCTGAAGTTGCACCGCGACAAGATTCCCACCCGCTGGCTCGAAGAGCTGCGCGGCATGGCCGAGGGCCTGACGGCGGCGGGCATTCCCACCACCACCGACGACATGATCGCGTGGAACGACTGGATGGAGATCACCGGCTACTGGTGGCCGCAGAACGCCGGCAAGGTCATGAGCCGCCCGCTCATGAAGACCCACCGCAAGGAGCACTGCTCCGCCATCGTGGCCACCGGCTCAGCCACGGTGGACGGCAAGCCCTATCTGGGCCACGAGAGCTTCGACGAGTTCTGGAGCGGCCAGTACTTCAACGTTTGCAAGCGCGTGGAACCCGACGACGGCTATGCCTTCATCATGCAGGCTTCGGCGCCGTGCATGCTGTCGTCCATGACCGACTTCTACGTGACCGCCGCGGGCCTGAACATCACCGAGACCACGCTCGCCGGCTTCGACCGCTACGACGATGCGGGCATGCCCGAGTGGGTGCGCATCCGCGACGCCGTGCAGTACGCGGCCACCATCGACGAGTTCGTCGAGCGCCTGAACAAAGGCAACAACGGCGGCTACGCCAACGCCTGGCTCATCGCCGATCACAATACCGGCGAGATCGCCCGCTTCGAGCAGGGCTTGGAATTCACGAGCCTCGAGCGCACCTTCGACGGCGCGTACTTCGGCTGCAACGCCGTGTTCGACCCGCGTATCCGCAACCTGGAGTGCAAGGACAACGGCTTCAACGACCCGCGCCAGCAGACTGGTGCCCGTCGCCAGCGCTGGATGGAGCTCATCGATCAGTACTACGGCAAGATCGACCTGGAAGTCGTGAAGAAGATGCTCGCCGACACCTACGACGTGTATCTCGGCTACAACTGCCCGTCGAGCCGCGACATCTGCGCCCACTACGACGTGGATCCGCAGTACTACGCCGACGACCCCGATGCCGTGTGGAACATCCCGTTCTACCCGGCCGGCTCCTGCGACGCCAAGGCCGCTGGCCCCGACGACGTGAAGCACCTGAAGATGTGGGGCCGCTACGGCCGCGCCGACGGCGTGGAGTTCGTGGCGAAAGACTTCATGGACCAGCACCCGCTGTGGAAGTGGATGGACGGCTACCTGGAAGATCGCCCGACCCAGCCTTGGACGCTCTTCGACTAAGGGGAACTCGGACCGGCGCTTTTCCACGGCGCCGCGTTCCTTCCATATAGATCAACGCTAACCAATCGAGGATAAGGAGCATAGATTATGGAAATCTCAAAGGAACAAATCGCGAAGATGGCCGAGTCTTACAAAAAGGCTGAAACCCAGCACGTGGCCCAGCGCGCGGTGACCAAGAACGGCATTCTGGAATCGGCGGAAAGCGTGGAGGTGCTCAAGCGCATGAGCCCTGCGAACTTCGCATTTTCCATCGATGTTGACGACCAGGCCGTGGCCAACCAGAAGATGTCGGGCCGCTGCTGGATGTTCGCCTGCCTGAACGTGCTGCGCTTCCACATTGAGAAGGAGCTGGATCTGCCGAAGGGCACCTTCGAGCTGTCCCAGGCCTACCTGGCGTTCTTCAACAAGCTGGAGCGCGCCGCCTGGTTCCTCGAGCACGTGGTGGCCACGGCCGACAAGCCGCTGGACGACCGCGAGGTCGACTGGCTGTTCACGACGCCCATGGCCGACGGCGGCGACTGGGATATGGTGTGCGCCCTGGTGAAGAAGTACGGCGTTGTGCCGCACGAGGCCCAGGCCGAGACCCACTGCACCAACAACACCGCCGAGCTGAACACGGTGCTCTCGCACCTGCTGCGCCAGGACGCCCTGAAGCTGCGCACCATGGCTCAGGAGGACAAGGATACGAAGGCCGCCCAGGAGGAAATGCTCAACGAGGTGTACCGCGTGCTGGCCGTGTGCTTCGGTGAGCCGGTGCAGAAGTTCGACTTCACCTACAACGACGCCAAGGGCCACTACCATGCCGACCTCGGCATCACCCCGTTGGAGTTCCTGAAGAAGTATGTGCCCATCGACTTGGACGACTACATCGGCGTCATCAACGTGCCCGGCGACGCCAACCCCTACGGCCGCATGTACGCCATCCAGGATTCCGACCAGATTCCCGAGCGTCGCAACCTGTACCTGAACGTGCCGATGGAGGAGCTGAAGGGCTATGTCATCGACTCGCTGAAGGACGGCGAGCCCGTCTGGTTCGGCTCCGACGTGCTGCAGCATTGCGATCGCAATGCCGGCGTCATGGACTTCGATCTGTATGACCTCGAGGCCATGTTCGGCGTGAAGTTCACCATGGACAAGGCCGAGCGCTTCGCCACCCACGAGAGCCTGCCGACCCACGCCATGACCATCGCCGGCGTCGATATCAAGGACGGCAAGCCCACGAAGTGGAAGATCGAGAACTCCTGGGGCACCGAGAACCACGGCATGAAGACCGGCAACAACGGCTACTTCGTCTGCAGCGACGAGTGGTTCGACAACTTCGTCTACGAGGTGGCCATCCGCAAGGATCGCCTGAGCCCCGAGATGCAGAAGGCGCTGGACTCCGATCCCATCGTGTGGCCGTTCTGGAACACCTTCAACCCGGTTTCCGCCTAGGCGGCAATCGGGCGCCGGCCGCAGGGGTTCCGCACGGGATGCCCCAAGGTCGGCCCTTGCGGGCGGCTTGTGCAAGTCGCCCGCGGCAACTATCCGCTGTCCGGCGGGGTGCCTTTTCCGGGAATGACGTCCCGGGAAGGGGAGCCCGCCCCGCCGGGCCCTTTCGTGAGGGGTAACTATGAGCTCCCAAACTACAACTCATGCGGCCAAAGCGCCGGCGAAGGGCGCAGCGAAGGCCAGCAGTGGAACCTATATCAGCCTGATGGCTCTGGTCATGATGAACGTGACCATCATCGGCAGCGTCGCCAACGACGTCCAGCAGGCTTATTACGGGCTGTCCTCCGTCACGCTCTTCATCATTGGCGCTCTGGTGTTCTTCCTGCCCACCGGTTTGGTGGCGGCCGAGCTGGCGTCCGGCTGGGGCCAGCGCGGCGGTATCTTCCGCTGGGTCGGCGAGGCTATGGGCCCCGGGCTGGCATTCACGTGCCTGCTCATCCTGTGGTTCCAGACCTCTATCAACTTCGGTATGGGCGTTGCATCGGCATCGGCCACCATCGGCTTCTACACGCCCGATTGGGACTGGGCCGTGCAGTTCATGAACCATCCGGAGAACCAGTTCTTCATCATTCTGGCGTGGTTGGCCTACTATTGGGGCCTGACCTTCCTGTCCACCAAGGGCGTGAAGGCCTTCGCCCGTCTGACCAAGTACGGCGTCATCATCGGCACGTTCATTCCGCTGGCCTTCATCGTCATCTTTACGGTGGTATGGCTCGCCCAGGGCAACGTGTCCAACGTGACTCCCACGCCCGAGGCGTTCAATCCCTTCGCTGATGGCTTCAGCCTCACCAACCTGGCCCTGGCCGCCGGCGTGTTCTTCAGCTTCGCGGGCATCGATATGAACGCTGCCCACATCAAGCAGCTGAAGAAGCCGCAGAAGGAATTCCCGCTGTCCATCTTCATCGCCATGATCCTGACGCTGATCATCTTCATCGCCGGTACCGTGTGCATCGCCATCGTCACGCCGAAATCCGACATGAACTTGGTCTACGGCCTGTACCAGACCTATAAGATCCTCGGCGCCACGTTCAACTGCCCGTGGATTTACGTGGCCTTCGTGTGGGTCGGCCTCGGCGCTTCCATGGCGTCGCTCGTCACCAACATGGCCGGTCCCTCGTTCATGCTCGGCCAGGCCGGCCGCTCCGGCTTTCTGCCGAAGGTGCTGCAGAACTCCAACAAGCACGGCATGCCGAGCCGCCTGATGTATCTGCAGATGACGTTCATGACCCTCATCGCCTTTTTGTGCTTCCTCATTCCGAACATCGAGGGCTTCGTCGTGCTCATCACCCAGGCCATCACCATCCTCTACATGATGTACTACGTGTTGATGTTCGTCTCGTTCTTGAAGCTGCGCCACGATCAGCCGAACCGTCCGCGTCTGTTCAAGGTGCCCGGCGGCAACGTGGGCGCGTGGCTTGTGGCCGGCCTTGGTCTTCTGGCCTGCCTGTTCGGCATCGTGCTGGCCATTATCCCGCCGGCCCAGGTAGCCGAGGAAGTGGGCAGTCCGGTGACCTACGTGGTGGTTATCGTGGCCATCATCGTTGTCACCTTCGCCATCTGCTTCGGCGTGTACCAGGCCTCCAGGCGCCATCATTGGGCCGACCCGAACAATGTGTTCGCGCCGTTCACCTGGCAGATCGAGGGTTTGAAGAAGCCCCAGAAGGTTCTGTCCAACGTGCCGTCCGAGCTGATGAGCGAGGGCCAGAACCCCATGGGCATGCCCATCAAGAAGCTGTGGAACCCCAACGAGCAGATCGTGCTTCCCGACGAGTACGTGCCGGGCAAGCATCATCCGTCCTCTCCGGCTATTGAGGCCGGCGACGATCCTGCGGCCATGAACCACCCGGTGAAGACCAGCGGTACGTCCATCGGCGCGCTGGGTGCCATCCCCCTAAGCCAGCCGGCGATGATTTCGGAGAAGGCCGGTATCGGCACGTCGGCCACGGTGGGTCTGAAGAAGACGACTCCGACGGCCCCGGTGGAGGGCGCCGAGCCCGTGCGGCTTGATGCGAAAGTGCCGGCGGCGCCTGCTGATGAGGTGGCTGCCGAACCGGTGCCGCGCGACCCGGCGGCCGACGCCAAGCGAGCGGCTGCTGCCGAAGCGGCAGCCCTGGCGGCCGAGAAGTCCTCGCAGGCCAAGGCCCATGCCGAGGCAGTGGCTGCCGAGGCGCTCGAACAGCAAGTGGAAGCCGATAGCGATTTGGCGTCCGCTCGCCGCGAGGTGAAGGAGGCCAAGGCTGCGGCCGACCAGGCACGCAAGGCCGCGCGCGGGGCTGGTGCCGAGGCGGCGGCTACGCCGAAGAAGGCTGCCGGCACCGCCTCCGATGCGGGCGCGACCAAGGGCGGCGATGCTGCCGACGGCGCTGCCGGGGCGGCAGGCGCCGGCGATGCTGGTGCTGCCAAGGGGTCTTCTAAGTAAGTAGTTCAGAAGGGGGTCGCGCCGCAGGATGTGCGGGCGGCGCGGCCCCCTCGAGGGTAAAAGAGGTGTTCTCAATGAGTGCAAACGGAAAGACAAACGCGGGCGCGCCGCCGAAGGCTCCCGTAGCCGTAGCCACGGCCGCGTCCGGTGCGGCGAAGGGCGCCCCCGATGACGCCACGACCGCTCGCCTCTCCATGCCGGAAAACAACGGGAAGAAAGTGACGAAGCCGACCGTGGCCACCCAGCAGAACGCCGGCGACGACTTCAAAGCGACCCTTACCGTGAAGGATATGGTGGTATGGGGCCTCATCACCATGGTGCCCATCTCGCCCATGGCCGTTTACGGCGGCGTGTTCGCCGACTCCGGCGGCATGCCCACGCTCGCGTTCCTCATCGGGTTCGTGGCCGTGCTTTTCTCGGTGTTCTCCTTCGGCATCATGATCCAGCATTTCCCGTCTTCGGGCTCCATCTTCACCTACGTGAGCCACGTGTTCGGTAAGCTGCCCGGCTTCATCGCCGGCTGGCTGATGCTGTTGCAGTACTTGGTAAGCCCGGCCATGGTGTACCTCATCGCCGCTATCGCCATCCACAGTATGCTGCCGGATGTGCCGATTCTGGCTCTGTGCTTCGGGTTCCTCATTATTGTGGCCATCGTGTCGCTTATCGGCATGAAGACCGCCATGGTGGTGAACAAGGTGGCGCTTGTGGCCCAGTTGGCGATTCTCGCGCTGTTCGTCGTGTGCGGCGTGATGTTCGTCGTGCAGCATCCCGAGAGCGCGAATTTCTCGCCGACCAACCTGTTCAACCCCGCCAAGTTCGAGTTCGACGGCACCATGTCCGCTGTGTCGCTGGCCGTGATGTCCTACGTGGGCTTCGGCGCCATCGCCACGCTGACCCAAGAGGCGAAGGATCCCAAGCACGGGCCGTCGCGCGCCATGATGGTGATGGCCATCGTGCTGTGCGTGCTGTACGCGCTGCAGTGCTTCATCGCCACCTGCATCGATCCGTCGGGCGCTGCCTTTGCCGGCGATACCGATAACGCGTTCTACGCCGTGGCGAAGATGGCCGCCGGTCCCTGGCTCATGGTGGTATGCGCCGTGGGCGTGGCTTTGGCCCAGGGCGTGTTCACCGCTATTGCGCAGCAGAATTCCATCGCCTTCGTCATGTTCACCATGGCCAATGGCGGTTGCCTGCCGAAGTTCATGGCCAAGATGAACAAGCGCACGAACTCCCCGCTGAACGCCGTCATCTTCATCATCGCCTTGTCTGTGGTGCTGACGCTGCTCTTCCATTTCAGCGGCATCGACATGAACACCGTGGTGAAGATCTCGAACTTCGGCGCGCTGTCCACCTACGTGATGCTGAACGTGTCGGTCATCGTGTTCTGCTGGTTCCAGCTGAAGCAGCGCAAGGGAGCTAAGGCCGTGTTCATGCACCTGGTCTTCCCGGCGCTCGGCGCGCTGGTGTGCTTCGCGATTCTGATGTCCGTGGGCACCGTGGCCCTGGTGACGGGCGTGGTGTTCATCCTCATCGGCATCGCCTACTACCTGGTGCTGACCCGCGTGTTGCATCGCCAGATCAACCTCGGGTAACTCCCGGTTGGCCGACAGCACCGTTGGTTGACGACCTGAACGATCTAAACGGGCCCTGACCTTGTGCGTCTGGGCCCGTCTTGTGCCTTGGGCATGGTGCCCCGCAGCATACAGCGGTACTCCGATGCGGGCGCGCAGGTGCCCGTAACAGGGTGCTGCGCAGATGTGCGCAGGTGGTTTTGCTCTCCATGGTGTATTTTGGCGTTTTTGGTGCACATGCTCGGGGATAATCATTTCCTTGCCGAAAAAAGTAGCGCAAATTTTTCGTTTTCGGTGCAGATAAACGAGCTCTGAGGGCAGATGCTGGCCTTCTCCTCGCTCGCTATGCACCGATTCCGAAATTAGCGGCCAAAACTCAAAGGAAAGACCTGCGGAAGTCCGTGACAGGCGTTTGTGCTCATGGTACACTGCAACGCTTACGAGCCAGTGCGAATCCTGTTTCCAACAGTCCGTGCTCAGAGGCTGTGTCCGGGTCTCTGCATACCAGATTCGCAAGATCCTCTCACGACGGGCCCGAGAGGAGTGCGTCATGGTTCGGCCATCTTCCCCCGTCGCTTCCCGGCGGATCGTTTGCTTTAGCCACAAGACAGCGCTGGAAATACTGACGGCATTGCCCCCGTCCCAAAAGCCCCAGCCCATGCGTAGCCGAAAGTTCCCCGACCAAGCACCGTCCTTAAAGGATGCGCAGTTGGCAAGCGATCGCGTTTTGGAGCAGTGCCCCGCGCTCTCCCTTTCTCGGCCCCTCCATGTTACAAGCGCTTCTACGTCTCACAACCACCGCACCGATGTTGTCGAATTTCATCGCAGCGGGAAGCCGTTTGGCGGCACGGGCTTGCTTTCGCTGGGTGAAGGGGTAAGGGTGACCAGTGTGCCGTTCACCTTTGTGCAAATGGCAACGTCGCTTTCGTTGATCGAACTGCTTGAGTTGGGTTATGAGCTTTGCGGCACCTATCGCAGAGGAAGAGCGGGTGAGCCTACGCGATACCATGCCGACCCTTTGATGACTACGCGACAGCTTGCCCAGTTCTTGCGCATGAATCCCGGCATGCATGGAGCAAAGCCTGCTCAGCGCGCATTGTCGTACATTGCCAAAGGGGCGGAGTCGCCGCGTGAGGCGAAATGTGCGTTGTTGTTCGGGCTGCCAGTGGCGTTGGGCGGATACGGCCTGGGCATTCCCCTTATGGGCTATGAGGTTGAATGCACGGGTGAGGCTTATGCTATCGCCGAAACACGAATGCTGCGATGCGACCTGTTCTGGCCATCAGCTCGTTTGGCCATGGAGTACCAAAGCAGGGCTTTTCACGAGGGGGAATTGCACCGTGCTCGAGACTCGCGCCGCGTGAATGCGTTGCGAGCCATGGGCATCGACGTGGTGCTAGTCACCGACAACGAGCTTGAGAGTTTGTTTGCTTGCGACACGATAGCGCAGTCGATGCTGCGGGTTTTGGGCAAGCGCAACCGCACATGTGTAAGAAATGCTCGTGATCGAAAACTGAAGCTACGTCGGCAGCTTGGCCTGCCGCTTGAGCCTCGACGCACCTTTGAAGCGGTAGGGAGCCCCTCTCATTTTGGCGAGGAATAACGTTTTTGGTGCAAAACCGCATAGTGCGAGAGGCTATTCCGGCGAAGTTTGGCGAAAAACTGCAGAATTGGTGCAGCCGGGGGAGGCAGAAGCAAGGCGAATGAGCGCTTGTCGGGAGTCGTGGTGTACCTGCTGAAAGCCGAGGCACCAAAAACGCAATAATGCTCCACCGGAGTTCGATGGAAACTACGCTAGATAGAAAGACCGGCTGGAGTGGGATGATTTTGGTTCGGTTCGCTCACGGCGCTTGGGACGATGCGTCCGCAGCGACCGCAGTCCGCAATGCTCGCAACGCCTGAAGTGCCCGCTGCCTGGGGCTCGCAATGCTCGCAACGCCTGAAGTGCCCGCTGCCTGCAGCTTGCAGCCCTGCAGCCCTGCAGCCCTGCCTTTCCGTGGCGCCTGAAACGATATGCATGTCGCGCCTTGATAGCTCCGCTGTCGCAGTCGTGCGCCTACATCACGTCGTGCAAGGCCGCTTTCAGGGCTGCGAGATCGTCGGGGGTGGTGGACCAGCTGGTGACGAGGCGGATGACGGTGCGGCCGTCCCCGAGCTTTTCCCAGGTGCTGAAGCGGACGCGCTCGGCCAGTGCCTCGACTTGGGCGTTGTCCAGAACGACGAACTGCTGGTTGGTGGGGCTTTCGCGGAAGAAGGTGCAGCCGGCCTCGCGCAGGATGCGGCGCAGCTCGCCGGCGGCCGCAGCGGCTGTGCGTCCCACTTCGCCGTACAAATCGTCGGTGAACAGCGTGTCGAACTGCACGCCGAGCAGCCGTCCCTTTGCCAGAAGGGCCCCGTGCTGCTTGGCGTGGGTGAGGAAGTGGCGGGGCATGTCGCCGCGCGGGAACACGACCGCCTCGCCGCAGAGCGCCCCGCATTTGGTGCCACCAATGTAGAAGGCGTCGGTGAGGCGCGCGATGTCGGTCAGGGAGACGTCGGTGTCGGGAGCGGCCAGGCCATAGGCGAGGCGCGCGCCGTCCAAGTACAGCGGGATCTGATGGCGGCGGCAGAGTGCCGAGAGCTCTTCCAGCTCGGCCAGGGAATACAGCGTTCCCAGCTCGGAGGGATGCGCAATGAACACCATGCCCGGGAACACCATGTGGGTGTAACTGGCGTCGGCGTAGAAAGCCTCCAGATAAGCTTCCACGTCGGCGGCGCGCAGCTTGCCGTCGCATTCGGGCACGGTGAGCACCTTGTGCCCAGTGGCTTCAATGGCACCGGCTTCATGAACGGCGATGTGTCCCGTATCGGCGGCGATCACGCCCTCGTGCCCGGCCAGCAGAGCCGAAACGACCACGGTGTTGGTCTGGGTGCCGCCCGTGAGGAAGAACACGTCGGCGGTCTCATCATCGCAAGCCGCACGGATGCGGGCCGCCGCGCTTTCGCAAAAGCGGTCGCTGCCATAGCCCGGCGCCGGCTCCAGGTTCGTCGCCGCCAGCGCCTCCAGAACGCGCGGATGGGCGCCGGTAGAATAGTCGTTCTCGAACGAGATCATGAGTCCTCCTCAGGGCTTCCCGGAGATGTGTACCGTGCTATTATTCCACAACGTCGAAGATGGTGGCGAAAGGCGGTACGCGAGATGGCGATCGACAAGGTGAAGGCATACTTTGCGGAATTCGGGCGCGAAGGGGACGTTATGGAATTCCCCACATCCAGCGCGACCGTGGAACTGGCGGCTCAGGCCGTGGGCTGCGAGCCGGCGCGCATTGCCAAGACGCTGTCGTTTGCCGTGGGCGACCGGGTGGCGCTCGTGGTGTGCGCGGGAGATGCCCGCATTGCGAATCCGAAGTTCAAGGCCCAGTTCGGATGCAAGCCCCGTATGCTTCCCGCCGAAGAGGCCGAGGAGCGCATCGGTCACGCGGTGGGCGGCGTGTGCCCCTTCGCGGTGAACGAGGACTGCGACGTGTACCTCGATGAATCGCTGCGCCGCTTTGACGTGGTGTATCCGGCCTGCGGCAGCTCCAACAGCGCCATCGCCCTCACTCCTGATGAGCTGGCGGCCTACACCCCCGGCAGTACCTGGGTCGATGTCTGCAAGTTGCCGGAGGAAGCTGTGGCGTAGAATTCCGATGCCGTTCGACATCCAAGCACCTCGCGACACCGCGGCATGGGTTCGATAGCGGCCAGGGCGTTCAGTGAACGTTAAGCCCGGGTGAGCTGGTCGTCTAGGTCGACTAGCTCTTGGCGGGAGTGGATGGCGAGTTTCTTGTAGATGCTTTTGGCGTGGCCGCGAGTGGTGTTTTCCGAGATGAACAGCTTGCCGGCGATGGCCGATACCGTATGGCCCTTCATGAGCAGCTCGGCCACCTCAATCTCGCGCGGGGAAAGGCCGTGCTCCTCAAGGTAGCTGCGAATGCGGCGCTGTTGCTCGGAGGGGCCGTCACTGGGGACTCGGGTGGCGTCTGCTGCTGTCGCATCCAGGGAGTGCGGCGCGTCCCCCCGTTGACGCGCGCTGCCGTTGGCTGGCGTAGCACCTTGACGGCCATCCCGGCGATTATCGCGCCGTCCCCGCCGTAGCGTTGTGCCGCGGTTCAGCAGCTCCGCGTCGGTCATGGAGGCCAGCGCCTGGCCCTTTCCGCGCGTGACCAGAATGAGCGCGATCGACAGCAGCGCCACGCAAAGCAAGATGACGTTCGTCCAATGGGCGAGGTCATCGGAAAGCGCCGGCCCCAGAAGTTCGGCCAGCCCGCTGCCCACGGCCATGGAAAGCAGGACGGGCCCGATGCACAGGGCGTACAGCGGCGAGGAGGGCAGTCCGTTTCGAATGGTGTACACCGCACAGGTGGTGATGAGCAACAGGTTCACCACTTCGAAGCCGAACATGAGAAACGCCACGAGCAGTGTTGTGTACTGCTGCCCGAACAGCGACGGCAGCAGGAATACGACGGTGAGCGCGGGAAAGAGCACTTGACAGATATGCAGGATGTCGAAGCCCTTCGAAAGAAACAGCTCGAGGGCCACCACCAAAAGGGCCGCCGCCGCGAAACCGACAAGCACCGCGGCGCCGCCGGAGCTTTGGGCCGGCTCGATGCCGGCGATGAGCTTCCACGAAAAACCGAGGATGCTGACGCAGAGCACGGGCCGCCATAGGTCGCCCACGGCGCGTGTTAGGGCAGGGCGCGTGAGGGGCGCCGTGGCGTCGGCCTCAATTTCGGCGAGGCTCTTCTGAAGGCAGAGAAGTGCTAAGAAGGGGAGCACGCAAACGGCAGCCAGGGCTACGGCAACGGGCGGTAAAAGGCGAATGAGCAAATACAGGGCCTTCACAGACCTTCCAAAAGCCTTTTGGCGCGTTGCATGGGGCATCCTCCTCCCTGGTGCATTTTAGCAGTCGGCGTGGCCGCGCTCGGCCTGGCCGGGTGCGCCCCGCAGACCGAGGCCACCAAGGCCGAGGCCGGCCTGGCCGAGACGGGCGAGACCGCCAAGCACACCTGGGAAGTGAAGCCCGAGCCCATCGCGGCCGACCAGATCTCCCAGACCGTCGACACCGAGGTGCTCATCATCGGCGGCGGCTACTCCGGCGCCTGCTGCGCCCTTTCGGCGGCCGAGAACGGCGCCAAGGTCATCCTGGTGGAGAAGGACGCCGTGCTGAACGGCCACGGCGTGGGCGGCACCGGCGCCATCGCCTCGCGCGCCCTGGACGATTTGGGGCTGAAGTTCGACAAGTCCCTGGAGATGGAGCGCTGGGTGTCCACCTGCGGCAACCGCTGCCGCGAGTCGCTCGTGGGCAAGTGGTTCCGCGAGTCCGAGCGCTGCATGAACTGGTTCCTCGACATGGCCGAGGCCAACGGCGCGAAGTGCATGGTCACCGTGGGCTCCAACTCCACGGTGCACCCCGAGATCGCCTGCTACCACTTCATGAGCGGCGGCCCCATCTTCGAAGAGCACACCATGGCCGACTTCGTCGAGTACATGTTCGAGGCCGAGGCCCTGAAGGCCGGCGCCGAGTTCGTGTACGAGATGCCCGCCGTGCAGCTGGTGCAGGACGAGTCCGGCAAGGTGACCGGCGCCATCTGCCAGAACAAGAGCGGTGAGTACGTGCAGTACAACGCTTCCAAGGGCGTGGTGCTCGCCACCGGCGACATCAGCTACAGCGACGAGTACATCAACGAGTTCGCCCCGGTGGCCAACCGCGTGTTCACCCGCCTGTGCTCCGACCAGGGCAACGTGGGCGACGGCCACAACATGGCCGCCTGGGCCGGCGGCGCCTTCCAGGAGGGCCCCTGGCCGACCATGATGCACCCGCAGGCCGCCGCCACCTTCCACGGCCCCTTCCTGTTCGTGAACCCCGACGGCAAGCGCTTCATGAACGAGGCCACCTGGGTTCAGGGCAAGTGCCTGGGCGTCATGTACAACGGCGGCGCCGACCATGCCTGGTCCATCTTCGATGCCAACTGGCAGAATGACCTTCTGGGCTCGCTTGAGCACGGCGGCGGTATGTTCTGGGACACCTTCCGCCCCTACGGCTCCGACTACCAGGCGGCCGTGGACGGCCACACCAAGACCGTGGAGAACGGCCTGACCGAGGTGCCGGACTACTACAAGCGCGCCGACACCCTGGAGGAGCTGGCCGAGCTGATCGAGGTGGATCCGGCCGAGCTGAAGGCCACCGTCGAGCGCTACAACAAGCTGTGCAAGGCCGGCGAGGATACCGACTTCTTCAAGGAGAACCACTTCCTGTTCCCCGTGGAGGCGAGTCCCTTCGACACGGTCGAAGAAGCCCGCGCGGCTCTGCTGCCAGCGGAATCGCTCGCCGCGCTGTCCGCCGAAGTGGAGGCCTACCAGGCCGCCTGCGCCAAAGCGCTGGCCGTATGTCAGCAGTTGGAAGACTGCGAAGGGTCCGAAGGCCTCGAGCAGTCGGCCACTGCTTAGCTGTTAGAAGGCCGCGAGATTCCGGAGACCCCTCGGTCTACGAAAACCCGAGGAACCTCGATTCGCCGACCTCCGAACAATCCCGCGCGGGCGCTTCCCTCCCTGCGCCCGCTCATGTTACGAGCCGCCCGCCTCCCCGGGCGGCTCTTTTGGTTGGCATGACCTCCTCGCCCGCTTCGATATCCTCGCCCACTTCGACATCGCTGGTTTCAGCGGCGCGACTGCCTGGACGCCTTCCCCGAACCCCCCCCGAGCCTCCAGCACCGCCCAGTCCGTCGACGCTTTTATGAGAGAGCGACCTATCTTACCGAGGGATGCCGCCGCTGGGCGCGCTCTATCGCAGTGCAGTGCAAGATGGTATAAAAGAGTGTAAAAGAGTATAAAAGAGTATAAAACAGTGCAAAATGGTGTAAGAGAGTGCAAATTGGTATAAAATGGGTTGAGCAATTGAGGTAGCGGCAGTTGCCATCGAGAAGAGGCTCAAGAAACTCCCCAAAGGCAAGGGCATCGTTTTCACCATCGACGAAACCCAGGCAGCTTCGAACGAGGAGCTTGAAAGCATTGCTACAGCCGTACAGCACATCATTCGCGACCAGGATATGAGCGATCTTGATGATTCGGAAAAGAAGGGCATAGCGCTCGTCTTCGCCTCCCTTCCCTCTATTATGGACGAGGTGCTCAACGATAAAGTTCTCACGTTCCTTCGCCGCAGTTTGCATATGCAGCTGCGCGATATTCCTGTGATCGATATCCGCGACGCCTACATCGAGACCGTTACGGCGTCGGGGAAGGCCATTTCGGAAGACATCGCACTTGCGGCAGCGCGCATCTCCGATGGCTACCCCTACATGATCCAGTTGATGGGGTATTACATGTGGCAAGCGGCGGAGCGCCGGTCGTCTGACGTGATAGAGCCCGAAGATGTCGAACGGGCGCAGAGCGATTCCCTTATCGCTTTCGGTGATGCCGTGTGTGTGCCGGTTTTCAGCAGCCTGACCGATGCGCAGCGTGAGTTCGTGCTGCATGTGGCCGAATCCGTCGACGAAGAGGTTAGCCTGCAGGAAATCGCCGAGAAGGCCCAGAAGAGCAGCAGCTGGGCATCGAAATACCGGGCGAGCCTCATCGATGATCGCGTGATCGAGCCAGCCGGCCGCGGCAAGGTACGGTTCGCGATTCCTCATTTTCGCGAATATTTGCAAAGACGCTTGGAGAGGTAGCGCCCGACTTAGTCGTCTTCAAGCTGGAGCGCATCGACATACCTGAGACCCCTGAGACCCCCGAGGAGGGAACGTGGCTCGCGGCCCAGGACTTCGCCAACATCCCCGAGGACGCGTATACGGGGAAGGAGTAGCTGTTTAAACTCCCAGCGCCGCTTCCCAGGCAGCCTCTTTGAAGCCGGGGATGACGGTGTCGGCGGTGACGAGCAGGGGGCGCTTCACGAGCATGCCGTTGGTGGCGAGCAGGGCGTACTGCTCGTCTTCAGACAGGTCGGGCAGCTTCTTCGACAGCTCCATCTCGCGGTAGAGCATGCCGCTCGTGTTGAAGAAGCGCTTGAGAGGAAGCCCGCTGCGCTCGTGCCACGTGCGCAGCTCATCGGCCGTGGGATTGTCTTCCACGATGTGCCGGTCGGCATAGGCCACACCGTGCGCGTCCAGCCACTTCTTAGCCTTCTGGCAGGTGGAGCACTTCGGGTATTCCAAGAACAGAACATCGGCGGCCATGACGCCCTCGCTTTCTCACGCGCAGCCCGATGGGTTGCGTTCGCTCTACTTCGCTTGAGAATTATATTTGCTACACTTCGTCCGAAAAATAGATTTGCTATATTTACTATACTTGGTATATTTCTACGACCTATCTATATTCAATAGATTTCGCTACAGTGCGGGTTTTGCAGATCAAGCTCGCGCATATTGCAAAACAGTGTCTTCCGGATAAGTCTTATTCAGCTGTGAGTTCGGGGCGAGAAAGCGTACGGGCGCGAATCCGAAGGGGGCCGTTGTGTGTCATCGGTTTGAGATGGTGAGCGGGGAAGAGGCCGACGCGGTGCTCGGTTGGCTGCGGGCTGTGCGGCGGGCGCTGGCGAGCGGCGCGGGGGCGGCAACGGTGATGCCACCAGCGTTCGGGCGCCCGGTGGATGTGCCCTTCGATGCCCTCGATTGCTATCCCGGCGCGGAAAGCTCGGTTATTGTGATGGAAGGCGAACGGGCCGAAGGGGATTGGGTTTCCGACGGCGAGGGAGCCTCCTTCGTCGGTGACCGCGGTGGCGATCTGGCGCGGGTCGACCTTTTGTGGGGCGTCGACGTTTCCTGGAAGCGCGGGCTCGTGTTCAACGCGCGCATCGAATCGGCGCTATCGGGGTCGAGCCTGTGGAGCGAGGCTGTCGAAGGCGGCCGTTGCATCGTGCCCGTTCGGGCCTTTTACGAAACGCGGAATGTCGAAAACGCTGCATCAGTTGGCGCGGGGGCGGCGTTGGTCGAGGATGCGCCGTTTGGAGCTAGTGATCCTGCCGAGCTGACACGCGGAGCAGTGGCCGATGTGGAACAGGGCATTCTGGGATTGGACGGCAATCCAGCGGTGTCCGCTTCTCGGCGTCCTCGCGGCCGCAAGCCGCAATATCGGTTCTCGAATGCGGGCGGTACGGCACTACTGCTGGCGGGACTGCGTTTGGGCGACCGCTTCGCGCTGGTCACCTGCGAGCCCGACGCCGTGGTGGGGCGCGTGCACAGCCGCATGCCCCTCTCGCTGACGGCTCCGGAAGCCTTGGCGTGGCTGGATAGCTCCACCGACGCTCGCGACTTGCTCGCTCGTCACGCGCCCGTGCCCCTGGAAGCCCGGGAAGAGCTCGCTCCGACCAAGCGCCCCGCCGATCCTGGTCAAATGTCGCTGTTCTAGTCGCTCTCCGGTCGGGGGCTCATGAGGTGCTCGATGCTGTGCAGCGTCATAGAGCCGAGAATCTGGGCCGCCTCTTCCACGGGAATTACCCTCCCCGCGCGCACCCATTGGCGGTAGCATTCCAGGGCCATGTTGCGAATAAGCGCGCATATCAGTTCTTCGCTCTCGGGCGTGATGCCCTCGCGCCAGAACAGCTCGTCGGCAAAGGCCCGATAGCGGTTCATCTGGGTGGCATAGATGCGCTCTCCGAAATCGTAGAAGCTCGGCGAGCACACGAGCTGCTCAATCATGGGAGGCTGAGCGGCCAGGTAGCGGAAGAAGCGCCGGGCGTGACCGTCCATATCCCAAGGGTCGTCCGGCGTTTTCTCGTAGTACTCGAAGAACTCGTCCATGATGCCGTTCATGATTTCGTCGTAGAAGGCCTCGATGGTCTCGTAGTGCAGGTAGAAGGTTTTGCGGTTGATGCCAGCCCGATCGGTGAGGGCCTTCACGGTGATCTTGTCGAGGGTCGTCTCGGCGATCAGTTCCTCGAAAGCTGTGCGCAGCGCATTGCGCGTACGCGTGACACGCAGATCGCTCTTCTTCTCCGCCATCGCCCCTCCTTGTCACGGCGCAACTCGCCAGTTTCTGTGCCTTCTATCTTAGCGGTTTTGGGTGTGGCAGGAGTTCTGCGTTAATGCCCACTTTCCAGAAAGTGGGGCTTAAGCCACGGGATCGCGCGAATGGGCAGTGCTTTTCTTGTTGACGCTTCGTAGACTGCGCCTCAGAGACCGATTCCGACGAGGGGTCGGAGCGGAATCGAGGGTATCGGCCGCAGATCGGCGGCTAGGGAATGCCGGCCGAGGACGCCGACCGAAATCGAGAGAGCAGGAGGACACCATGGAGCAGAAACCGAGGGGTACTGCGCTGAGCCGTCGCGGTTTTTTGAAGGCCGCCGCGGCCGTCGGCGCAGCTGGCTTTGCGGGGGCGAGCCTGACGGGCATCGCTGCCAGCGCGGCTCAGGCCGAGCCGACGGCCAATGAAACGCTGGGCTTTACGTACCACAACGAGCATTGCCTGTGCAACTGCATGCTGCAGTGCACCGTGCGCGACGGACGCTTGGCGATGATCCAGCCGCGCGAGAACGAGGACAAGCGCTTCCAGAACGTGTGCCTGAAGGGCCTTTCCGAAGTGCAGAACATTTACGGCGACGCCCGCATCCAGCGCCCCATGAAGCGCGTGGGCGAGCGCGGCAGCGGCGAGTTCGAGGCCATCAGTTGGGACGAGGCCTTCCAAATGATCGCTGAGAACTTCAAGGCCGTCCAGGATAAGTACGGCAAAGAAGCGCTGTGGATCCAGTTCTCCACGGAGGCTTCCCAGCGTTTCCCACCGCTGTTGCCGAGCGTGCTGGGAGCTCAGACGAGCAGCATGAATGGGTATGATCTCGGTCAGGGCAACGGCCAGTTTCAGGCGTTTTCTCCATGGATCGGCCTGTTCGCTCAAAACACCATCTGGCAGTGGGATGAGGCTGCAGTGGTGCTGATGGCAAATTGCAATCTGGTTGAGACGAGCTTGACCTGGGCTCGCGCCATGATGAATGCCCAGGAAGCGGGTACGAAGATCATTTGCCTCGATCCGCGTTTTAGTCCGACGGCCAGCAAGGCGGACCAGTGGGTTGGTCTGCGCGCTGGTACCGATCCGGCGTTCTTCCTCGGCATGACCAAGTACATCTTGGACGAGGAGCTGTACGACCGCGAGCATGTGCTGGCTCACACCGCGCTGCCGTTCTTGATTGATTCCGAAACGGGCCTCTGCCTGGCCGATGTGGCCGAAGCGGTCGATCCGGAAACCGGCGAGCCGGTGGAAGTGAAGACTTTCTATATGTGGGACGAAGCGACGAATGCGGCGGTGCCCCACACCACCGAGGGTGCGACCCCGGCATTGGAAGGCGAGTTCACCGTGAACGGCAAGCGCTACGTTACTCAGTTCACGCGCTTGCGGAAGGACATGGAGCCCTATACGTTGGAGTGGGCTTCCGGGACCTGCGATGTTCCGGCTGAGGTTATAGTTGACGTGGCTGCCCAGTATGCGAAGGGCCCCTCCATTATTTGCAACAGCGTCGGCGGTATAGACAAGTTCTACAATAACGATGTGGCCGGCCACTGCTACGCGCTCATTGCTTCGTTGACGGGTAACTACGGCAAGCGCGGCACTGGTTGCGGCATCTACGGCTACCATGTGACTCCCTACGAGGCGGCGCTGGGCGCATGGCTGCTGCCCGAGGGCATGGCACCGGTGAGCACCCAGGGCTTCTTCGATGTGGTGAAGGACAACGCCGTTCACGGTGCGATGTTCTTCGGCGACATTCCTACTCAGAAGGCTGCGAATTGGAACAAGACCCTGGAATGGATCGACTCGCTGGATTTCGTGTGCTTGGCCGACATTTACCACAGCTCAGTTACCGACTTCGTCGACTTGGTGCTGCCCGTGTGTAGCAAATTCGAGTGTGCTGACGAAGTGGGCGGCGTAAAGTGCGCCAACGCTCATATCTTGGCCAATTTGAAGGTGCTCGATCCGCTGTTTGAAAGCAAGTCGGACTTTTACATCGAGAAGGGTATCGCCGAGGCCATGGGGCTGGGCGATTTGTTCCCGGCCGATGGCGAAGAGTACGCCCGAGCGCTCCTGTCGAGCGACGATCCCCAGATGGCAGGCTTTACGCTGGAGACTTTGAAGGAGCACAATGGCGCCCAGCGACTGATTGGGTCGGAGGAGCTCCGAGTGCCGGAAGTCGGTTTCGAATACACCACTCCCTCCGGTCGCCAGGAGCCTTACTACGAGAATATGCTGGAGTTCGGCCAGGCCTTCCCCGCTTGGGAGGCGCCTTGTGAGGCCTATCCGGAGAACCCGCTGCGCGAGAAGTACCCGCTGCAGTTCAATCAGGCTCGTTCCCGCTTCCGCGTGCACTCGGCCTATTCGGGCGCGAGGTGGATTCAGGAAGTGGCCGAGCCCCATATCGAGTTGAACCCGGTCGACGCCGCCGCTCGCGGCCTGGAAGACGGCGATGCGGTGGAGGTCTTCAACGATCGCGGCTCCTTCCGCACGGTGCTGCACCTGAACGAGGCCGTGCGTCCCGAGAGCGCCTTCATGGTGGAGAGCACCTACCGCCAGTACCTGGACGGCACCATCATGCAGTCCGTCTCCAATGACCAGCTGAACGAGCGCGGCTATGTGTTGCCCTTCGGCCCCATGATTCCCTTCAACGACACGCTCATCGAGATCAAGAAGGCTGGTGAATAGCCATGACGAAACTTGCTATTGGCATTAACCTGCACCGTTGCATCGGCTGCAACACTTGCGCCGTGGCATGCAAGATGCAGAACAACGTGCCCGACGGCATGCTGTGGAACCGCGTGCTCACCGAGGGGTGCGAGCGCTTTGACGGCGCTGAGGGCACCTATCCAAACCTTTCGCGCACCTACTTGCCGCTGGCGTGCCAGCACTGCGAGAACCCGGCGTGCGAGCGCGTGTGTCCCACGGGTGCCACCTACAAGGACGATAAGGGCCGCGTGGAGATCGACTACGACAAGTGCATCGGCTGCCGCATGTGCATGGCCGCCT
>CABSMC010000021.1 GCA_902478715.1 uncultured Adlercreutzia sp.
GAGCAGGCCGCGGGTGACGCCGCCGAGAGGGCCGAGAAGGCCGCCGATGAAGTTACCGCGTAGGCCGACTCCTCCCCTTGCGCCCGCTCCTTCGAACCGTTAGCATACTTGATCGCGCGCCCGCACCGGACGCGCGATCTGCATTATCCAGAGTCGGGGTAGAGAGTTGGCTCGATGATCCCGACACCAACCTGACGCGTCCCTCACCTGAGCGCCAAGGTGGTCCGGCCAACACCGATAAGAGAGGACTCTTATGGCTGAAAAGCACTCATCGTACCTGTTCACGTCCGAATCCGTCACGGAAGGACACCCGGACAAGATCTGCGATCAGATTTCCGACGCCATTCTGGACGCCATCCTGGCCAAGGAGATCGCCCTGGCCGAGGAGGGCTACATTGCACCCGACGGCAACCCGGCCGACCCGGCGAAGATGCGCTGCGCCTGCGAGACGCTCGTCACCACGGGCACCGTCTTCGTTACCGGCGAGATTCGCACCCAGGCCTACGTGGACGTGCAGTCCATCGCGCGCGACGTGGTGTGCTCCATCGGCTACGACCGCGCGAAGTACGGCTTCGACGGCAACACCTGCGCCGTCATGAGCTCCATCCACGAGCAGTCCTCCGACATTGCCCAGGGCGTGGACGAGTCCTTCGAGGCCCAGCGCGACGAGGCGGCCGCGGCCGACCCCTACGAGACGATTGGCGCGGGCGACCAGGGCATGATGTTCGGCTATGCCTGCAACGAGACGAGCACGCTCATGCCCATGCCCATTTACCTGGCCCATCGCCTCTCCGAGCGCCTGACCGAGGTGCGCAAGAACGGCACACTGGAGTTTCTGCGCCCCGACGGCAAGACCCAGGTGTCCGTGCGCTACATCGACGGGGCGCCCACGGCGGTAGAGAAGGTGGTCGTGTCCACCCAGCATTCCGAGGACATCGAACAGGACGCGCTGCGCGAGGCCGTCATCGAGACGGTCATCCGCCCGGTGTTCGAGGCCGAAGGGGTGGCGCTCGCCGACGACTGCGAGATCTACGTGAACCCCACGGGCCGCTTCGTCATCGGCGGCCCCATGGGCGACGCCGGTCTCACCGGCCGCAAGATCATCGTGGACACCTACGGCGGCATGGGACGCCACGGCGGCGGGGCATTCTCCGGCAAGGACTGCACCAAGGTGGATCGCTCGGCGGCCTACGCGGCGCGCTGGGTGGCCAAAAACGTCGTGGCCGCGGGACTGGCCGACCGCTGCGAGGTGCAGATCGCCTATGCCATCGGCGTGGCGAAGCCGGTGAGCGTCATGGTGGAGACCTTCGGCACGAACCATGTCCCGGAAGAGGATATCGAGCGCGCCGTGTCCGAGGTGTTCGACCTGCGCCCCGGCGCCATCATCGACGAGCTGGACTTGCGCCGGCCCATCTACCAGAAAACGGCCGCCTATGGCCACTTCGGCCGCGAGCTGCCCGAGTTCACCTGGGAGAAGACCGACCGCGTCGACGCCCTGCGGGCGGCCTGCGGGGTCGAGTAACCCGGTTGCGACTCTTCTGGCGAGGAAACACGGGGCATTCTGATTCGCTCAGACAGTCCTCGCTGGCCACCCCTTCCGTAGGGGGCGACCTTGGTCGCCCCTCTCAACCCGGGAATGCCATTCCGCTCTAAAGGGCTGACCAAGGTCAGCCCCTACGGATCGTCCAGCAAGACTCCCTCTTTCATAATTGAAAAGGGCCCCGGTTGGGGCCCTTTTGCTGTCTCGAATCGCGTGGCGCTACTCGCTCTCTCGGAAGACCGTGGCGGCGACCCTCGCTATGCGGCGGCCCGTGTCGTCGGTGACGTCGGTGGTGTAGAAGCCGAGGCGGCGGCCGGACTTGTCCGCGGTGCACGTGGCGATGAGGCGGGTGCCCTTCGAGGCGCTGAGATATTCGATGGTGCTCGATACCGACACGCTCGGGTTCCCGCCGGTATTGCCGGCAATGGCCAAGGCGAAATCGGCCAAAGTGAAGATGGCGCCGCCCATGACGTTGCCCAGCGCGTTGCGGTGGTGGTTCTGGATGTCCAGCTCGCACACGGCATGATCGCGCGATCCTTCCACGATGCGACAGCCCGCGTGCTCGGCGAACCGGTCGTGACCGAAGAAGTCGTTCAGCTCATCGAGGGTCGGATAGTCGCTCAACTGCTTCGCCATCTTCCTACCCCTGTGCGACGGGGGTGGCGGTGGCGGCGAAGAGTTCCAAGTACTGGCCGTTGCTGACCGTCACTGTCTGCTCGCCGCCGGGAATGACGTACTTGGTGTCCACAATGGAGTCGTCATCGAAGTCGAGGTTCTTCATGACGAAGGCCGCCGAGTCCTCGTCGGTCTCGCCCTCGCCCACCGTGGCCGCGGTGATGGTGTAGCTGCCCGCGGGGATATCGATGCCCACACGGTAGCAGCCGTTGGTATAGGGCGCCGTCGGGTTAGTGGAGGTGGAAGAAGCCGGGTACATGGTCGCCTCGTCGCCGGGATCGAACACGATGAGGTCTCCTTCGTCCAGGTCAACGAAGTAGTTGCCGAAGTACTGCACGGAGTCATCGAGGCTGTAGCGGCCGTCGTCCCCGTCGAACACGTAGTAGTGGGAGAGCTTCTCGTTGGAGCCTTCCAAATAATACAGGCCGGCGGGAATCTGACCCTGGGGTCCTACGGTGTAGAAGCCCTTGGCACAAACATCGCCCTCGCCCGGCTCGCCCGCCGCGACGCCGTCGGCCTCGAACACCGAGGCGATCTCGTCGAGGGTGAAGCCGCCGTAGGGCGAGGCGTCCTCGTCGGTACCGTAGCTGTCCTCGGGAGCCCACATGTCGGTGTCGCCGAAGTCGTAATCGTAATTGTAGTCATAACCGTCATCGTAGCTGTTGTAGCTGTCGTAGCTGCTGTCGTAGTCGGCCAGGGCCATGATACCCACGCAGCTGGCACAGCCGCCCATGCCGATGACGAGGCCCACGGCCAGTCCCAGCAAAAACCACGGCCAGCGGCGCTTCTGATTGGGATTGGGCGGCTCGTAGCCCGGATAGATGTTCTGCGCGGGCGCCGGGGGCACCGGGGGCTGATTGCCCGCGCCGTAGGTGCCATAGCCTGCGGCATCGTAGGGCGCGTAGGTCGGCTGCTGGGCCGCGGCCTGAGCGTAGGAGGCGTAGGGCTGCCCAGCGCCGGCGGCCTGCCCATAAGGAGCGTAGGGCTGCTGAGCGGGCTGTGCCGCAGCGGCGTCGTAGTAGGGCTGCGTCGGCGCCGTCGCCGCAGACGCCGGCCGCGCGACCTCGGGGGACACCGCTGCGGGCGCAGGCGCGGCCTCGGGCTGGGGCGCCGATGTCCCGAAGGCGGCAAAGGGGTTCTCTGGCGCGGCCTCAGGCTGGGGCGCCGGCTGTTGGGGCACGGCCTCGGGCTGGGGTGCCGGCTGCTGGGGCTCCGGCGCGCCGGAAGCGCTCGGGGTGTTGCTATTCTCGTCCATGGTCTTCGACCTTTCTGGTTTGCGCGCCCGCTAGTTGGCGCGCTCGCTGAACACGGTTTCGGTGACGCCGTCGATGCGAGCGACGATGTCGGCGGGATCCATCAGCATCATGGCCTCGAACAAAGGCGGCGACACCATGTTGCCGCACACGGCCACGCGCAAGGGCTGGAACAAGAGCTTCGGCTTGAGCCCCGCCTGCTCGCCGGCGGCGCGGCAGAGCTCCTCGAGCGCCTCGGCGTCCCACGGGTTGTCGTCGTCGGCGAGAATGCCGCGGCAGATGGCGAGCGCCTCATCGGCCCGTGCGCCCTCCTTCAGCAGCACCTTCTGGACGCTCTTCTCGTCAAGCACCACCGAGTCGCCCCAGAACAGAAACGCCAGCTTGGCGGGAATCTCGTCCAGGTGCGCCAGGCGCTCGGCGACAAGCGGGTACATGGCCTCGTAGAACTCGTGGTCGTCGTCCACATCGGCCAGGCACGCCTCCCAGGTGTCGGCGTCCACATCGGCGCCGGGAAGACGCAGCTCGCGGGCGGCCGCCTCCGCCTCCTCCTTGGTGGGCGTGGGCGCGATAGTGATGCCGTCGGGCACGTTCGACCCGTCCAGGTTGGTCTGGGCGAGCCAGGGCTTGGCGGCATCGACCCAGGCGGCAGCGCCCATGTCGCGGATATAGACGCCGTTCATCCAGTCGAGCTTCTTCTCGTCGAAGATGGAGTGCTTCTTCGTGATGCGGTCGAGCGAGAAGGCGCGGCACAGCTCCGCCGGCGGGATGATGGTGGTCTCGCCGTCGAGCGACCAGCCGAGCAGTGCGAGGAAGTTCACGAGAGCGTCGGGCAGATACCCCCGGTCGCGGTACTCTTCGACATTGGTGGCGCCATGGCGCTTCGAGAGCTTCTTGCCGTCGGGGCCCAAGATCATGGACAGGTGCGCGAACAGCGGCACCTCGGCGCCGAGGGCCTCGTAGATGAGCACCTGGCGCGGGGTGTTGGAGAGGTGATCGTCACCGCGGATGACGTGGGTGATGGCCATGTTCACGTCGTCGCAGACCACAGCGAAGTTGTAGGTGAACGTGCCGTCGGTGCGGCGCAGGATCATGTCGTCCATCACATCGATGGGGAAGCTCATGTCGCCGTAGACGGCATCTTTGAACGTGACCGGACCGTGGTCGTCGGGCACTTTCAGGCGCCAGACATGGGGCTCGCCGGCAGCGATGCGCGCGGCGGCCTCGTCGGCCGGAATGGCGCGGCAGGTGCGGTCGTAGCCCGCGTAACCCCCCTCGGTTTTCTCGGCGGCCTCGCGCTTGGCGTCCAGCTCCTCCTTGGTGCAGAAGCACGGGTAGGCGGCGCCGGCGTCGATGAGCTTCTGCAGCGCTGCCTCGTACGTGTCGGTGCGCTGGGTCTGGAAGTAGGGGCCGCAAGGTCCGCCCACCTCCGGGCCCTCGTCCCAATCGAGGCCCATCCACTTCAGCGCGCGCAGAATGATCTGGGTGTTTTCCTCGGTGGAACGCTCCGGGTCGGTGTCCTCGATGCGCAGCACGAAGGTGCCCCCGGTAGCCCGGGCGAAGGCCCAGTTGTAGATGGCGGTGCGAGCGCCGCCGATGTGCAGCTTGCCGGTGGGAGAAGGCGCGAAGCGGACGCGCACGGGCTTGGTCGTGGTCATGGGTTTCCTTCAGTCCTCGGGGTCGATTCAGGTAATAGCGCCAGTATAGCACGGGGGCTGAGCCATCATTCATTGACCACATCCGACTCGGCGACGGTTCGGTACAGGGCTCGTGTCCGCAGCGCAACGGAGCCGTGACGCTCCGTGACAGTTCGGCGGTGGGGCCGTATCGGTTGGACAGCAGCCCTAAGGCGACACCGGAGCGGGCCTAGACTGAAGGAGCTATGGGAGGGGCTTCGGCTTCGCACGGGCGCATGCGAAGGACGCGCCGGCTATGCCCCGTTCCACACGTTCCCACGACGCCGTAAGAGAGGAAATCGTCATGGCCCCGTACCGTTCCGTACATGCCTTCACCGTCCGCTTCTTTCCGCACTCGTCGGTGTCCCTCCGCTGGGTTGTTGCCGCGTTCGCCCTTCTCGCCGCTCTCTGCTGGGCGTCCCCGGCCTGGGCCGTGGACAGCGCTGTCTTTGCCTCGGGCGCGGGCACCGAGGCCGACCCCTACCTCATCGAGAATGCAAGTCAGCTAGCGGCCTTCCGCGATGCCGTGAACGCAGGCGACGACTATGACGGCAAATACGTGGCCCTCGGCGCCGACGTGGATCTCGAGGGCGCCGAGTGGACGCCCATCGGCGCCGGCACGCGCAAGAGCAGCGGCATCGCCGAGGGCAGCACACCTTTCGCTGGCACCTTCGACGGCGCGGGCCACACCGTGAGCGGCCTGAAGATCACTTCGACCCAGGGCGCCGACTACGCCATCGGACTCTTCGGCATTCTGGACGGGGCCACCGCGAAGAACCTCACCGTGGCCGACGCGAAGATCGCCGTGCCTCAAAGCGAGCTGGCGGGCATCCTCTGCGGCATGTTGGCGAACGATTCCACTGTATCCGGCGTAAGCGTCTCCGGATCCGTTTCCGGCAAGGCGGGCGTGGGCGGCATCGCGGGGCGCATGACGCTATCCGGCGCCATCGAGAACTGCGAGAACAGCGCCTCGGTCACCGCCGCGGGCGGCGTGGGCAACGCCGGCGGGATCGTAGGCGCCGCCTACTACACCACCCCCACCGGCCGCATGGCCATCACCGGATGCCGCAACAGCGGAAGCATTTCCGGCACCGACTGCATCGGCGGCATCGCCGGCCTCAGCGCAGCCTTCGTGTCGAATTGCGAGAACAGCGGCGCCATTGCCGGCACGAGCTACTCCGTCGGCGGCATCGTCGGCGAGCAGAAGAACTACGGCGCCGTGAGCGATTGCGCCAATTCCGGGGCGGTTTCCACAAGCAACGCCGGCGCCTACGGCATCGGGGGCATCGTGGGATGGGCCCGCTACGACGGCGCAGCGCCCGCCTACGCCGCCAGCGCGCCCATCACGGTGACCAGCTGCGCCAACAGCGCCTCCGTGCAAGGCGGCAGCTGCGCCGGCGGCATCGTCGGCACGTTCTACAACGCGGGCACTGTAAGCGGGAGCACCAATACGGCCGCGTCCATCACCAGCTCGAATTTCGCCGGGGGCATCGTGGGCAACCTGCAGAACGCCGACATCTCGTCGCTGCCCTCCACAGTACCCGAGGGCATCCTCGTGGAGAACAACGTGAGCACCACCCCGCTCGATGCCATCACGGCTCCCTTGAAGGGCCCCTACGCCTATAACAACACGCCGAGCGATTTCACCGTGCGTGACAACGGGAGCACCTGGGTGGCCCAGGCCGGAGCGACGCGCTATGCCACGCTCGCGGGCGCCTTCGCAACGGCCCCTGATCACAGCACCATCAAACTAGTCAGCAGCGTGAGCAACCAGCCGACCCTCTCCATTTCCGACGGGCGCGAGCTCACGCTGGATCTGGCCGGCTTCAACCTCTTCTTCGCCACGGACGGCGGTCTGTCCCTTCAGGATGGAGCCCTGACGGTAACCGGACAGGGCGACGTGGCGACCGCCGAGGGAGCCGACGGCAAACCCGAGCCTTTAGCCACCGTGAGCGGCACGGGGTCGCTCGCGCTTAAGGGCGGCAGCTACAACCAGGACGTTGCGCCCTATGTGGCCGATTCCTACGCCGAGTTCGTCCCCGCCGACGCTCACGCGACGGCCCCCTTTTCCGTCGTACCCGCCTCAACGGCCAAGCACGACGCCCGCGCAGCCGTGCACGATGGGGCCAAGACCGTTTACTACGGCGATGCCGACGCAGCCCGGGCGGCAGCAATGGCCGCTCCCGGCGCCACCGTGGAGGAGCTGAACGCCCCGAGCACGCCATCGGGCAACGAGGGCGACGAGGGCAACCCGAGCGACGGACAGACGGGAACGGCAAACGACGGGCAGCCGAGCGGAGACGCCAACGCGAATGCCGGGGACAAGACAGATGGCAGCACCGCAGCCGACGACCAGACCGACGACAACGGGACGAAGGACTCAGGCAAAGATGACGCCTCGAAGCCGACAGCCAAACCCAGCACGACGTCCGGCACGCATGGTTACCACCGTAGCTCGACCGCCTACCGCGGCGTTCCGCAGACCGGCGACGCGGCCACCGATGCGCTATTGGCCGTGGGGGCCCTGGCCATCGTCTCAGGCGGCGCCGCAGCCCTCGCCCGCGCCCGCGTGAAGCGCTCCCGGGCCAAGTAGCGTAGCTCGGCATCGCCCGCACCGTAAGCCGCAATCGCCGTGGCTCCTCTTTACCTGAGAGTGCACATCGAGGCCGTCGCCCTGACCACTACCTCCTTGTCGGCCTCCCCACGGAAACGGGCAACTCCCGCAGGGCCTCCATTACCTCAGCGGCGGCTTCCTCGGCTTGCAATTGCCGGGGCATGTCGAGGCCCGCGCGCTCGAAGGCCTCGGCCAGCGCGGCAGCGTAGTCGCGCTTGCGGGCATCGTTGAGCGCCTTCCACGGAATGCCCTTGAACCAGGCCGCCACCTCCCCGTTGAAGGGCACGCGCCCTTGCAGCATAAGCGCCATGATGACTGGATACCCCGCGTAGCCCTGCCAGAACGTCGCGTTGTCGTTTGAGCGATAGCGCCCCTCGTCCTCATCGTCCCAGGTTACCCGGTACTCCTTCGACCCGTCCGACGACCGCACAACAAGCGCCTTCGGGCTCAAATCATAGCGATCGTCGGCCAGCGCAGTCCACGCCTCGTACACTTTCTCAATCGGCGGCAATTTTTCCATTAGACACTCCTTTATCACGCTTCCTCGCTCTTCCCATTATGACTCCACCGCTTCGGCACAACGCAAACTGCCACTCATCAGTTATGTTGCAAGCCTTCCAGTTATGGTCATTTCATGTGTGCCTATTTACAAAGTGCCTGCTCATAGAGTTATCCACAGCGAAAACGAGACACTGCCGCGACATAACTGCGGCTTGACGCTGCTACGCTACGCGCCCCATCGAACGAGGAGGCGTCATGGCCGTGCTGCTATCAGGCCCAAGTGCACTGAAACATTTGCGCAATGAGCGATCGAGGCTCTCCATGCCGTGCGCCCCAAATCCACGCGAAACGCCCAACAGTTTCGATGCCCCAACCATCGAGCACAAAAACATTGCTCGCAAGTTGTTAGGCCACAACTTCGGAGAGCTCCACTTTATCGTACCAAACGCCACGCAAAGAAGAACCGCGGATGATACCCACTGCTCAGTGCATTCGCGCCCCTTCCCACGAGGCTCGTTCTATCAGGTGAATGGAGATATCTATTGCCTTAGCCCAGAGCGGCTCTTCCTGCAAATGCACGACCACCTCTCCGATATAGCATGCATCGATCTCGGTCACGAGCTTTGCGGCACCTACGCTCGCTGCGGCACCGATCACGTCGTTCACGGTCTTCCCCCTGTTACAAGCACATCGAAAATCAAGCGCTATCTCTTGAGATGCTCAGGAAACCGTCACGTGAAACGCGCGCTCATAAACCTTGGTTGCGTCAACGACAACTCAAGTTCGCTTCGAGAAACCCATTTAGCGATGCTGCTGTGCCTTCCGACACGATACGGAGGCGGAGGCCTGCCTAAGCCCGTACTCAACATGCCTATTGACGTGAGCCCGCAAACGAATATCACATGGCGAAATGATCTTCGTTGGACTGACATAGGTTGGAAGGATGCCCGACTCGGAGTTGAGTACGACAGCAACGAATTTCACAGCGGTTCGGAAAAGATCGCAAAGGATGCCGAACGTCGTATCCTCCTCATGGCGGCAGGATACGAAATCATTGTGGTTACCAACGACCAGTTCAAACGCTTGCGGGAGATCCAAAGGGTCATTGCAGTTATCTACCGATTACTGGGACTGCGTCAACGCTGCAGAACAGAAGGCTACCTGCTAAAGCAGCAGAACCTCCATCGAGATATCCTAGAGCTGTCATTCCGAGGGCGGTTCTAACAATCTAAACGTCTCGGTAGCTGTCATACGTATTTGCAATTGAGAAGTCTCCCCTATCCTGATTGCTTAGTCAGATCCGTAGCTTCTCGATCGGTCACTGTTTCTGCGATAAGTATCCCGAGGTATCCGTTGGATCCCTAGGACTCAACCCAAATGGCACTCACGACAAAAACTTTTGAAATATTGGTCACAAAATCGAGTTTTGAACTCGCCGTGCAGTGCCAGAGAGCTATTTTTGGCCACATTCAGTCATCTTTAGGCTCTAGAGCGAAGCAGAAGGGCCCTCAACAGACGAAAAGGGAGACTTTCGGAGTTCAAAACTCGATTTTGTGACCAAAATTATCTAAATCTTTGTCAGCGACAGAAACCGAAAGCACTTTCTGCCAGTTTAGGCGGCCGCATCGCATCGTGACTTCTCCTCGGCGGCCGCCTGAGGCGCATCGAAGTTTCCTTAGCGGGCGCCTGAGCGCTTCCTTTTGCCTTCGGAATTCTGCCCGGAGAGGGAGACGAGCGCGATCATGACGGCCATGAGGACAAGGCCGATCCAATCCCAGGCAGAGAACGGAGTGTGCAGCCACAAGGCAGCGATGACCATGGCACCGGCCGGCTCAGCCACGCCCAGAAGGCTCCCCTTCACCGAGCCCACGAGCGACACGCCGTAGAGGAACAGCCCGAAAGCAGCAAAGGTACCCAGAACGCCCACGCCACCGACAAGAGCGAGCCAGCCTGTAGCGTCCATGTCGGGAATGAGACTGCCGGCGGTACCGAAAAGGTCGGCGAGAATCGAGCCCGCAGCGCCGAGAGCGGCAGAAGGGGCGGCGAGCAGCGAAACGATCGCCTCTCCGATGAGCCACACGAGAATGGCGACAATACCGCTAATGACCATCCCGCAGGCGATGATGGTGGGGCGATCCCATCGGCCGTAGAGCCGTTGGGGCGCCATGATGTAGAGCGTCTCGGACAGGGCGTTGGCAATGCCCCAAGCCAATCCCGCCACCGGCAGCACGATGACGCCCCAGTCTCCCTGGGTGGCGATGAGCGTCGCGGCGGCCATCGCGCACATCAGCCCGACAAAGTCGGCGACACGCGGCAGACGGCGCGCTCGGGCGCAGGTGATGAGCATGACGAACACTGTGCAGGTGGCCTGGAGCACCGTGGCCGTGCCGGCGTTGGTAAGGGCGACCGACACCGCGTAGGTGATCTGCGAGAGGTACAGCCCCACGCCAAACAAAACGAGCGTCGGACGGGCGGCGGGGCTCCTCAGCAGCGAGAGCAGAGCCTCGCGACGCGTAACGAAGACGAAGACGGCGAACAGCAGGGCCGCCACGCCGGCGCGTACAGCTGAGATGAAGGCTGAGCTTACCTCGTAACTCTCCGCGAGAAACTGGATGCAGGCTCCTGAGAATCCCCACAGTGTCGCACCCGCCAGGGCACAAACCACTCCTCGCCAGAAGACCTTCGAAGCGTTCACCGCCGTCTCACCTCCATGCAATCCACCGAAATCCGTTGCCGTAGAGGCAGCATACACCATCCCGTGCACAAGGAGCCAGAGGGGCCGCACCTTCGACCGCTGCGGGCAAAACGACCTCCCTCCTGCCACCCTCGGCACTTGGTGGCGCGGGCGGCGCGGCTATCGCCCCTCTACGCGTTTGGCGGCGCGGGCGGCGCGCTTGGCGGCCAAGCGCTCGCGGGCCGCATCGCCCTTGGCGAGGTTGTTGGCGCGCCGTTCGCTGCGCCCCGTGGGGCGAGTGGGAGCGGGAGTGGCTGACGCGGAGTCCTTGGCCGGGCCCTGTCCCAGGGCGGAACGAGATCCACCCCTGCGGGAATCGGTCGGGGCATTTTGCGAAACAGCCTTAGCAGAGCCTGTCCGAGCATTTTTGGAAACGCCCGCAGCGGGATCTGTTGCGATACCCCGGGGGACAGAAGAGGCAGGATCGGAGGCAAAGCCGGAAGCGCCGCCCTCCATCTCCGCGAAAGGAGCCCCCTCTTCGGCGTCGGTCTCGCCGAAGAGCTTCTCCAGGAAGTGCACGATAGCCGGAAGCAGGTTGTCGCGTTCCTCCTCCGAGAAGTAGCGCAAAGGCAGCGTCAGTTTGCGCTTGTCCGTCTGGTAGCGGCCGCCCACGCGGCGCAGGGGCTTCATGGCGGCAGCGGGGATGTCGATGGGCTCCACGATGAGCTTGCCCGCCGCCACGGAGATGAGCTTGACCCCGTGCTCGTTGGCGAAGGCCTTCAGCCATGCGCGCTCGAAGAGGTTGGCCGCCGCCTCGGGCATCTCGGGGGCCTTGGCGAGCATATCCTCGCGGAGGGCGGCCACCTCCTCCACCGTGGAGGCCGAAGCCAGCTTGCGGTACCACAGCACCCGGGCGTCGGCGTCGGGAATGTACTCCTCGGGCAGGTAGGCGTGACCGGGGATGTTCACGGTGATGTCGGAAAGCGCCGGCGGCAGCTCGCCTGAGGCGCCCACGCCCTCGCGCGTCTCGTTCACGGCTTGGTTGAGCATCTGGGCAAACAGATCGAAGCCCACAGCCGACATGTTGCCGGACTGCTCGGCGCCGAGCATCGAACCGGCCCCGCGAATCTCCAGATCGCGCATGGCGATGCGCATGCCGCTGCCCAAATCCTGATGCTCGTTGATGGCGGTGAGACGCGCGGCGGCCTCGTCGGTCAAAGGCACGTTCTCGGGGAACATGAAGTAGGCGTAGGCCTGGGTGGACGAGCGGCCCACGCGGCCCTTCAGCTGGTACATCTGCGCGAGGCCCAGACGCTGGGCGTCCTCGATGATGAGCGTGTTGGTGTGGGGGTTGTCGATGCCGCTCTCGATGATGGTGGTGGCCACGAGCACGTCCAGCTCGCCGGCGGCGAACTCCTCCATCACCTGCTCCAGCTCCTCCTTGGTCATCTGCCCGTGGGCCACGCCGACCCGCGCCTCCCCGGCGGCGGCATGCACGCGGTCCACGGCCTCGTCGATGGAGCGCACGCGGTTGGACACGTAGTACACCTGACCGCCCCGGGCCAGTTCATAGCGGATGGCGGCCGACACGACGTCGGGATCCCACTCCCCCACGTGCACCTCCACGGGGCGCCGCTCGTCAGGCGGCGTTAGGATGAGCGACATGTCGCGCACCCCCGACAGCGACATCTGCATGGTGCGCGGGATGGGGGTGGCCGACAACGTCAGCACGTCGATGGACTCGCGCAAGTTCTTCAGCTGCTCTTTGTGCTGCACGCCGAAGCGCTGCTCCTCGTCGATGATGACCAGTCCCAGATCGTGCGGGTTCACATCGCGCGAGAGCAGCCGGTGCGTGCCCACGAGCACCTGCACGTCGCCTTTGGCGAAGCCCTCCAGGGCCGCCTTCTGCTGCTCGGGCGTGCGAAAGCGCGAGAGCACTTCCACCGTGACGTCGAAGGGGTCGAAGCGGTCCTTGAAGGAGGTGTAGTGCTGCTGGGCCAGAATGGTGGTCGGACAGAGCACCATCACCTGCTTGCCGTCCTGGGTGGCCTTGAAGGCGGCGCGCAGGGCCACCTCGGTCTTGCCGAAGCCGACGTCTCCGCAGATGAGACGGTCCATCGGTCGCGGCGATTCCATGTCGTGCTTCACATCGGCGATGGCGGCGAGCTGATCGCGGGTCTCGGTGTAGGGGAAGGCCTCCTCCATCTCGCGCTGCCAGGGGGTGTCCGGCGAGAAGCGGAAGCCCTGGGTGGCGGCGCGGCGGGCGTAGACGTCCACGAGGTCGAAGGCGAGCTTCTTGGTGGCCTTGCGGGCGCGGTTCATGGCCCGCGCCCAGTCGCTCGTGTTCAGGCGGGTAAGACGGGGGCTGCCGCCTTCCGGCCCCACGTAACGGGTCACGCGGTCGAGCTGCTCCACGGGGACGAACAGCTTGTCGCCCTCGGCGTATTCCAGCTGCAGGTAGTCGCGCTCGGTGCCGTCCACCTCGCGGCGCACCAGATCGCGGAAAAAAGCGATGCCGTGGGCCGCGTGCACCACGTAGTCGCCGGGCTTGAACGGGAAGGTGACCTCGGTGGCATCCACGCGGGAGCGCACGCGACGGCTGGCGGCGCGCGAACCCTGGGTGTCGGCGGCCGACACCAGCGCGAGATGCGCCTTCGGGATGATCATGCCGAGCGGGATGTCGTTGTCCACGATGTTGACGACCCCGCGCCGCAGGCGGCGTTTGGCCTGGGCCGGGGTGTCGGCCTCTGCGCTTTCGGGTTGCGACCCCTCATGCGGCGGTCGGGCGGAGCATCCCGTGCTCGGGCAGTCCTCGCTTTCGGGAAAAGAGGGGTGAGGATTATACCCCTCTTTTCCCGAGTCTGCGGAATCTGCGCGCGGGACGCTCCGCCCGACCGCCGCCGCACTATTGCCATCATCCAAATGCTCTGGCTGCACAATCTGGATGGGGATGCCGTGATCGACGAAGGCGTGGCGCATGGTCTCGCGGGCGCGCAAGTTCGGAGCCGAGAAGACGATGGTGTAGCGGTCGGCGGCGAGGCTCTTCAGCTTGCCGAATATTTTGTCGGGCATCCCGGCCACATCGACGCGCTTCACCGGCAGCTCGTCGTCCAGCGCGCCCCCGACCCGCATGATGGAGACGTAGGTGGCCCGCACCTCGCCCCCGAAGTCGAGCGCCGCCGGCTCGGCGAACAGGCCCGCGAGCGCGATGTTGGTACCCCGGGCGCGCTCGGCGATGTCGTCTGCGGCGTGGGCCGCATCATCGAAGAGCGAGCGCGGCTCGATGAGGGCCGCGCACGTGCCCGCTCCGGCGTAGGCGCCCAGCGTCACCGGCTTCTTGTACAGAAACGGCAGCACCACATCGGCGCCGTCGAAGCGAAGCCCCCCTTCGAGCTTCTCCAGCACGTCGCGCAGAGCCGGGTTGGTGAGCGCCGGCTTCTCCAAGGCGCGCCGCGCGTCGGCCAGCGCCCGGGGGGAGGTGGGGAACTCGGAGACGGGGTAAATCTCCACCGAGGGCAACGAGGCTATGGTCTGACCTGTGGCCGGCACGATGCGGCGGATCTCGTCCAACTCGTCGCCGAAGAAGTCGAGGCGCACCGGAAAGGTCAGGTTGCCGGGAAACACGTCCAGAGTACCGCCGCGCACGGCGAAGGTGCCCGGGCCGTCCAGCTCGCCGGTGTTGGCGTAGCCGGCGGCTTCCAGGGCGCGGGGCAGGTCTCCCAGCTCCTCGACGCCCTCGACGCCCATATCCTCAAGCTCCTCGCCGGCCGTAAGCGCGATCGGCCGCGCGGCGTTCGCTTCCACCGGCGGCAACAGGCGCAGCAGCGCCCGAGCGCTCGCCACCACCACGACTTCGCGGCCGCTCTTGAGCGCCCAAGCGGCCTCCATGCGCTGGGCGATGACGCGACGGTCGGCGGGCTTGGGGTCGAAGGGGTAATCCGCGCGCTCCGGAAAGCGCAGCACGCGCTCCTCCCCCACATAGGCGGCCACGTTGCGGGCGAAGGCGACGGCGGCGTCCTCGCCGGCCACGACGACGAGCGTGGGCTGGGGCGAGGCGGCGAAGCGGGCCGCCACGAGGAAGGGCCGCGCCGAGGCGGCCACGCCCAAGGTGGCGTCTTCGCCGGCATCGAGCTTTCCCCAGAACGTATCCAAGCAGCCGGACTTCTCCAAGGTGAAGGCGAGCGAATCGATGAGCACAGTGGTCTCTTTTCCAGTAGGGCAAACGGCAAAAGCCGCCCGAGCGGGCGGTCGGCGCCCGGGATGAGCGCCTCGCACAGTGTAGCGCACTGGGGCGCGCAGCGACGCGAACGGGGGGCCAATAGTAGCAAAGAAGTAAACCGTCCCGCCGCGATTCCCCTAACTATTCCTCGAGAAGGAGCCCGCGCTGTGCGACAATAGCGAAAACGACACAGCGCCGACGCAGGCCGGCGCAAAAGGTAAGGAGGCAGCATGGCACGGGAATCCCTGGCGAGCAAGCGGGAGCGGGCGGCGGCCATCGAGGAGCGCATGTTCGAGCACTACGGCCCTGGGAAGGCGTCGCTCGACTATTGCACGCCCTTCGAGCTCACCGTGGCCGTGGTGCTGTCGGCCCAGTGCACCGACGCCGCCGTGAACAAGGTGACCCCGCGCCTGTTCGCGGCCTTCCCTACCCCAGCGGCCATGGCGGCCGCCTCCTCCGACGAAGTGGCGGAGATCATCCACTCGCTGGGGTTCTTCCGGAGCAAGGCGAAGAACCTCGTGGCGCTCGCCCAAATGGTGACGGCGGATTTCGGCGGAGAGGTGCCCGCCGACGTGGATGAGCTGCAGAAGCTGCCCGGCGTGGGCCGCAAGACCGCCAACTGCGTCATGCGCGAGGCCTTCAAAGACCCCCAGGGCATCGCCGTGGACACCCACGTCTTCCGCATCGCCCACCGGCTGAAGCTGGCCGGTCCTTCGGCCGACACGCCGCAGAAAGTGGAGGACATCCTGCTCAAGGTGTACCCGCGCGAGCAGTGGCTGTTCATCAACCACCAGTGGGTGCACTTCGGCCGCGAGTTCTGCCGCGCCCGCAACCCCCGCTGCGCCGACTGCATCGTGGGTGACCTGTGCCCCACCCGAGGGCTTTGGGGGTAGGAAAGCCCGCCGCAAAATGCCGAGGACACGAAGCGCGACGGTATTTCGGAACGGACTCGTTCGCCCCTTTCTCCTTCTTCCGCTCGGAAAGCGGCGACTCTACGCTTTCCGAGCCAGCGGAAAGCCGCGGCGATGCAGTTCTGCCACGACGGTTTCCACGAGCAGGGGCAGGGCGGCGGCGCATTCGGGGGTGAGGCCCACGACAAACTGCTCCGGGGAGGGATTGCCCACCTGCATGCCCAGGCAAAAGCCCTCGGCCTCATAGCCCATAAGCGAGGCGGCGTCGAACAAATCGACGAGCTTCAAATCGTGCAGCGACGCCTCGGGGCCGGAATGGCGCGCCATGGCATCCGGCTCGAACCGGTACACGGTGCCGGGTGCGTCGCCCGTGCCGTCCACGGCATCCACCGTGAGGATGACATCGCAACGCTCCACGTAGGGCAGCATGTCCAGCGACATACAGCCGACGTCCACCAGCGTCACGTTCTCGGGAACATCGTAGGCGGCCAGAATCTCGTCGTAGGCCGCCGGCCCCACGCCGTCGTCCAACATGAGTCGGTTCCCGACGAAGAACACCGCCGCCGTGCGCTCGCTCGCTTCCATGCCTTCTCCTTAGGCCCAGGTGTCCAGCGTCGGGCGCAGATCCAAGTTGTACCAGGTGGCAAACGCCACGATGGCCACAGCGATCACCGCGCCCACAACGGCCCAGACGCGCTGCCGCCGCAGATAGGTCTCGCGGCTCACCCCCATGTTCTCGGCCCGGTGCGCCGCGAAGGGCTGGGCCACAATGGCGAACACCACGGTGGCGGCCACCAAGCCCGCGGCCATGAGCACGGCCAGCACCACGTTCATCACCGTCGGCTCCACCGTGGCCGCGTAAATCACGTTGTCCGCGAACAGCCACGCGACGAAGAAGAGGAACGCCGCCCACATCCCATGGGCCGGCCCCCACACAGGCGCCAAAAACAGCGCCCCCAGGTTCACCCGGGGCAGCCCCGCGAGAAACTTCTCCTCTTCGGCAATCTGCTCATCGGTCAATGGCTCGCCCATGTCGCCCGTCTTTCCTCTCGTTGATCGGCGGCACGTCGGGTGGCCCCTCCGTGCGCTCGCCGTTATTTCCAATCCCGCCCTATCATTGGCAGGACGTCCAATCCAGGTCCCAGTTTCATTCAACAAGACCATCTCGATTCTCGTTTTCCAATTTTCGGGGAAAAATGCCACTTCAACCCCGAAATGGTCGATTTTTCGGCAACATACCAGAGTTTTTTCGACCATTTCGCCCTTCAACTGGCATTTGGCTTGCCATTTCGGGGTCAAAGTGGCATTCACTGCCAAAAAGGGAAGCATGAGGAATGGGGGTCGGCTTCGGTCGCGCAGCGCGCGCTAGCTGATGAGCCTCGAGCTCTCCACCTTTTCCACGTACCATTCCATGAACTTCTCCAGGGGCTTGCGGAGCACCAGGCCCAAGAGCGCCGCCGGGAAGAGGAACAGGGCGAGTGCGCCCATCTGAGCCCAGAAGTCGCCGCCGTAGGTGCCCATCATGGCGCTTCGCATGGCGTTCACCACGTGGGTGGCGGGAAGCCAGGGAGAGAGGGCCTGCACGAAATCGGGCATGATCTGCAGCGGGAACGAGCCGCCGCAGCCGGTCACCTGCACGATGAGCAGAAGCACCGCGATGGCCTTGCCGAGGTTGGCGAAGGACACCACCAGCGCGTAGATGATGAAGGTAAACACAAGGCCCGCGCCCCAGAAGCACACCATGAACAGCCACGGCGAGGTCACCTGCACATCGAGGAAGAACAGATTGCCCAGCGCCATGACCGTCGATTGGGCCAGCGACACCACGGCCATGACGGCGAAGCGGCCGAAGAACAGCTGCCGTGGCTTCGGGTTCACAAGCCCCGCCTCCTTCTGGATGCGGAGGTCCGCCTTCGGCTTGAACACCACGAGAATGAGAAGCGACCCGATGAAGAGGGCCAGCGTCGTGTAGAGCGGCGCCATGGCGCTGCCGAAGTTCTCCACCGGGAACACCGCGATGCGCTCGACGCCCACCGGGCTCGCCAGCGCCTTCGAAAGGGCCGACACATCGGAGCCGAGCACGGCGCGCAGGGCGTCGCGGTCGCCCGAGGCGATGGCGGCATCGATGTCGGAGGCCATCTCGCGCAGGCCCGCGGAGACACCCTTGAGTTTCTCGGTGGCCTCGGCGATTTTGTCCGCGGTGCCGGCCATGACATCGGCCGCCGAGGTGGCCGAGGCGGACAGCTCGCCGCCGACGCCCTTCAGGTCGTCGGAAACGCCGGAGAGCGCATCGGCCATGGAGGCGGCCTGCTCTGCCAGCGAGGCGAGCCCCGGCGCCACATTCGCCTCGTAATCGTCCTTGATGGAATTGATGGAAGCGGCGGCCTCGGCCGCCTTGGCCTTCGCGGCATCGCGCTCGGCGGAAAGATCGGTGTCTCCCGCCTCCAGCTTATCGGCGGCCGTCCGCAGGCTCGCTGCCATGGAATCCGCCTGGGACGCCACCGCTCTCGCACGGCCGGCCAGGGCGGTCACTTGGGGCCGGAGGCTCTCGGGCAGCGACGGGGCGGCGCCTTCCAAGCTGTCAGCCACCTGGCGGTACACCGTCGCATGGGACGCAAGCGCATCGGCCTGGGCACGCAGATCCTTGGCAATGCCCTGGCCGTCGCTGGAGGCCGCATCGAACAGGGCGTCGACGGAATCGGATACCGCCCCGAAGGCGGCGGCGCTGTCGGCCAGCGAGCTCTTGAGCGTGTCCGCCGAGCTCTTCAGAGCGTCCACCGTGGCCGGCACCGCGTCGGCCCGCCCCGTCGCGGCGGACAGCGTCTCGTCCAGGGCCGTGGAGGCCTGGGTGGCCAGGTCGGCCGAATGGCGCGAGAGATCCTCGCAGGAGCGAGCGAGCGAGCCGTAGAGCGAAAGCACCCCGGACGCGTCGTCGAAGGCATCGGCCATCTCGCGCACATGATCGGCCACCACTGCGATGCGGCCGTCCCAGTCGTCCTCGTCGGCGAAGCTGGAAAGCGATTCGGCCAGCGAGAGCGACACCTCGGAGAGCGTCTGGGCGAACACGGCATTCACCTGGTAGGACACCGTGTCGGCTCCCTGATCGGTGATCTTCGGCGCGATGGCGCTCTTCTTCTCGTTGGCGTAGTAGACGATATCGGCATGGCCGGCGTCGCCCGTGTAGAAGGTGAGCATGTCGCGGCTGAAGCTCTTCGGGATCACCACGGCGGCGTAGTAGCGCCCCGACTTCGCGCCGTCGATGGCGTCCTCCTCGTCGGTGATGTGCCAATCGATCTGGTCGTTGGCCCGCAGGGCGGAAACCACCTGGTCGCCGATGTTGATGCGCAGCGGGATGAGGTCGCTCTGGTAGCCCTCGTCGGTGTTGGCCACGGCCACCGTGAGGTTGCCCGTGTTGTCGAAGACGTTCCAGCAGGCGATGATGTTGTACCAGGCGAACAGCGAGGGCACGAGAACGAGGCCCAGCGTGATGATGATGGACATGACGTTGGCCTTCAAGCGGCCCAAATCGAAGCGGAACAGGCGCCAGACGTTATTCATGACGAGCCTCCTCCCCTTCCGCACCATCGCGCGCGCCATCGCGGTCACTCGCGTGCTCCCGACCGCCGAAGCCCGCGTCGCGCGCATCCATGCAGGCGGCCCGCTCCACGTCCGCCGTGGCGCCGTACAGGTCGATCAGGCTCGCGTCGGAGAGGCTCTCCAGCTTCAGCTGCCGCTCGAAGCTGAAACGCAGGCTCTCGATGACCACGAGCGCCACGAAAATGACGATGATCCAAATGAGCCAACCCGTGAGCAGCCACACCTTCTCAGTCGGCGTCAGGGCGAAGATGACCGCAAGAACCACCGGCACCGCCACGCCCAAAATGAGCGCGCCCTTCATGAGTCGCGGATACCAGCGGTTGAACGTCGCGTAGCGCTGCTGCAAGGCCGTGGCGTAGGTGTCCTTGTCGGAGAGCGCACGCATGATCTGGGAGATGCGGTAGGGGCGCACGGGGATATCGACGTCCTCGCCGTTGAACAGGCCGCCGTCGCGCACCTGGCGGGCCACCATGCGGTTCACGTTCGCCATGAGCGGGCGGATGAGGAGCCCGAGCGCCATGAACAGCACGAGGAACAGCGCGAGCACGAGCAGGTCGGAGACGTACTGGCCGCCGTAGAAGCCGCAGATGGCCTCGCGCATGGCCCCGATGCCGTAGGTGAAGGGGAACAGCGGGTAGATGGACTGGAAGAACGGCGAGGTCATCTCGATCGGATAGAGGCCCGTGGCGCCGGGGATCTGGGCGAACACGAGAATGACGCAGATGCCCTTGCCGATATGCTGCAAGGTGACGGAGAAGGCGTAGATGATGGAGAGGTAGGACAGCGACGCCAGCGCCGCGGCGAAGATAAGCGCGGGCGCCGAGACGGTTTGCACGCCGAGGGCGAGCACCCCGATGCAGCAGATGACCGCCTGCATCACGGCAATGGCCGCAAGGAGCAGGAACCGGCCCCAATAGCGCTGGGCCAGCGTCAGGCCGGGGATGCCCTCCCCGTCCGCCTCCTGGCGCATGATGACGAGCAGCATGAAGGCCCCGATCCAGAAGGTGAGGTTCATGAACAAGGGCGCCATGGCGCTGCCGTAGGCGTTGAGCGGATAGAGCTGCTCGGTGACCACCTCGGTGGGCGACGCCATGAACGACGCGATCTTGCCGGCGTCGAGACCGCCGTCGTCCATGAGCCGCGAGAGCGCGTCGGAGGTGCCGAAGGCGAGCACGTCGTTGTAGACCATGCCCAGCTCGCTTTCCAGGCCGGCGAAGAGCCGGTCGGTCTCGGCCACGGTGGAGGCGGCCGTGTCCATGGTGGCGTCCAGCTGGTCGATGACGAGCCCGGTCTGGGCCACGAGGAGCCGCTGGGTCTCAAGGGCGCCGGAAAGGGCCGCCGAGGTTTCGGCCAGCGCGTCCAGCGCGTCGTTCACAGCGGGCAGCGTGGTGCCGAACAAGGTCGTGGAATAGGCCGACGCGCCGCTGGTCGCCTGGCGCACCGCGCCATCGAGGGCCGACGCCGCGTCGGAGAGCGCGGCCGCCGAGATCTGCGCGCGGTCGTTGGCGGCCGTCAGCGCGTCCAGGGCCGTCGAGGCCGCCCGGGTTCGCTCGTCCAGGGAGTCGGCCAGAGCCTCCAGGGCGGCGCGCTCGCTGCTGCCGGCGGGAAGGGAGCCCGCCGCCGCGCGCACAGAGGACGCCAGCTGGCCGCTCTCCTGCACGGCGGCGCTTCCCTGGGCCAGCGCCGCCTGGATGCCTCCCTGGGCCTCGCCGAAGGCGGCGGTGAGGCGCGCGGCGGCCGAGGTGGCGTCGTTCGACGCCTGGGTGATGTCGTCGAGGCCGGCGGTGACGGCCGGCAGCGCGAAGGCGGAGAAGTCGCTCAAGGTCTTCTGCATGGCCGTCGCGGTCTCCCCCATCTGGCCGAGGGACTCATCGGCCGCATCGATGCCGGCGCTCGCTTCGGAGAGCGTCTCTTTCGCCGAGGCCGCCTTGTCCTTGGCCGCCTTCGACGCATCCCCCAAATCGGCGAGCACGCGGCGCACCTCGCCGGTGGCGGCGACGGCCTCCGATATCTTCTCCGCCGCCCTCGACTGCATCTCCTTGGTGCTCTCGCGCCCCTCGTTCACCTTCTCGTCGATGGTCTTGACGACCACATCGCTCACCGTGGCGACGAAGGTGGAGTTGATCGTCTCGTCCAGCGTCGTGGCGCCCGTGTCGGTAATCTTGGGCGCCACCGGCCCCGATTTCTCGTTCACGTAGTACTCGATCTTGGGCTGCGTGAAGCTTCCGGTGGTGATGGTGAGCAGATCGGAGGTGAAATGCTCGGGGATGACGTAGGCCGCGTAGGCCCGCCCGCTCTTCAGCTCGTTCATGGCCGCGTCGTAGTCGGTGAACTCCCAGTGCAGCTGATCGTTCTCATGCAGCTGGTCCACGATGCGCTCCCCCACGTTCAGCTCGCCGGTGAGCTCGGAGGAGCCGCCCGCGTCCTGGTTCACCACGCAGACCGTGAGGTTGCCGGTGTTGTCATAGGGGTTCCAGAACCCGATGACGTTGTACCAGGTGTACAGCGAGGGAATCACCATGAGGGCGAACACGACCACGAGCGCCTGCGGCGTTTTCAAAAGACGCAGAAGATCGCGCTTGAGTATCTTCAGAACATTCCGCACGAAACGGATCCTTTCCGCCTGCAGTCGGTAAGCGAACAGAGTTGCCGATAATCATAGCGCAACCCGAATGAATTTGCTTGCCCTTGTTGACGGACTGATGCGATCAGTCAAGCAACTATCTTGGCTGCGTCTCCTCTTAACGTGCACTCGATTGCGTATAACTTGCAAAGGGACACGGGGTGGTGCTCACCAAGCGAGTTCCGCAGCGACGAGAACAGGACTCAATGTCCTGCTCTCCAAAGCGAGGACTGTCTGAGCGACTGAGCATTACCCCGTGGCCTGCCAACGGAAGACGCGCAACAAAAAAGGGCGGCCCCTTGCGAGACCGCCCTTTCGACTTCGGCGCGCGCGACCCTTAGTGAAGGTCGGCGTCCTCCCCGACGATGTTGTGCAGGTCGGGGTCGTACACCAGGCCGCCATGCTCCTTGCGGATGAACATGAGCTTGGTGGGGGCAAAGCCCTCGACATTGGCCAGGTAGATATGGATGAACATGAAGATGATGAACACGTACATGCCGAAGTAGTGGATGATGCGCATGGACATGAGACCGCCCACGAGGTTCGTCGTCGCGGCGAACACGGGCACGTTCATGGTCACGCCCCACAGGCAGAGTCCCGTCCAGAACATCAGCACGATAAGGATCGGGATCAAGAGGTAGCTGATCTTCTGCGGCACGCCAAGCTTGGCACCCAGGGGATGATCCTTCTTCAGGAACAGGTAGTACTTGATCCACTCCAGGGCCTGATGACGGTTGTCCTTCTGGGGCAGCCAGGTCTTGAAGTCGGTCACCTGCTGGCGCGTGCCACCGGTCGGCGCGGTCTTCACGAAGAAGGCCATGATGACGCGGGCCACGCAGTTGATGAACAGCACGAAACCGAAGAACAGATGGCAGCCGCGGGCGATGCCCGTGAGGAACGGCAGCACCGGGAAGTGGATGATGATGCCCGACAGGATGAGCATGACCATGGCGATCAGGTTGATCCAGTGGGTCACCACGAAGATAAGAGGATGGGCCTCTTTGTAGTGAGCGAGATGGGCCATCTTACTTCACCCCCCAAGGGCTGGTGACGGTCTCGAAGTGCTTGCCGGTACCGCGCTCCGTGACATGCACGGCGCAAGCGGTGCAGGGGTCGAAGGAGTGAACCGTGCGCAGGGCGTTGATGGGCTTCTCGATGTCGGCCACCGGAACGCCGATGAGCGCCTGCTCGAGCGGGCCGTGCTCGCCGTCGCCGTTGATGGGAGCCAGGTTCCACGTGGACGGGATGATGATCTGGTAGCCCTCGATCTTGCCGTCGACCACCTTCTCGGAGTGGTAGAGCGCGCCGCGGGGGGCCTCCCAGAAGCCCGTGCCCTCGCCGGTGAGGCGGGCAGGCTCGCGGAAGTACTCGGAGTCGCCGCCCTTGATGGCCTCGGCGAGCTCGTTGACCCATTCCACCATGAGGTTGGCGATGTAGATGGTCTCGATCTGGCGGATGGCGGTGCGTCCCAGGGTGGACTGGAAGGCGGCCAGGTCGCCCGGCTTGGCGCCGAGGATGCCGAGAACGGCGTCGACCTGCTCCTTGATGAAGGGCACGCCGCGCACGTAGGCCGCGAAGATGCGGGCCATAGAGCCGGCCTCCATGGGCTTGCCGTCGTAGGCGGGGGCCTTCACCCAGCTGTAGCGGTCGTCGACGTTGTACTCGGTGAAGTCAGGATCGGTGACGAAGTACGGCGAGGTGTAGGTCTCGCTGCCCTTGTACCAGGAGCGGCCCATGTACTCGGTGATGAGGTTCTCCTGCACGTCCGACGCCTGGAACTGCTCGTCCAGGACGGCCATGGGCAGGTAGCGGTTGAGCATCTGCTCGGTGTAGTTGTCGCCGTAGGGCCAGTCAGGGCCTTCGAAGACGCCCCAGGCGATGTAGCGGCCGCAGCCCTTGCCGAAGGTGAGCACCTCGGGATAGAGCTTGGCGAGCATCACGGTGTCGGCGAGAACGGTGTCGTTGACCCAGTCGCGGACCTCGGTGGCCATGGCGAGCAGATCGTCGAGCTTGCTCTCGGTGGGCACCCACATGTTGCCACCGGGAATGGAGGTCATGACGTGGGGCATCTTGCCGCCGAGCAGCGCCGCCATCTCGGAGGAGCGGGCCTGCATCTTCAGGGCCTCCAGGTAATGGGAGGTGAGGATCAGGTTCGCCTCCGGGTTGTCGACGTAGGCCTCGCCGCCGTCGGCGTCGAACCAGTTGCCCGAGAAGATGGACAGCTGGCCGTTGTCAGCAAAGGCCGCCAGCTTCTCGTAGAGCTGGTTCAGGTCGGAGTGCAGCGCCAGGCCGTTCTCCAGGGCCACGGCGTAGGCGTCGTCGACATTGGCCTGAAGCGCATTCAGCGGGTTCACGTAGTCGAGAGCCGCCAGGTTGTACAGCCACAGGATATGGCTGTGCAGGAACTGAGCGCCCTCCAGCAGGTTGCGCACGATGCGGGCGTTGTTCGAAATGGTGATGCCGTAGGCCTTGTCACCGGCGATCGAGGAGGCATGCGCGTGCGAAACGGGGCACACGCCGCAGATGCGCTCGACGATTTGGGCCGCATCCTCGGGGGTGCGGTTCTGCACGACGAGCTCCATGCCGCGGAAGCAGCCGCCGGACACCCAGGCGTCGGCGACCACGCCGTTCTCGACCTCCATCTCGACGCGGAGATGGCCCTCGATACGGGTAATGGGATCAATAACAGAACGTGTCAAGTCAGCTCACCTCCTTCTTAATCGTTGTTACGGGGTTCGGCGTTCTTCTGCAGCAGCTCGTCGTCGAGAACCGGGCCGCCGGCGACCGGGTCGGCGTAGGTGCCGATCTCCTGGTCGGGATGCTTGGCATCCCACTTGCGGATCTTCTCGAACGGAGCGCCGCCGTCCATGCGGCCGGAGAGCTTCATGCCGAAGCCGTGCACCACGAGCGCCGCCGCCACGATGCCGGTGATGGTCACGGCGATGGTGGTGGGCTGCAGGCTCAGAGGACCGATGCGCAGGTCGCGCATGCGCTTGTAGAACGGGGTGTTCACCTCGGCCCAGTTGTCGCCCGGGTTGTTCGGGTTGGCCTCGCAGCAGCCGATGCAGGGGGCGCCGGACTGCACGCACCAGCTGCGGCGGTTGTTCCACAGCGTGACGCCGCACAGGGCGCGGGTCTGCGGGCCCTTGCAGCCGACGGGATACAGGCAGTAGCCCATCTCCTCTTCCTTCGAGCCGAATTCGTAGACGAACTCGCCGTTCTCGAAGTGGCCGCGACGCTCGCAGTTGTCATGGATGGTCTGGTTGAACAGATCGCCCGGCATGCTGAACTCGTTCAGACGGTTCACCAGCAGATCCATGTCCTTCATGACCACGACGTCCACGAGCACGGACATGACCCACTCGGGGTTCACAGGGCAGCCCGGAACGTTGACGACCGGCGTGGCGACGCCGACCTTCTTCAGGTACTGCTGGACGCCAAGGGCCTGGGCCGGGTTGGGGGCAGCGGCCATCCAGCCGCCGTTCACGGCGCAGGAGCCGACCGCCACAACGGCGTTGGCCGACTCGGCAGCCTCCACAAGGGCCGTGATGCCGGTCTCGCCGGCCACGCGCAGGGCGTTGCCGTCGAAGGCCTCGAGCACGGCGCCCTCGTAGATGAGAATGTAGTTGCCTGCCGCGATGGTCTGGGCCTTGGCCTCCTCCATGGAGTGGCCAGCGGCGGCCGACAGGGTCTCCGAGTAGTTCAGGGAGATCATGTCGAGCACGACCGATGCGACATCGGGAGTCTCCACCTGGGCGAAGGACTCCGTGCAACCGGTGCAGGAAGCACCCTCGATCCAGATGACCGGATACAGGTTGCCGGACGTCGCGCCGATAACAGACTCTTCCAGAGCTTGCGCCACGCGCGGAACCGCGAGCTGGGAGAGCCCGGCTGCGGCGGCGATGCCGGCGCACAGCTTCATGAAGCTGCGACGGGTAACGCCACGCGAGGCAAGGATGCTGTCAAAGTCTGACATCGTTGCCTGATTTTCCATGCGTACACCTCCTTATAGGTGTCTCGTCTCTCTTACATGCAGGGGTTAGATTATCCGTTCGATCGCCACAAAAGCTGCACAATGGGTCACAAACGGTCAAATCATCTACCAGCGGCGAGAAAATGTTACGCGCTCCCCTGCTGGTAACAAGGCATTTTCGGCGCCGCGCCGTTCGCGCCCGATTTGCGCCGTCGGCGGCAAACGCCTGCGCGACCTTCGCGTGCCGTCGGCCGCAAACGCCCACGCGACCTTCTCTACTGTTCTCGAAATCCCATCCTCAACTGCCAGTTCGCCCCCGCTTTGGCAATCTCGAAACAGCTTTAGACGCCAAAGCAGGGTCGAACTGGCATTTTTCGCGGGAATCCGCCCTTGCGCCTTACCAAAGCGGGGTCGAACTGGCATTTTCTACCCCTTTTCCAAAAAACGGGAGCGCACGAGCAGAAGCGCGCGGCCTATCGCAGCCAAGGGGTGGAGAAACGCGCGAACTCGGCTAAGAAGGCTGCCGAGCTCCTCACGCTGGCCCGCAGCTCCCCTCCCGTCATCTCCAAAGCTCGGCAACCGAATTGGGAGCGAGGAGCAACTTGCGAAGCTGCGCTCGAGCCTCTTTGCAATGAGCCGTTTCCTTGCGGCTCTTCAGGCCAAGAGAACGCCTCACGTTGTCGGCAAAATGGGCGAAAAGCCTCTCCGAGGCGATAATGGATCTATTGGCAGCTGCGACGCGATAGCCCATAGATTCCATGTCGTTGCGTCGGCGGGCGTCACGTTCGACCTGGTCGGGAGAGCAATGATGCTCGCTGCTGTCATACTCGACAACGAGTCGTTTCTCCGGCCAAAGCAAATCGGGATAGAACTGCCGCTGGGCAACGACGCGGCTCTCTCGGGCGTTGGGCGCGATGGGGTTGTTGGCCAGTGGCTTCGGAAACCCGTATCCTCCCAATTTGCGAGGAAGGCACAGCAACAAATAGAGGACAGTCTCGTAAGGCGACCCAAGACCTTCGATGGCGAGATCGACGGCGCGAAGAGCCTGCGATGCCCCATAAATCTGCTGATGCGCATGCAGAAAGGCGCGCATGTCCCGAAGCGATGTGAGCGGTATCGCCGAGGTGACGACGCCGTCCGGCTTCGCGGCGAAACAGTAATTGCCGCTCAGAGCGCAGGCGAGCTCGGAAAGCTGCGCCAATGGAAGCTCGGCAGCATATTGCGCCAGGCACATCGCCGGGGACACCGTCGCCAGCGATGCACCCACGCCCCACACGGTGCCTTTGTTTCCGAGCTGGCGCACAACATGAGACACGCAGCGTTCTCCACGACGCCGTTTAGCGGCCTTGTCGACAGCGATGTGGAGAGGAGCGGTGAAGAAGGGGGCGCGCTCAAGCCAATAGGCCGCATCGGCGCCGTCGCGCCGTGGCTTGCCTTTTTCCTTTCCCCCACGATCTCTCTCACCGCTGTTCCCGCCGGAAGTCACCGCACGATCGAGGGCGTACGGATAGGGCGAACAGTTCAATCCCGCCAGATGCGACCAGAGCTCAAGCGAGCTTTTGTATGCAAGTATCGTTTCCATGGAGGCTACCATATCAGGTGCTCGCGAAGAGTCAATTCTTATCGTTCGCGATAGACAATCTTCATTTAATGATCATCAAGATGCGAATGGCGCGTGACTCTATGACGAATGCAATACGGTCGGCGCGAGGACAGCACAGGGACAACATCGCGTCTTAGGGGAGACAAAGCGCCGGGAAATTGCCTGCTCCCACCTGTCGTGAGAAATGAGCCTCAACCACAAAGCACTGACGATCGCGCTTCCGAGCCGCGCTATCATGGGGCAAAACGAAACGGACAGATTGGTTTGCCATGAGCTACGAGAACAGCATCGCCTTCTTAGGACCGGCCGGAACCTACTGCAACGAGGCCGCCCTGCGTTTCGCCGCGCGTCTCGGCATAGATGCGCCCGACCTCGTGGAATGCACCTCTTTCGACGAGGTGTTCGATTGCGTCGACGACGGTACCGCCCGTTTCGGCGTCGTCGGCAAAGAGAACTCGCTAGAAGGCCCTGTCACAGCGACGCTCGACAACTTTGCCTTCCGCACCGATTCGGTCATTCTCGCCGAAGAGGTGATCAATGTGCGTCACTGCCTGGTGATGCATCCGGACGCGAATCCCGACGACATTCGCCGAGTCGCATCACACCCCCAGGGACTCGCGCAATGCCGCCGGTATCTGGCCGAGCACTACAAGGGAATTTCCACACTGGCCGTCTCTTCGACGGCGGAGAGCGCGCGCATGGCAGCAGAGGACCCCTCTATAGCGGGCATCTCCAACTCTCTGGCGGCCGAGCTGCACGGTGCGCGCGTCGTCGCCACATCCATCCAGGACAACCCGGAAAACCAGACCGCCTTCGCCCTCGTTGGACGACTCTCCGATGCGGATCGGCTGCAAGGGACGCGCTACAAAACGTCGCTTGCGCTCTTCTTGCGCGCCGACAAGCCCGGCGCCCTTCAGATGATCCTCTCCGAGTTCGCCTACGCGGGCATCAACCTGACAATGCTGCAGTCGCGACCGATGAAAAAGCAACTGGGCGACTATATGTTCTTCGTTGAGCTCGATGGCTCCATGCACGATATCGACGTGCAAACAGCTCTCGATTGCCTGCGCTTGAAATTGCGCGAAGTGAAGGTTCTCGGCAGCTATCCCGTGGAGTAGGTGCGGCTCGCTTGGCCTGGCGCCCCGCACCAACCTCTATTCCACCGAGAACAGATCGCCCTACCCCTTTTCCCCGGATTAGGGCGATCATATATCTGCCTATTTTCAAGATTAAGCGTGAAAATGCCAGTTCGACCCCGCTTTGGTGATCTCGACCTAGCTTTAGACGCCAAAGCGGGGTCGAACTGGCATTTTTCGCGGGAATGGGCCCTTGCACCTTACCAAAGCGGGGGTGAACTGGCATTTTTCGACTGATTTTTGAAAACGGGAGCACACGAGCTGGGAGTACTCTCCCGCAAGATCGGGCGGCGGGGGGCAGTTGGATGGCTGCGTGATCGGGAAACTGCGGAGGTCGGGCGGGGTGGGCGGCCGCGGCGAGGGCAGTCGAGCAGTTGGGCGACCGCGGGGCCGGATAGCCGCGGAACCGGACGGCCGCGAGAGCGCACCGGTCGGCTAGGGCCGCGACACGCAGGGACGCGTTAGCCGGCGAGGTGCTCGATGAGGATTTTCAGACCGATGAGGATGAGGACGATGCCGCCGGCGATGGTGGCGGGCTTCTCGAAACGCGAGCCGAACTGGTTGCCGACCACGACGCCGACAAGCGACAGCACGAAAGTGGTGACACCGATGATCGCGATGGCGACCCAGATTCTCACACCGAGGAAGGCGAAGGTGATGCCCACGGCCAAAGCGTCGATGCTCGTGGCGATGGCGAGCATGACAAGCTCGCGATAATCGAGGGGCGGGGCGATCGGCGCCTGCCGCGCCGCCTCGGGATCGTCGCAATCGGCGCCTCCGCGGCGCGGGCACGTCGCGCAATCGCGCCCGCACACGCACGGGGAGTCCTCCTCGTGGAAGGCGTCCCAGAGCATCTTGCCGCCGATGAAGGCGAGAAGCCCGAAAGCAATCCAGTGGTCGACGGCGGTGATGGTGCTGGCGAACAGCGAGCCTGCGGCCCAACCGATAAGCGGCATGAGCGCCTGAAAGCCGCCAAAGAACAGGGCGATCACCAGCGCATCGCGCCAACGTATCTTCCGCATGCCGAGACCTTTGCAGATGGCCACGGCGAAGGCGTCCATGGAAAGCCCGACACCCGTCAGGAACAACTCGATGAAACCCACAGCGAACCCTTTCTTCCCTCAGGGGGTCAACGTATCGTTTTCCTCGCGGAAGAAGCCCTCGGTAAGGAGGTCGGCGACGATGGAATCGAAGAGCGGCGGATCCACCTCGGGACGACCGGCAGCGAGCTCGACCGCGTTCAGGTCGGCAAGCACGGCCGCGCGGAAGATGCCCTCGGGGGCGGCCAGCACGCGGCGGGTGATCCAGGCCCGCTTCTGACGGCGGGAGCCTTCGAAGGCTGACTGGCGGCTGTGGCCGGCGCTGCGCCGGGAGGGGTTCGGCACCGTGGCCTTCAGATGCGCGCCGTAGTCGAGCAGGCCGTAGTACCAGCGGCGCGGGTCGGCTGCGGCAGCCGGGTGGAAAGCGGCGGCCTCGACCAGGGGCAGAAGCACCTTGTCGCTTACGGCCTCCTCTTCGGGAAAGAGCTCGTGCAAGAACACCGAGCGCACGTTGGTCTCCAGATAGACGGCCGGCCGCTGATAGGCGAAGGCCACCACCCCCGCCGCCGTAGCCGGACCGATGCCGGGCAGCGCCAGCAACCCTTCGTAGGTCTCCGGAAGCCGACCGGCCCCCTCGGCGGCGCACCTGTCGGCCGTGCGCTTGAGCGCCAGGGCGCGACGGTTGTAACCGAGGCCCTGCCACAGCTCGAGCACATCGGGCACAGCGGCGGCCGCCAGGGCATCCACCGTGGGAAACGCCGACAGGAACCGTTCCCAGAAGCGGCCGACGCGCGCCACCTGGGTCTGCTGAAGCATGATCTCCGAGACGAGCACCGCGTAGGGGTCGTCCACGTGGCGCCAGGGCAGGCCGCGGTACAGCTCGTCGCCGCGGGCGAGCATCGCAGCGACGAAGTCGTCTAGGCCCAGACCCGCGCAAGGCCATTCAACGGGCAAAGCCCCCATCTATCCCACCAAGTCGTTCAAATCGCCCAAGGAGGCGGAGAAGTCGGAGACGACGAGGCGCTCGAGCTCGGCGTACTCGGCGGAATCGAGCGGCTGGTAGGCGGCGAGCTTGTCGAAGAGGTTCTCCCGGGACACCGGAATGTAGCGGCGCTCCACAAGGCCCTGCTTGTAGGCTTCCTCGATGGCCTCGCGGGCCGCCATGTAGATATCGTAGCGCGGCAGGTTCGCCGAAAGGCGCACCAGCTCGTCGCGGCTCACCGATCGGATGGAGGGATGGTCGCGGGCGATATCCATCCAAATGTCGGCGCGCTCCTCAGCGGTGGGATAGTCGATATCGACGCAGGTGAGGGGGAACAAAAGCTCCGTGAAGAACGGATCGATGGCCTCGAGCGACGAGGCGGAGGCCAGCACGTAGACGTCGGGGTTCTCCACCGCCTGGCGGATGAGGTTCACCGCCTCCCGTGCGCCCCGGGACATGGCGGCCATGAAGAAGCCCGCCATATCGTCGGCGGCATCGATGACCGGCGCTCCCCACAGATCGAGATCCTCCAGCACCAGGATGCCCGGGCCCGCAAAGCCGTGGCGCAGGCTGGCGAGCTTCTCGGCATCGGTGGCCTGGGCGCTGACGCAGAGCATGGGCACGCCCTGGAAGGTCTCCTCCATGCGCATGCGGATGGCCGGTAGTCCCAGCTCCCCCACCGTGGCCAGCATGAAGCGGCTCGCATCCTCCCGGGCCGGCGAGCAGAACAGGAGGCTGTCGACGACCGGCATGGCGTCCAGCCCGTGGCGGGAGTTCAGCATGGCGACGAAATCGTCGAACTCGGGAGTGCCGGCCAGGCCCACGCCCAGAGAGCGCATGCGCGCCACGGCGGCGCCATAGCCGGAGATGCTGTCGTAGGAGAAGATATCGACGGGCTGGGAGGCCTCATCCCCCGCCGAAGCGGCCCTCGACGGCGCTGCCAGCGCCTCGGCCTGGGCCATGGCCGCGTCCTCGCCGTGAACGGCGGCGGCCATCATCGGCCCCACCATTTCCATGAAGTCGCCGGAAAGCGCCTCCGTCATTTCCATGAGATCGTCGCCGGAAAGACCGATGCCCTCGAGGCGCTCCATAGCGAGCACCTGCAGCTGCTCCACGCAGGCCTGCACCTCGTCATCGGACAGGTAGGGCTCGAGCCGCTCGAAAATGTACTCGGCCAGGGCGCGCTCCTTGGTGGAGCAGGCCACGCGCCATGCCTGCTTGAGACCCATGATAGCGTCCTCGGAGGGGGCGTCGCTTTGCTCGGCGGCCTGCTCGAAGGCGGCCAGGTACAGATGGAGCCCGAGGCGCGCGTCGCCGGCCTCGCAGGCGGCCACGGCGCGAGACAGGTAGTTTTCCGGAGTGCCCGCGCCGTCGTCGCGGGAATTAGGGGATGTGTTGATATTCTCTAACATGGCCGTTACCTCTCAAATGCTGGGGGCTTTCAGGGCCCCGATCGTGTTCTGCCGCCATTTTATCGTACATAAGTACGATTGCCAAGAGTATTTTCGTATTTCGCGGGAGAAAATTTATCGGCCGCCGCGCCACCATTGCGCCCCGCTACCGCGCACCATCGCCGCTGCCGCGCACGACCGCCGCCATCGCCGCTTCGCAACTATCCTCGCACGCCCTACCATTCCAAGATATCGTAGCCCTGGGCGTTGGCCGTGCGCGTAAGGGGCCGATCCGGCGTGACCGCGTAGGCGCTCTTCGCAGCGGCCAGCATGGCCCTATCGGAATGATGGTCGCCGTAGGCCCAGGCGAGCTCCCAGCCGTCCGCGCCGAACAGCTCGTCGCACAGGCGACGGAGCACCACCACCTTCTCGGGGCCCTCGATGGGCTCGCCCTCCACCTCGTCGGTGTAGTTGCCCTGAAAGTCGACCCTCATGCGCGTGGCGATGGCGTACTGGATGGGGCGGCGCTCCATGGCCGCGGCGATGATGGGCTCGAAGGTGGCCGACACGCACACCACGGCATGCCCCGCCTCCTCGTGGGCCGTCATCTCGGCCTCGGCATCGGCGCGGAAACGCCGGTCGATGACCTGGTCGTAGAAGTCGCGCAGAAACGCGTTCACCTCCGCGACCGGCCGCCCCGCGAACGCGCGGAACACCAGCCCCCGCACCCATGCCTCGTTCTGGGGCAGGCGCGTCTTGTAGGCGAAGGCCCAGCTGAGAATGCGGGCCACCACCGAGGGCGACAGCATGCGCCGGCGCACCAGGTAGCGGACGAGCATGACCGGCGAGTTGCCCTGGATGCACGTGCCGTCGAAATCGAAGGCCGCCACCTGGACTTTTCCCTCAGCGTTGCGCGCAATCGGCCCGTCCATGAGTCGGATGGCGCCCAAGGCGTCGGGGGTCACGCGGCGCACCCCGGCGGGAAGTGGCCCGGTCTCGCCGCGAAAAGCCGCGTCGTCGGGAATTCTCACATAGGTGCTCGCCTGGGGCATAATCACTCGCTCGTCCTCCAGCTGTGCGGTCAGGTTCGTCAAAATTTGCCTCGCCTATGATAGCCGACCCGGCACGACCCCGCCCGTCCTGCGACGTTTCTGCAGGAAACTTTTACGGAATTGAAGGAATGGAGCCGCCTCGCCGAAGAACGGCTTCGCGCCTGTTCCCGCAAGAGGCGACCTTGATCGTTCCTGTTCAGGTGCGGTGGCCTCGCTTGAGGAGGGCAGACCAAGGTCTGCCCCTACAGATGGGCCGACGTCTACGAAGAGGTTACGGGAGGAAAGAGAGGCTACTCCTCGAAGCGGTCGTTGCAGGAGGCGAACTGGGAGTTGTACAGCTCGGCGTAGAAACCGCCCGCAGCGAGCAGCTCCTCGTGGCTGCCCTGCTCCACGATGTCGCCGTCGCGCATGACCAAGATGAGGTCGGCCGCACGGATGGTGGAGAGCCTATGCGCGATGACGAAGGACGTGCGTCCCGCCATGAGCCGGTCCATGGCCTCTTGGATGCGCAGCTCGGTGCGCGTGTCCACCGAAGAGGTGGCCTCGTCCAGAATGAGCATGCGGCGGTCGGCCAGAAGGGCCCGGGCGATGGTGATGAGCTGGCGCTGGCCCTGGCTCAAGTTGCTCGCGTCCTCGTTGATCTCGAAGTCGTAACCGCCGGGCAGCATGCGGATGAAATGGTCGGCGCAGGCCTCGCGCGCGGCCGCCTCCACGTCCCCGTCGGTGGCATTAAGCCGCCCGTAGCGGATGTTCTCGCGCACGGTGCCGGAGAACAGCCACGTATCCTGCAGCACCATGGCGAACAGATTCCGCACATCAGGGCGGGAAAGCTCGCGGATGTCGGCGCCGCCGATACGGATGGCGCCCGCGTCCACGTCGTAGAAGCGCATGAGCAGCTTCACCATGGTGGTCTTGCCGGCGCCCGTGGGGCCGACGATGGCCACGGTTTGCCCGGCAGCCACGCGAGCGGAGAAGTTGCGGATGACGGGCGCATCGGGCGTGTAGCCGAAGCGCACGCCGTCGAATTCCACGTCGGTGGAAAGCGTTGCGGGATCCACGGCGGAAGCCTCTTTCGGCACCTCGGGCAGATCGAGGAAGGCGAAGATGCGCTCGGCCGCCGCGGCCAGGGACTGCAGCACGTTGGAGATCTGGGCCAGCTGGGTGATGGGCTGCGTGAAGTTCTTCACGTACTGGACGAAGGCCTGGATGTCGCCCACCGTGATAGTGCCCGCCACGGCGAAGAGCGCGCCGGTGACGGCGACGGCCACATACCCCAGATTCCCCACGAACCCGAGCACCGGCATCATGAGGCCAGAGAGGAACTGCGCCTTCCAGCCGGCGTTGTACAGCGCCTCGTTGTCGGCCTCGTAGGCGCGCACGGTCTCGTCCTCCCGCCCGAAGGCGCGCACGACGGCATGGCCCGAGAACGTCTCCTCCACACGGCCGTTCAGCGCGCCGAGCAGGCGCTGCTGGGCCACGAAGTGCTTCTGGGAGAGCCTCACCACCACCGCCACGAGCGCCATGGAGACCGGCACCATGACCAGGGCCACGAGCGTCATGATCCAGTTGATGGAGAGCATCATGACAAGCACGCCCACCACCGTGACCGCCGAGGTGATGGCCTGGGTGATGCCCTGGTTGAGGCTCTGGCCCAGCGTGTCCACATCGTTGGTGATGCGCGAGAGGGTATCGCCCGTGGAGGTCTTCTCGAAATACCCGAAGGGGACGCGGTCGATCTTTTTCGCAATGGCGTCGCGCAGCCGGTAGCACGTCTGCTGCGAGATGTAGCCCATGACCCAGGACTGCACCCACGAGCACGCCGCCGACAGCAGGTACAGGGCCAGCGTCGCCAGAAGGATGCGGCCGATGGCGTCGAAATCGATCGAGCCGGTGCCGGCTGCGGAGGCCACAGCGCCGTCGAAGAGCACCGTGGTGGCCTCGGAGAGCACCTTGGGCCCCACGATGGAAAACGCGGTGGAAGCGATGGCGAACAGGAGCACGAGCAGAAGCCGGCCCTTGAACTGTCCCATGAAGGCGAGCATGCGCTTCATGGTGGGGCCGAAGGCCAGCGCCTTCTCGCCGCCCATCATGCGGGCCGCCGGGCCATGGCCGCCGGGGCCGTGCCCATGGCCGCCGGGGCCCCGCCGAGGGCCGCCGCCGGCCTTAGGAATGAAGGAAGGATGCCCGCTCATCGCGCACCCCCTTCCACAAGTTCTTCCTCGGAAAGCTGCGACAGGGCGATTTCGCGGTACTCGGGGCAGCTCTCCATGAGCTCGGCATGGGTGCCCACGCCGGCGACGCGCCCCTCGTCGAGCACCACGATGCGATCGGCCGCAAGCACCGTGGAGATGCGCTGGGCCCCGATAATCACGGTGGA
>CABSMC010000022.1 GCA_902478715.1 uncultured Adlercreutzia sp.
GCCCCAGCCCACAAGCTCCGCTCCCCGCCTTCGCCTCTCAAGCTCCACTCCCCACCTTAGCCCCACTCGCCACCTTTGCCCCTCCACTCGCCATCCTCGCCTCTCCACTCGCCTCCTTCGCCTCTCCTTCCCAGACTTTGCTCTCGACGGAGCGGGCGGGAGCAAAACAAGCTCTGATATTTTCGAAAAATTGCGATTGTTAGCACCACGGGGGTGCGGACTCCAAGTTGGACACCCAGGTGTCCGGAAGGGAGTTCGAATGTACGACAAGAGGGCCAAGCGGGATGCGCTGGATCTGTGGTTCTCGATGCCCGGCGAGATGTCCGTGGAGGACTTCGCCGCCGAGCTGGGGTACCCTTCGGGCAGCACGCTGCGCAACTGGATCAAGGCGGATCCCAGGCACGACCCCGACAAGTGCCAGTACCGCTCCAGGCCCGTGCTCCCCAAGCTCGAGGCGATAAGGCGCGTGGCCGAGGGGGCGACCGCCGCCCAGGCGGCCCGGGAGACGGGGCTGACCCCCCAGCAGGTGCGCTACAGCGTGGGAAGGTACGCCCGAGGGGGCACGGCGGCGCTGCTGCCGGCGCCCGCGAGGAAGAGGAGGAAGGGGGAGGCCGTGGACGAGGGGAAGACCCGCCGGGCGAGCCGGCCGGCCCGCCCGATGCCCTGCGAGCAGCCGCCGAGGCTGCCGGAGGAGCTGCCCGACGACCCGGCGGCGCTCAAGGCGATCATCGCCGACCTGGAGCTCAGCAACGCCGCGCTCAGGGAGGTGTTGGCCGTCCTAAAAGCAGGGGCGCCGGCCCTCACCAACGCTGAGGCGGCCGGCTGCGCCTCCAGGCTCGAGGGCGCCTTCGGCGCCGCGGCCGCCTGCGCGGCCCTGGGCCTGGCCCGCTCCACCTACTACTACCAGCTCGACGCCCTGACCGCCCCGGACGCGCCTCCGGACGGGACGGCGGGCGAGGTCGAGCGGGCCTTCCGCGTCGACGGCAACTCGTCGAGGGGCTACCGGTTCGTGCGGGAGGTCGTGTCGCGCCGGCGCGGCCGGCCGGTGTCGGAGAAGGTCGTGCGGCGGCTCATGCGCGGGCTCGGGCTGCGCGTGTGCTACGCGCGCAAGGGGCGCTACAGCTCCTACGCCGGCGAGATCGACGCGCCCGCGCCCAACCTGCTGCTGAGGGCGGACGGCACTCACGACTTCTCCGCCGGGCGCCCCAACGAGGCGTGGGTCAGCGACGTGACCGAGTTCCGCCTGCCCGACGACGGCCGCAAGGTGTACCTGTCGCCCGTCGTCGACCTGTTCGACGGCAAGCCCGTCGGCTGGGCCGTCGGCACCAGCCCCGACGCGCGCCTCACCGAGTCGTCCCTCGAGATGGCGTGCGCGACGCTCGGGGAGGGGGAGGCGCCCGTCGCGCACACCGACCGCGGCTGCCACTACCGCTGGCCGGGGTGGAAGGCCATATGCGGGCGCCACGGGCTGGCCAGGTCCATGTCCCGCAAGGGCCACTCACCCGACAACGCCGCCTGCGAGGGGTTCTTCGGCAACCTGAAGAACGAGTTCTTCCACGGGCGGGACTGGTCGGGATGGACGGCGGAGGCCTTCATGGAGCTGCTGGACGGGTGGATGGCCGCCTACTCGACCGTCCGTCTAAAGGCCTTCCGGGAGGGCGGCAGGACCGTCTACGATACGATAGACAACCGCAGGAGGCGGTTGGGGCTGGCGGCGTAGGCCGCTGTCCAAGTAACTGTCCGCACCCCCCACGGGGTCTTCTCTTTCCCGAAAATTGCGATTGTTAGCGTCCGGTGCCACTCACTCCGCTCTCATTTGGGCTATATTGGAATCAAAAGCACGCATAATGGGTCGAAAACCTCTAACGCAAGACACCCCGGCCGCTAACAATCGCAATTTTTCGAAAAAATCGTACCCTTTTTGAACGGAGGCAACCGTGAGCAAAAAACCCTCGACAACGCCACTCGCCACAGAGGGCCTGATGGCAGAAAGGGTGGGCGAGGCGGTTTACGACGCCATTCGCCAGTGCGCCGTCACGTTGCGGCCCGACTTCCAAAGAGCCGTGGAAGCGGCGCGCGAGGAGGCGGTGCCGGAGAGCCGGGAGGCAGGCGTGCTCGACCGCATCCTGGAAAACGCCCGCATCGGCGCGGCCGACGGCGTGCCCATCTGCCAGGACACCGGCAGCGTGTGGGTGTGTTTGGAAGTCGGCGAAAAGCTCAGCGTGCCCGGCAACATCTTCAGCCGTGTGAACGATGCGGTAGCCCGCGCCTACACGGACGGCCGCCTGCGCATGTCGCTCGTGCGCGACGCGCTGTTCGACCGCGCCAACACCGGCGACAACACGCCCGCCTTCTGCGAGCTGAAGCTCGTGCCCGGCGCCAGCGCCGTCCTGCACGTGCTGCTGAAGGGCGGCGGCTCCGACAACGCCTCCCGCGTGGTCATGCTGCCCCCCGGCGCGGGCGCTGACGGCGTGCGCCGGGTGGTTCTCGATTGCGTGCGCGAGAAGGCGGCCAACGCCTGCCCGCCGCTCGTCATCGGGCTGAGCGTGGGCGCCACCTTCGACAAGGTGGCGGGACTCGCTAAGCACGCCCTTCTGCGCGAGGTGGGCAGCCCGGCCGCAAGCGCCGAGGCGGCGGCCTTTGAAGAAGAACTGCTGGCGGAGGTGAACGCGCTGGGCATCGGTCCTGCGGCCCTGGGGGGCGCCCCCACGGCCCTGGCCGTGCACCTGGAGACGGCCCCCTGCCACATCGCCGCCCTGCCCGTTGCCGTGAACATGGGCTGCTGCGCCATGCGCAGTGCGTCCGTCAAACTCGTTTAGCGTACCACCCCGAAAGGACTCCCCATGGCGAAAACCGTCTCCCTCACCTTGCCGCTGACCCGCGCGGCCCTCGCCGACCTCCAGGTCGGCGACGAGGTGCTGCTCTCGGGCCCCGTCTACACCATGCGCGACGCCGGCCACGAGCGCGCCCTGCAATGCTTGGAAGACACCGGCCACCTCCCCTTCGATCTGGAAGGTGCCACCCTCTTCTACGCCGGCCCCACCCCCGCGGCGGCCGGGCGCCCCTTGGGCTCGGTCGGCCCCACCACCGCCAGCCGCATGGATTTCGCCACGCCGGCGCTCTTCGAGGCCGGCATCGTCGCCGCCATCGGCAAGGGCAAGCGCAGCCCCGAAGTCGTGCGCTCCTGCCAGGAAACCGGCAGCGTCTACCTCTGCACCGTGGGCGGCATCGCCGCATTGCTGGCGAAATCCGTCACCGAAAGCGAACTTGTCGGCTGGGAAGACCTCGGCACCGAGGCCCTGCGCAAGCTCACCCTGAAGGACTTCCCCACCTACGTCGCCGTCGACACCAAAGGCGGCGACCTCTACCGCGAAATAGAAGCCGCCGCCCAATAAGCTCGACAATCCAGCACTGCTCGACTTAAATCAAACCAACCATGCGAGAAGCGCTCGGAGGTGCCTGATCGCAGACCTCTGAGCACCCCTGGAGAACGCGATTGTTAAGAAATAGCCCCACGTCAGCAGCAAGCGTGCCGGGATGGAGCCGACCTACGTGCGTTCCTTTCGCTATTTCTTTGATCGCGTTCGGAAGGGGAATAAAGCGCTCAGCGGGCTGCGAGCAGGCACCTCCGAGCGCCTCCCCGGCAGAGTTACTTCTTGGAGGCCGCTTTCCGGCCACCCTTGGAGCGGCCGCTCTTTTTCTCGGCCTTCGCCTTCTCTTCCTCCTCCTTGCCCGGGCAATCGAAGTTCGGGCACAGCTTCCACGGCCCGCGGGCCGTCTTGATGACCACCATGGGCGCGCCGCAGTGCTCGCACACCTCCTCAGTGGGGACGATGTCGCCGTACTGGGGCAGCGGGTAGCGCGTCTGGCACTCGTCAAAGTTCTCGCAGGTGATGGAGCGCTTCAGCGTGTGCGGGTTGCGCCGGGCGATGAGGTTCTTGTCGAGGCCGCGCTCCGCGCACACGGGACACTTGCCCACCACGACCTCCGGCTCCTGGTTTGAGGCACAGGCGGGATCGATGCACTGCACGCGCGGTTTGCTGCGGAAGACGGTCACCTTCACCTGGGGCATGCCGCAGGTGGGGCACTTCTCGGGCACGGCCTCGATCTTGCCCTTGGGAAGCGGATAGGTCACGTCGCAGTCGGGCCAGCCGGCGCACCCGATGAACATCGACTTGGTCTTGTGACTCGCCTTCAGCTGCAGATCCTTGCCGCACTTCGGGCACGGGCCCACGTAGGCGTCGGCGGCCACGGCGTCGGAGAGCGCGTCGGCCACCTCCTCGGAATGGGGCATGAGATTCGCCAGCTCTTGGGCGAGCAGGTTGCGGGAGGTCTCCACCACCTCGGCCTTGGTCTGCTCCCCCTCGGCGATGCGGTCCATGGAGCGCTCCAGTTCGGCGGTCATTTCCGCATGGGTGATGTGCGGCGCGAACTTGTCCAGCGCGTCGATGACGGCGATGCCCAGCTGCGAGGGTTCGATGGGGTCGTTCTGCACGTACTTCACCTGGTAGAGACGCTCGATGATGGAGGCGCGGGTCGATTTCGTGCCCAATCCCAGCTTTTCCATTTCCTGCACGAGCTTGCCCTGGGAATAGCGCGCCGGCGGTTCGGTCTGCTTCTTCGTACAGGTGGCGCCGTTGAAGGCGATGGTGGAGCCCTCGGAGAGCGCCGGCAGCTGCTCGTCCTTCTTCAACCCGTAGGGGTAGATGGCGCGGAAGCCCGGCTCAGCCAGCACGTCGCCCTTGGCCACGAAAGGTTCGCCGGCCACGTCAAGCGTCATCTTCGTGCCCTCCACCGTGGCCGGACCTGAAAGCGTCGCCAAGAAGCGGCGGGCGATGAGGTTGTACAGCTTGTAGTCGGCAGCGGACAGGTCGTCGGGCGTGGCGGCCGCCGTGGGGTAGATGGGCGGGTGGTCGGTGGTCTCGGTCTTGCCACGGGTGGCCTTCAAGGGGCCGGCGGACAGCAGCTGCTTGCAGTAAGGGCCGTAGGCGGGGTTCGCCGCGATGGCGTTCACCACCTCGGCCAGATCCAGCGAGTCCGGGTACACCGTGTTGTCCACGCGGGGGTAGGAGATGTAGCCGTCCATGTACAGGCTCTCGGCGATGCGCATGCAGCGGGCGGGGCTGATGCCCTCGGCGGAAGCGGCGGCCATGAGCGAGGTGGTGTTGAAGGGCACCGGGGCCGGAACTTTGCGGCGCTTCTTCTCCACCGAGGCCACCCGCGCGCTCACGGCGCCCTCCACGCGGGCCATGGCGGCCGCAGCCTCGGCTTCCACCTTGAAGCGGGCCGTGGCGTGGGGCGCCTCGAAGGCCTCGGGGCCGTCGCCGGGGGTGGGGGCGGCCGCAGCAGCGCCATCGAAGGCGCCGCGAATGACCCAGTAGTCCTCGGGCACAAAGGCCATGCGCTCGCGCTCGCGCTCGACGATGATGGCGAGCGTCGGCGTCTGCACGCGCCCGGAGGAGCGCACGTTGCCGTAGCCGGCGAACTTCACCAGCGTGAGGTAGCGCGTGAGCACCGCGCCCCAAATGAGGTCGATGTCGCGGCGCGACCCGCCGGCGGCGGCCAGGTCGTCGTCCATGGGCACGAGGTTGGCGAAGGCGTGGGTGATCTCCGGCTTCGTGAAGGCGGAGTAGCGCGCCCGCGACACCGGCGCCGTGGCGTTCACCTCGCGGCAGCACGACAGCGCGTCGGAGCCGATGAGCTCGCCCTCGCGGTCGAAGTCGGTGGCGATGACAATGGAGTCGGCCTTCTTCGCCAGGTTCTTCAGAGAGCGGATGATGTCCTTCTCCTTGGGCAGCTTCTCGATGGGCGCGTAGATGAGATACGGCAGCGCCTCCATCTTCCACCCCTTGAGCTCCACGCCGTCGGCGGTGAAGGGCTTCTTCTTTTTGAAAGGGGGCTTGGCAAGGCTGTCCGGCACTACAGCGGGCAGCATCTCGCCCTCGGCGGTGACGCCCTCCCAGCCTCCACGCTTCTTGTAGGTAAGGCTCGGGGTGAAATCGGGCTCCAGGATGTGGCCGCGCAGGCCAATGGTCACCCACTCCTCCCCCTCGACTTCGAACCGGTAGACCGGCGTGTTGAACACCTTGTCGGCTTTGGGCTTGGAAGCGCCCAGAAGATCGGCGATCTTCACTGCCGCGTCGTTCTTCTCCGTAACAACCAGTTTCACGGAACCATCCTCCTTCTCGGCCACATAATGCGGCCCTCACGTTCGCACGATTTACCCCACCTTGAGATTTTTACGTGCGCGGGGTTTTGTCTGAGCAGCCGCGCCGCCCTGGGGCCGCGCGAATGCGTGGGGCCTAGGATACACGATTTGCCGCGAAGCCGTGCGAGAAAGTCGTTAAATCTGCGCGTCCCCGCATGCGGCTCCGTTTCGCGCTCGCGCGCCCCGCGCCTGAGATCCTTCGCCTGCACCGCATTCGCGCACGAAACCGCCCTCGCAAGGTTCCCGTAAGGTCGATGACCGTTTCATGGGCGTCCCGTAGTCGATTTATGAAGACAGATCCTGCGGGTTACCATAGATGCTGGACGCCGTCGAATCGCAGCATTCGACCCGCGAATACCGAGCATCAACGTACCTCCGGCGGCGCCTTCGCGCAACGTGACCCACCCCGAGGAGATTCCGTGGACAGCAAGATCATCAAAGCCTTCATCGGCCTCATTGCCGCCTTCATCCTCGTCATCGCCGTTTTCGGCATCCTGCCCCAACTGGGCATGAAGGGCCCCTTCGAGAACTTCCAGAACCCCCTGGCCGGCCTGTTCGAGGGCGGCAAGAACGCCGCGGCCAATGCGGCCCTGGACGTGTCGGGCCTGAAATCGAAGGCCGAGAGCGCCCTGCGCGGCAACGCCGATCGCATCGCCGAGGCCACGGGCATGTCCTCCTCCCAAGTGGACGCCGCCATCGACGCGCTGGACATCCAGAGCTGGGAGGTGACGAGCCTGCCCGAGGGCGCCGAGAAGACCGGCTCGGCCAACGTCAGCTACAGCGGCACCGATGCCACCATCACCACCTACGACGACCCCTCCGTCGTCACCGTCACCGCCATGGGCCAAGACATCACCCTCGCCGTCCCCGGTTCTGCCCAGGCTTACCTGCCGTTTCTGAGCTATCTGGGGTAAGTCGAAACCCCGGCAAGGTCGCCGAGACCGCAGAATCCGGGCAAGTATCACCCGAAACCATCCCCAGCAACCCAACCGTGTTCGCCAGCTCTGCGAAATCAGGGGAACGTCACCCGAGATCGCCCCGGCAACCTAACCGCGTTCGCCAACTCTGCGAAATCTGGCAAGTTTTCCCAGGTTTTCGACATTGCCCCACCCCAACTGCCCTAATTCAAGCGAAAAACTTCCTCCACAGCATCTTCGACCTGGCGAAACGCCACGCCAGCCGCGTGGGTCTTCCCGCCTCCCCGCTCCGTACGTCGAAATCCTCCAAAAACTCGCCACTTCGAACCATCCAAAACAGCACGCATCAAGAAAGGTCGCCTACGGGCGGTTCCTACTCCCCAGAAAGCTTTTCTCTCGGCATCTACCCTTGGACTGCTCACGTCACCTCAATAGCATAACCCTCTGGAGCATCGGAGCCCGAGGTCCGCACTGCAGATGTCGCAAGCGCCAGCTGCGAGGAGCTCGCAATCGACCAAAAAAATGCTCTCGGGAAAGCCATCAGATCGGCAGATGCGCAGCTACAGAGCCATGGCCATGACAATCAAGAGATGCGCTATCCGAATAAACGCCCGAGGAGCCCCAGAATACCGTGCTGCGTTGGTGTATCCGACGATTCGCCTTCTTCGCATACAGCACAAGTAGGATATTGCCCAAATTCCTTGCGAAGAGCATTGCCCAGTTCCTGAAGATCGTCGTACTCGGTGTTCTCCAGCCTGAACAGCGACACAACAAACTCGTCGCCACTTTCGCTGTCAGCGAAGACCGACTCGTTGCCGTACCCTTTGAAATGGCGCTCGACCTTTTTGTAAACGTCTGAGCCGATGCCAGTGTGGTAGCAATCACGCGCTTTGTTCCAAAGAACATAGCCTCCGGCAAAGTCACGGTCCCTCATTATCTTGATGTCATACTGGTCGTTCTGGAGATCGTATATGCGCACATCGTAGGCAGCAAGAAAAGCCTCGGCCGAAATCCATCCGTCCTGGGATTCCGCGATTGCGAGCGTCTCGGCAGCTTCTTTAGCTTCAGAGATACTGCTTGCATAACCGACAACACCCCTAATTGCAATGTCTGCAATTCCGTCGAGAAACCCCATTACAGCCTAACCTCATTCAGCATTAGATACCGCTTTTGCCAAAGCTTGGTTGCACCTCTTGAGATATTTCAAACTTCTAGAGAGTACCTTCATCTGCTTCTTGGGATCCATCTCAGTGGCAGCCGAATCCTCGGCAGCCTCATCGACTGAATCTGTCGTGCATTCCTCGATAAGGGCGACAGAGTCCCCTGCATATCTCAGTGATTCTAGGGTTATCTCCATTTCCAATATTCTCTCGTTCAGTGAAACCTGGATCCGCTTCACTGAATCGATGGATGGGTATTTGTCCAGTAAGACGTATCGGCAATAGCAAAGCAGCTTAGACGCCTCAGCGAAGACGAAACCGTCCGCGTTCGTCATTGTTGCTATGACCCTGGATGCCCCAGTCCCGCCAATGGTGCCAAGCAGCGCTCCGCCACCTGCAATGATCGCTGTACCACCAGCCATCCCAAGACCTCCGGCAGCCAATGCTCCGCCTCCGACAAACGCAAGGCTGGCGCTGGTCAATGCTGCGCCCGAAAGTCCCGCAACCGCCTTGCCTGCAATCAGGGGAGCAATGTAAGGAGCAAAGACAAAGGCTGCGACCGTGGCAGCTCCAGCAACTATGGCAGTGCCCACGAAGCCAACGACCCGCTTGGCCACCTTCGCGTCAATGTCAGCACGTGCCTGCTTGAGAGCTTTGTCCATTCGCTCGAGGTCGCCCTTTGAGACGATATCCTGGGAGACGGCGAACACGTCTTGCATATAGCCGTCTTTGCACTTGAGCTTTTTGAATTCCTTGTCGCCTTCGGCGCCCAGCGGCTCGTAAGGAGCGAACAGGTTGGCCTCCAGCGCAACCAAGAAAGGCCAGGGCTTGGAGGGGTCGTCCTTCGCGCGTTTATTGAATTCTCGATAAAGTTCGTCCGGCGCAAGAAGGTATTCGGAAGCGATTAGGCCCCGTTCCTTCAAACCGAGCTCAATCGCAGTCTCCCACTCTTCCAACCAGAGCTGCTTCTCACTCTTTTTTCTTGACGACTTCGTAGCATCTATATCATCCAAGACAATTGCCCTCTGAAGCGATTGAAGCAACCTAATCTGACTTGGGCCAAGTTCCAAGGATCCGAACTCAGCAAGAGACCTCTCATAGTCTTTTTCAGCGGAGGGTCCTCGAACAGCATCCCGTTCTTTCAGCACCTCCCTGACGTCGAGCACGCACGCAATCGCGAAGGTTCCGAGACCGACGAAATTGACCCTGACCACGAACTCCTCAAGAAACTCCTTTTTAGAGCCCCTTGACGCGATAGCGGCCCTGACTGCCGCATCCGAGAGATCGACCGCCGAGAAGACGCCGCAGGACACCGTGGACATGCGCGCGATCGCCTTGTTTCTAAAAGGAAGAAAATCTTCAGGATCTATTCGCTGCAGATCTTTCAGGCTTGCGATCTGCAATGCCTTGACCTCATGCGCGAGTCTCCGAGCGAAATAAAACGACCTTATGAGACACTGGTTGAGGATAACGGGTATAGCCTGCCTGCCGACCTCATAGATGACGCCCAATTCTGTCCTGAAATCGAATCGCAAGGTCTTGGTAATCTTCCCGTCCTCATCCCTGGTCGCAAAGAAAGTCCCGTTGAACATCTTCGAGACAATCTCGCGAAAAAAGAGCCCCCCGTCTTCGGTTTGCTTCATTGCCGGTCGTGCGTCTTGGAAGATGGGCAGCGCAGAGAGCTGTTTGACGAGCGACAGTATAGGACCTGGAATCCCGGTTCCTTCGCCGGGATTGCTGCTCGAACCTGCAACATCGCTCGCAATATGCATAACCCAGGAAACAGTGCCGAGCGTCACTTTCTCCCCAAAGCTCTTGCCAAGGAACTGCCTATGGGTTTTAGGCACATCTATTACTAGGAGTCGTCCAGCTGTATCAGCGCCTATAACCTTGCCTGTAAACTGAGTAAATATCGAGCAAACGAGACCGCATAAGCTGAAATGATGGGAGAAATCCCTGAGGTGGTGCTGACACCCACCTCCGAAATCAAGTGTGTTTCCGTCTGCCGCAAACTTGAACTTGTCTTCGAGATAATGGATTGCTCCCGGAAGGTCGTCTCCTTCATACCCGGCCAGCTTCGCCATCGAGATGACAAAATCGTTGACCTTGTCCGAGCCCCACTCATTCGCTCGTTCAAGGGAGAATTTTCCCACGAAGAAAGAATCGATCAGACCTGCAATAATCCCACTTGAAACAGCAATGGTGCAATCCATTTTATCCGCATGATCTAGTCTGACCTCCCATCGCGTTTCGCCCTCTATGAAGTTCTCTTTCGGAGAGGTGGACGCATTAGATGACCCCCCTGCAGCTGGCAGAAGTTTCGCCTTGGGGAATTCTATACTGAAAGTAAATCCTGTAACATCAGAGCCGATCGCCAGTGAATTGTCCATATCGCACCTATCGTTAAATACATTTGCTTAGCACGTATCATAACTTCGGGACAGAAAGTGAACATCGATAGCTTATTTTATTCGACATCATCCTATGTCTCCAAAGTAAATCGATGCCTAGCATTAGTCTCGACTCGCCAGAAAGATTTTGGATCTCTTGCTTGCCGCATGCCCTTGAAGCAGCGTTGGTCGCCAGCATTCAATCTCCCCTCCTAGAACTGGCAATGACCCCTAGGAGGAGAACACATATCTAAGCTGATCAGTTGGCCTCTCAAGAATCTGCGCGATCAATCAGCAACGGTGTAGTAATCCAAAGATACCTTTATTTCGGCAGCGTCTACATCGCTCATTGCCTCGAACTTGACCTTCTCTCCTTTTGGCCAAGAATTGGTTCCAGCATAGGTCTCCTCTACCTTAACGCCATCCTCGTCATAGAGGGCAAGAACCAAAGAAACGTCTTCGAGATTGAGCTCAGTATCATTCTCACCGATAGCGGTGTACGTGAAGAATAAGCCTTCTTCGTCACTCGCCTTATCGAAATTGAGTGACGAGACTAACTGCTCAACCGCATCCCTCTCAGAATCCGCCTTTTCCACCGCTTGCCCTCGGCGCAGCAAATCGTCCAAGGTTTCTTGATGCGCCTCATCCACCGTAAGCCCGTAGTTATCAACGAAATCTTTGAGCATCACCGTTCTTTCGTTGTAGAGCGAATCCCAATCATTGTAGAAGGTGTCGTCGTTAACACCCATATCTTTTGTCAGCTCTTTCGATTCCTCCAGAAGGTTAAGGTATGACAAAAACTTCTCTTGGAGTTTCGCATCCTCAAACTGGCGCGTTTTGTATGGAGTCAACTTTTCGATTTCGACGCTCACGGTCTCCGCCAACGACTCAGCCGTCGTCTCATCAACCGCATCGGCAAAATCGAACCTTGCCTGAAGCGCTTGACTCAACGAACCGATAAACTCTTGATCGGCATATACAATTTCGTTCTCTTGAGATTCGTTCGGCTCTGAGCCCGGATGAGCGCAGCTGCAGCAAACGGCCAGACATCCGACAAAAAACAGCATGATCGCTTTTTTCATAGCTTTCCCTTTCGTATTAGAACTCGGATCATTAGGCCTCAGCAAGACCGACTTCGATCGTGTAGCCTTCTGGCAGGGCGGCGCCGAGCAGGGCCTCGATGGACGAGACGGCGTTCTCCTGGGCCTCGTTGAGCACCTCGCCGCTGATGGCGGCAGCCTCCGCTTCTTGGCGCGACTCGTCGATGTACTGCGTGACGTCCTCCACGCCGATGGGGTTGAGGAAGTTGTTCTGCTCGTGCAATACTTTGAAACTGGTCGTGTCGATGGCGTCCGATAGGATGGTCGCCTGCGGCAGCGACACCTTTACGGTCGTCCCCTCCAGCGCAACCTGAGCTTCATCCAGATTCACGCCCGCCTTCAACTCGCCCATGTAAGTAAGAATGAAGAAGTTCTCCGAGAAGGGAATGTCGATGGTATCGAACAGCTTGCTGTTGCTCTCGACCTTCTCGACGACGGTGTAGGTCTGCGATGCAGTAGCCAGTTCGTTGATCTGCGAGATCTCGCTCATGAGAACGGCGACGTCAACATTGGGCTCCTGCTGCTTGTCCGGCGGGTTGTACGTGAGCAGCATGAAGACCGAGAAGGCGCCGATCACCAAGCCAATCGCCGCCCCGATTCCAATGAGCTTCGCCTTCTTCGAAAGGTTTGCGCGCGAACTTGCCATGCGGCCTCCTTCTTTCCTCGCCAGTCTCTCCATAAGCTTGTGGCTTCATATTTGAAGTCGGTTCGTTAATGGTAGCACATATGCTTTCCCCATGAACATCGAACAGAAAAGACAGGCCCTGGGAAAGCGTATCCGCGCGGTACGCGAGGAGCAGGGGCTTTCCCAAAGCCAGCTGGCCCTCATGATCGGCAGCAGCAAATCCCACATCTGGCGCATCGAGACCGGCCGGGTCGGCGTGGGCATTGACGACTTGGGCCGCATCGCCGACGCCTTGGGCTCGCCCGTGCGCGACCTGCTGACTTTTTAGCCGCGCTCAGAGAAGAGCTCGACCTCTCGAGCAGCTCGAGCCGCCCTCTCGAAAAACGCTCCGTCGACAGCGCTTTCTCTTTCGGGATCAATGAGCGCCATCGTCTCCTCGTCTTCCAGGGCACTCTGCAGATACCCCGCCACCGTTTCGAAAAATTCCACCATGGTATCCCACTCGTCGCCATCGAGCTCCGCAGCCTCCGGGACGGGGTAGCCGCACGAGCGGCAGACGAAATCGACGAGGGAAACCGCCCGGTTCTCAGAGAGGGGCGACTCCGCATCATCACCCGCTTCCGCCTCGATCATCGCCGAGAGTTCCAAGATCATCGACTTCAGCCACACGAGAAACACCGCCGACTGCAGAAAACCGGGAGTCGCCTCTCCGCCCACCTCGCCGGCGAACTCGGCCTCCTCGCTGCCATCCTCGAAGAGCGTCCAAATGCCCAGCAGGTCAAGATCGTCGATTTCGAAGAAATACGTGCAGAACCACGCCCTCAGTCGTCGCACCGTAGACTCTATATGGGCGAAGGGATCCTCGTCGTCGCCTCCCAGAAAATCGACGATGATCGCGCCCAGCTCGTCCCATAATTGCTCCAAGCCCGCATCGTCCATAGATTCCCACCGGATGGCTTTATCGGCATAGGCGGGCGAGCTCCGCACGAGCTCAGCGAACGCGTCTACCTCGGAGGTGCCAAAGGCCAACGTTTCGAAAAGATCGTCACCGACGATCTCGGCATAGCGCGCGAACAAAATGAGGTGCTGCAGGTAGCGCTCCTGAGCACGCAATTCCTCGATGCGGTCCGCCAGAGCATCCGTCAGACTCTTCTCCCCGTCGAGAATCGGGGGCATGTCCTTGAGCTCGAAACCGTAGGAGCCCAGCACTACGATCTGTTTGAGCCGGTCGACGTCCTCGGGGCTATAGAGCTTGCGGTTGTTGGCCACGCCCTCCCCCGAGCGCCTCGGGCACAGCAGGCCCTTTTCATCGTAATGCTGGAGCGCCCTCGTCGTCACGCCCGTCAGCTTCGCCACCTGGCCCGCCGTCATGGGCCACCCGTAGTTCTCGCGTATCAGATCGTTGCTGGTTTGCATCTTCGGTTTGCGCGGCATAGTCTTCGCCCTTCGTTTCCGCCAAAGAATTTCCGCCGCACAGCATAAACCTCAACCCGACGTTGAGGTCAAGAAGTTTTCTTCCCTACCGTGCGCCCTTGAGGTGGCGCTGGTAGGCGCGGACGATCTGCGACAAAGTGAAGCAGACGACGAAGTAGATGAGCGCCATCAGGGCGAAGATGGCGAAGATCTGCACCGTGGAGTTGTAGCTGTTCATGAGGATCATGCCGCGGCCCATCAGCTCCTGCAGGGCCATGGCGCCCCACAGATACGACGTGTCCTTGATGGTGGTCACGAACTGCGAAAGCAGCGCCGGCACCATGTTGCGCAGGGCCTGGGGCAAGATGATGTACAGGTACATCTGAGGCGCCGAGAATCCCTGGGAATGGGCGGCCTCGTACTGCCCCGCCGGCACGCTCGCCAAACCGCCGCGGACGATCTCGGCCACCGAGGCCGCGGTGAACAGCGTGAAGGCGAGCACCGCCGCGGGCAAGGGCGGCAGCTGGGCTACGAAGAACGTGAACATGATCCACAGAAGCAGCGGGGTGTTCTTGAACAGCTCCACGTAGGCGATGGCGAAGCCGCGCAGCAGACGCGAGGAGGATCCGCGCATGATGGAGATGACGGCGCCGAGCACAACAGAGCAGGCGATGGCCAGCGCCGAGATGACGAGGGTGAGCCCGAGCCCTTCCAAAAGGAAGCGGATGTTCGTCCAGGTGAGCAAAGCGGCGATGTCGCTCATTTCTGGCCTCCTCTCCGGCCCTTGCCCTTGCGACGGCCGCCGGTGCGACCGATGGCGCCGCGCACGCGAGCGATTCCGCGACGGTTCCGCGGCGTGCGGGGCGCCACGGTGCGACGATCGGGCCACGCCGGCGCGTCGATGCCGTAAAGCTCCGCGTACGTGAGGTAGCGGCCCTTGTCCATCACGGGAGGCACCAGCGTGCTCGTGCCCTCCACCATGGTCGTCACGCCGGCGGCCATGGCCTGGGCGGCCGCGTGCCCGGTGATGTCGTGGGTGCCCGGCGTCACCTCCAAAGCGTCGGCCGCAAGCGCCTCGGTGGCGTCGCCGGTGGCCACGTGGCGGTGGGCGCCCATGCGATGCTCAAGATACACGGCACCTCGCGAGAGCGGGAAGCAGATGGCGAAATACAGCACGGCGGCGGCCACGTAGGCCGGCCCGTAGTAGCTCGTGTCCCCGGCGAAGGAGTTCGCGAAGTACATGAGCTCGCCGCCGGCGATGAGCGCGAGCACCGAGGTGTTCTTCACGAGGTTGGCGGCCTGCACGGCCAGAGGCGGCAAGATGATGCGCATGGCCTGGGGCAGGATGATGAGCGTCATGGTCTGCACGGGCGAGAAGCCCTGGCTCTTGGCCGCCTCGAACTGGCCGCGGTGCACCGAGCCGATGCCGCTGCGCACCACTTCCGACATATACCCGCCATGGTAGGCGCCGATGGCGATGACGCCGATCCAGAACGAGGCGATGGTGAGCCCGAGCAGCGGGAACACGGCGTAGAGCACGAACACCTGCAAAAGCAGCGGAATGTTCTGCACCGTCTCCACGTAGACGCGCGTAAGCGCCCGCAGAATGCGGAAGCGCGACACGGCGAACACGCCGAAGACGAAGCCCAGAACGAGCGCGATGACGAGGGCCAGCGCCGAGATGGCCGCGGTCATGCCGAAAGCGGCCAGGATGTCGGGCCAGCGCGCGAAGAGCGCCTCCCACTTGTAGGGCGCGAATATCTCCGTCATCGGGACGCGCCCCCTTCCGCGCCGTCGGCCGGATCTCCCGCCCCCAGGCCCGTGCCGCCGGCGCTCTGCTCGGCTTCCACATCGGCCTCGGTTACCAGCGACAAGCCCCAGCGCTCCTTCAGCGCGCGCAAGGTGCCGTCGGCCTCCATGGCCGCAATGGCGTCGTCGATGGGCTTGGAATATTCGCTGCCCTTCTTCGTGGCCACGCCGTACTCCTGGGGCGCGAACTGCGTCGGCAGCAAGTAGGTGGTGTCGTCCTGGTATCCCAGAAGAATGGAGCTGTCCACGGAGAAGGCATCCACGCGCCCGGCCACGAGCGCGATCTTGATCTCGGGATAGGTGGCGTACTCGGCGAACTTCAGCGTGATGCCCGCCTCGGCGGCCGCCGCCCCCAGCTTGTCCTTGGTAGTGGCCGACAGCGCCACGCCCACGGTCTTGCCGTCGAGGCCCGCCAGATCGGTGATGCCCGACTTCTTCAGCACGAGCACGCCGATGTGGTCGATGTAGTAAGGCCGCGAGAAGTCGTAGGTCTTCTTGCGCGCGTCGGTGATGGTGAAGGTGGCGAGCGTCGCATCCAGGGTGCCGTTGTCCAGCATCGCCCCGCGGGTGGTCACGTTCACGCCCACGATCTCCAGGGCGTTGGCATCGCCTTTGAGCCGTGCGGCCAGCTCGCGGGCCACGTCCACCTCCAGCCCCTCCACGCTTCCCGTCTCGGGGTTCTGGAACCCGAAGCCGGGCACGTCGATCTTCGTGCCGACGCGCAGCACGTCGCCTGCCGGCGCGCAGCCGGAAAGCGGCAGCACCGCACTACCCAGGGCCGCGCCCACTGCGGCTGCGCCGGCCAGCCGCACGAAGGCGCGCCGCGTGAGGTGCGCCCCGCTCAGCACGGCCGCCCTGCTCATCCCGATCTTCTCGTCTGCCAGGATCGCCACGTCCATCGCGCACCCCCTCACAGTATTTTGGAGAGAAACGCCTGCACGCGCTCGTTGGAATCGGGGCCGAAGAGGTAGGCCGGCGCGCCCTCATCCACCACGAGCCCGTTTTCCATGAACACCACCTTGTCGGCGGCATCGCGCGCGAGTCCCATCTCGTGGGTGACCATGACGATGGTCATGTTCGTCTCCGCCAGCGACTTGATGACGTCGAGCACCTCGTTGACCATCTCCGGATCCAGGGCGCTCGTCGGCTCGTCGAGAAGCATGATCTTCGGGTGCATGTTCAGCGCCCGGGCGATGGCCACGCGCTGCTGCTGGCCTCCGGAGAGCTGGTCGGGGTACTTGTCAAGCTTGCTGGACAGTCCCACGCGCTCCAAGTAGGCGCGCCCCGCCTCCTCTGCCTCCGCCTTCGGCACCTTCAGCACCTTGATGGGCGCGAAGGTGACGTTTTCCAGCACGGTCTTATGAGGGTAGAGGTTGTAGCCCTGGAACACCATGGCCACCTCGCTGGCCAGCTTGCGCGTGTCCACCTTCTTGGCCATCATATCGATGCCGTTGACGATCAGCTCGCCGGAGTCGGGACGCTCCAGGCCGTTGATAGAGCGGATGAGCACGCTTTTGCCCGAGCCGGACGGCCCGATGACGACGACCTTCTCGCCTTCCGCCACATCGAGCGAGACGCCCTTGAGCGCCTCCACCTTGCCGAAGTTCTTCTTCAGATCCCGAGCGGAAATCAGCGGCTCCATGTTCCCACGCTCCTATCTGGGCCGTCGTTCCGAATAGCTACGTGGGAATTTTAACGTTCAGTCAATTTGTCGTGGTTTCGCCGGCGCTACGGGTTGGTCACAGCTTATTGACGGCCCTGGCGGAAGGGAGCATGGCGGCGCGGATCAGGAAGCAGCGGGCACGGGCTTTGCGGCCGCCTTTTCCTCCTCGGTGTCCTCGCGGGCGAGCACCGCCTGCATGGCGGCGATGGCGCACTCCATCTGGGCGTCGTCGGGCTCGTGGGTGGTGAGGTACTGCATCTGCATACCGGGCCAGAGTATTACCTTCACGAGCGGGTTTTCCGGATGGCTGCCGGCCCACTTTACCGTGATCTCGTAGGAGATGCCGGCGATAACGGGCATGAGCACAATGCGCGCCACGATGACGAGAACGAGCTTCGGCAGCCCGTCGGGCACCCCGAAGCCGGAGATGATGGCGTTTAAGGGGAAGATGGTGTACACGAGAATGGCGATGACCATGACCATGATGAGGAAGGCGGTGCCGCAGCGCACGTGCAGACGCGGGAACTGCCGGGCGTTCTCGGGAGTCATGGGAAGGCCGTGCTCGAAGCAGTGGATGGCCTTGTGCTCGGCGCCATGGTACATGAACATGCGCTTGATGTCCTCCATGCGGCCGATGAGCCAGATGTAGAAGACGAACACGGCCACGCGCAGAAGGCCGTCCACGATGTTCCAGGCCAGCGTGTGGTCATCGTACTCCCCCACGATGAGGTTCGTGATGGCCGCCGGCGCCACGATGAACAGCACCACACCCAGCACGAGGCCCACCACCATGGAGATCACCATCTCGCGGTGCCCGAAGTCGGCCTCCTCCTTCTCGGTCTCGGAGCCGTCGGTCAGCGTCGCCTCGTAGTCGATAGCCTCGTCGGTCGCCTCGGCGGCGGCCTTCTGCTCGCCCTCCTCGTCGCCGAAGGCATGCAAGGCGGCGATCTCCAGGGCCTTGAACCCCAGCATGAGCGATTCCACGAGCGCCCGGCAGCCGCGTACGAGCGGCCAGTACATCCAGCCGTTCTTGTCCTTGCCGGAATTCAGGTCGTGCTCCTCCACGTAGATGGCGCCGTCCGGCTCGCGCACGGCCACGGCCCAGTTGTACTTGCCGCGCATCATGACGCCCTCGATGAGGGCCTGACCGCCCACGTGGGTCTTTATGGCCCCGTCTTCGGAAAACGCGCGGGACAGATCGCTTTTCTGCTTGGTCATACAGCCGTCCTAAGCGTCGAGCTGCGAGCGGTCGACGCGCGGGTAGGGATTGCCGCAGGTCATCTTGCCCTCCGGACAGGTGCCGTGGATGCAGGGCGCGCCGGCATCGGCGAAGATGTACGGCGCCGTCGGACGGGCGAGCTCCAGCATCTTCCACGCCATCTCGCGGATCTCCCACTGGGCGCGGTTGCAGCAACGCAGCTCGAAGAAGTGCAGAAGCTCGCGCACGTTCATGGTGATGACGATCTTCGTCTCGCAGGCGTTGGGCAGAAGGTAGCGCGCGTCCTCGGCGGGAATGCCGGCGTCCACGAGCGCCCGATAGGCCTCGGCCACGGCGGCGGCGGCCTCGTCGAAGAGGCGGTCGCACTCGGGATCGGCGGCCACGGTGGCGGGCTTCACCATGGGAATCTCGCCCTTGAACTTCACGTAGCGCTGGGACTGCTGATTGAAGCTGGCGATGCGATGGCGCACCAGCTGGTGGGTGAGCGCGCGGGACACGCCGTCGACGGCGAAGGTGTAGCTCGCGTGCTCGAGCGTGGAGAAGTGCCCCGAGCCCATGATGGTGGAAAGCACGCTCTTCACGCGCTCCGGCGGCATGGTCTCCATCAGCTCGCTCGCGCCCACCGGCGCATAGCACAGCCGCGCCGCCGTGGCGATGGCGCGCTCGGGATCGGGCGTATGGTACAGAAGCTCTACCTGCATAGCATCTCCTCTTGTTGCAGCTCTCCACCGGTCGGAAGCGTCCGGTATTCCAATTCGCTCAGACAGTCCTCGCTTTGTCGAACAGGACATTTAGTCCTGTTCGAGTCGCTGCGGAACTCGCTCGGTTGGAACACCGGACACTTCCTCTACGCTCTCTCCCGCTCGAAAGCATGGTAAAGCGCATGAATCGTTTCCCAAGAAGTATAATGGCTGAACGACCGACGACACGGCTTGGAGGCCCCATGCACGACGAATTTACACCCTTGCTCACCGCAACGGATTGGAACGAGGAGTGGAAAGAGCTCCAGAAGGTGCAGCGCCATGCCGATGACGCGGCGTTCTGGGACAAGCGCTCCGCCACCTTCACCACCAAGGACGCCCCGAACCTCTATGTGGAGAAGTTCTTGGAATACGCGGAGATTCGCCCCGGCGAAACGGTGTTCGACATGGGCTGCGGCACCGGAGCCCTGGCCGTGCCGCTCGGCGAGGCGGGGCACAAGGTGGTGGCCGCCGACTTCTCCCAGGGCATGCTGGATCAGATGCAAGCGCGCCTTGACGAAGCCGGCGTGCGCACCGTCTTTCCCAAGCGTATGAGCTGGGAGGACGATTGGCCGGCCTTCGGCGTGCGCGAGGGCATGACCGACGTGGCCATCGCCTCGCGCTCCATCGCCACGGCCGATTTGCGCGATGCCCTTTTGCGCCTGACGGAAGTGGCGCGCCGGCGGGTGTGCATCACGCTGGCCACCGGCTCCTCCCCCCGCGTCGACGAGCGCATCCTGGCCGCCGTGGGGCTGCCCTCGGTGCTCGGCCGCGACTACCTGTACGCGTTCAACATCTTGGCCAATGAGGGGATCAAGGCAGAGGTGCGCTATATCGACAGCACCCGCGACGACACATTCGCCACTCCCGAAGACGCCTACGAGAAGTTGATCGCCATGATCGACGACTCCGCGGCCGTGCGCGCTTCCGACGAGGAGCGCGAGCAGGCGCGCGCCAACTTGCGGGAATGGCTCGCCGCGAACCTCATTCCCAACGAGACCGCCGGCGCTCCCGACCGCAAGGGCGTCCCCCAACTCGCTTGGCGCCTTGCCGAACCCCGCACCGTCACCTGGGCCTTCCTCGCCTGGAATACCCACTAGCAGCAAAAAGGGCCCGGGATTGCTCCCGGGCCCTTGGCGTCATGTCAGTTTCTAAAAGTTAGATACGTTCCACGTTGCTCGCCTGCAGCTTGCCGTTCTGGCCCTCAGTCACCTCGAAGGTAACGGCGTCGCCCTCGTTGAGGGTCTTGAAGCCCGACATCTTGATCTCGGAGAAGTGGACGAAGAGATCCTCGCCGTCATTCTGGGAGATGAAGCCGTAGCCCTTCTCGGGGTTGAACCACTTGACAGTGCCTTCCGCCATGATACTTTCCTCTTTCCTCCCGCACGTCTGACGAGCGGGTATAGCAATACGGGCGCGAAGCCCAGCTCCCTTTTGGGAGCGCGCTATAACTATACGCTAACTTCGGCCAATTTCCTCGGGGAATTTACGCTTCTCCATCACTTGCGGTCATAAGCGCCTCCAGGGTCTCGTCGCTGACGGGGTCGGAACCCAACTCGTGCCCGAAGGCGGCGGCGACGGCGCGACCCTGGGCGCGTCGCAGCTCGGCCATATCCGCACGACCCGCCTCACCGTGGTAGCGGCCGGAGAGCATGAGGCTGCGGGCGATGTACTCCGTAAGGTGCGGGTCGACCCCCGACACCTGCAGCACCGAGGCCAGCGATTCGGGCGCGAGGGAGAGCAGCGCCTCGCCATCCAAGTCGGTGGCGTCTCCCAGCGCCATGTCGAGGGCCCGTGCGGCCCCGTCCGGATCCTCCTCGCCGGCCGCTCGCTCCATGGAGCGCCGAATGGCCCCTAGAAGCTGCGCGATGAGGCGCATCAGATAGTCTTGCTCGAACACCGTTGTTCCTCCAATCCCTCCGTAGGGGCAGACCTTGGTCTGCCCCCCCGACAGCGCCAACGCCGCGGTAAGGGGCGACCAAGGTCGCCCCCTACGGAAACGACGACAGTCGAAATTGCCTCAGCTACGGCTAGCATCCCTCTGGCGGTACAAGCCCCAGATGTTCCCAGGCGCCGGCCGTGGCCTGGCGCCCCTTGGGCGTGCGCATCATAAGGCCCTGCTGCATGAGAAAGGGCTCATACACATCCTCCACCGTGCCGGGATCCTCCGCCAGCGCCGACGCCAGGGTGGTCAGGCCCACCGGGCGGCCGCCGAACTGCACGCAAAGCACTTCCAGAAGACGGTTGTCCACGGCATCGAGGCCCAGATGATCCACCTCGAAGAACGTGAGCGCCTCGGCGGCCACGTCCTCGGTGATGGCGCCATCGCCGCGCACCTGGGCCCAGTCGCGCACACGCTTCAGCAGGCGGTTGGCCAAACGCGGGGTGCCCCGGGAACGACGGGCGATCTCAAGCGCGCCCTCCTCGTCGATGGCAACGTTCAGGATGGAGGCCGAGCGGCACACGATGAGCGAGAGCTCCTCGGGCGTGTAGTACTGCAAGCGGAAGGCCACGCCGAAGCGGTCGCGCAGAGGGCCGGTGAGCAGGCCCGTGCGCGTCGTGGCGCCGATGAGCGTGAAGCGCGGCAGATCGAGCCGGATGGAGCGGGCCGCCGGGCCCTTGCCCACGACGATGTCCAACACGAAATCCTCCAACGCCGGATACAGCACCTCTTCCACCATGCGGTTCAGACGGTGGATCTCGTCGATGAACAGCACGTCGCCCTCTTCGAGGTTGGTGAGAATGGCCGCCAAATCCCCCGTGCGGGCGATGGCCGGCCCCGAGGTGGAACGGATGGAAGCGCCCAGCTCGTTGGCCACCACCGTGGCGAGCGTGGTCTTGCCCAGCCCCGGAGGGCCCGAGAACAGGATATGATCCGCCGGCTCGCCGCGCCCCTGGGCCGCCGCGATCATGATGCCGAGGGACTCCTTCACCTTCGTCTGGCCCAGGTAGTCGTCTAGTCGCTTGGGACGCAGGGAGAAATCCAGCTCCAGGTCGTCCTCGGTAAGCGTCGGGGCCACCGCGCGCTCATGCCCGGGCGTCGATGCCGAGCCCTGCGCGCCCGCGCCGTCCCGCGCAGCTTCGAACACCATGCCCTCTATGTCCAGATCGAATGCCATGACTTCCTATCGACTTCCCAAACGTTTCAAGGCATATTGTAGCAGCGCGCCCTCGCCCGCGCCCTCGGGAGCCCCCTTCAGGGCGACCTCGGCTTCGGCGGAGGTGAAGCCCATGGAAAGGAGCGCCTCGGTAGCCCCCTGCACCGCCACACTGCGCGCGGGCCCGGACGCGCCCTGGCTGAACAGCGACTCCATGTCTGCTTCCAGCGTGCCCTTCAGTTCCAGGATGATGCGCTCGGCGGTCTTCTTCCCCACGCCGGGGATGTGGGACACCCGCGCGATGTCCTGGGAGGCGATAGCGTCGGCGAGTTCGGCCGGCGAGAACGTGGAAAGGGCCGCCAGGGCCATCTTCGGCCCCACCTTCGACACACCGATGAGCTTTTCGAATAGCACTTTCTCTTCTTCGGAGAGAAAACCGAACAGCGCAATGCCGTTCTCGGTCACGGACAAGTAGGTGAGCACGCGGGCCATATCCCCCACGGAGAGCTTCCCCAAGTCGCCCCCGGGCATGGCCACCGCGTAGCCCACGCCGGCGACATCGATATAAGCTGTCTGCGGAGGCAACACCGCCGCCACAGTTCCGTTCAGAAACGCAATCATGAGAGCCTTCCGTTCTCGTGGGTCGTATAGCAAATGGCCGCCGCCAACGCGTCGGCGGCGTGGTCGGGCTCCGGCGGACGATCGAGGGAAAGCAGGTGCCGCACCATGTACTGCACCTGGTCCTTCTCGGCCGAGCCCTCCCCCACCACGGCGAGCTTTATCTGGCGCGGGGTGTACTCGCCCACGGCAAGGCCGCCCTCAGCGCAGGCCACGAGCGCCGCCCCACGGGCCTGGCCTGTGGCAAAGGCGGCCGTGACGTTCTGCCCGAACCAGACCGTCTCGATGCCGACGCATTCCGGACGGAAGCGCTCGACCACCGCGCCGATCTGATGGTGGATCTTCATGAGACGCTCGGCCAACGGACGGGACGCCGGCGTGGCCACGCAGCCGTAGGCCACACACGCCAGATGCGGCCCGCACTGCTCGATGACCCCCCAGCCCGTATGGGCGAGCCCGGGATCGATCCCCATCACGATGCGTGTCTTGCCAGCCAAAAGATAAGCCCCACTTTCCAAATTCGAGTGGGGCTCATTTTAGAACATATGTTTGTGAAAAGCAAGCGAAATTACGGGCGCTGGCCCATGCCGCCTTCCAACGTCAAGGTCTCGCCGCTCATGAACTTGAAGTCGGGGCTGGCAAGCTGCACCACGACGCGGCCGATCTCGGTCTCCACGTTGCCGTAGTGGCCCATGGGGGGCATGTGCACGTTGGCCGTGAAGGCATCAGGGTAGGCCTCCTGGAAGTTCTCCAGGGCAGCCGTCCAGGCCAGCGGGCACACCACGTTCACGTTGATGCCGTCAGGGCCCCACTCGGTGGCGGCCACACGGCTCATGCCGCGGATGCCCTCCTTGGCGGCGGCGTAGGCGCACTGGCCAAAGTTGCCGAAGAGCCCCGCACCGGAGGCGAAGTTGATGACCGAACCCTTGGTCTCCTTCAGGTAGGGATAGCACGCCTGCATGTAGTAGAAGGTGGCGTACAGACCTGAGTAGATAGCCAAGTCGAACTGGTCGGTGGTATGGTCGGCCAGCGTCACGCCGGAAGCGGAGGCCTGGGCGTTGTTCACCAGCACGTCGATGCGGCCGAACTTCTCGATGGCCTGATCGATGACGTTCTGCACCACGGCCTGGTTGTCGGCTCCGGCGTTCACGTCGGCGGCCACGCAGAGCACCTGGATGCCGTACTCGGACTCCAGCTTCTCCTTGGCCGTCTCCAGCTTCTTCACGTTGCGACCGGTGATGACCAGATTCGCGCCCTCCTTGGCGTAGGCGGTGGCGATGCCGTAGCCGATGGAACCGGCGGATCCGTCCTTGAGCGCCGCGAACCCGGCACCGGTGATGATGGCGGTCTTACCTTCGAGAAAACCCATGGAGCCTCCCTTTTCGTCCTGCGCGGGACTCCCTCGCTGCTGCACAAAGAGTCTATCGCGCGCTTACCTAAGTTTCACCCTATCAGATTTCCTCGCGACTATGTTTCCAGAATGTTGCGCGGCCCCGTTACGTCCCCGAAAGGCAAAAGGCGCCGAGCCCTGTGGCCCGGCGCCCTTCATAGCGCGATTGACATTAACGCTCGAGAAAGCTACTCGTCGAGCGCCTCGGCGATCTCGTCGGTGATGTCCATGGTGTGGTACACCGCCTGCAGATCCTCCAGCTCCTCCAGCTTGTCGATGAGGCGCATGACCTTCTTGGCGTCGGCCACCGATACCGCCGACGGCGTGTTGGCGATCATGGTCATCTCGGCGCCCTTCACCTGGATGCCCTGGGCCTCAAGCTCCTTCACCACGGCCATGAGATCGCCCGGCGCGGTGTAGACGATCCACTCCTCGTCGGCGTCCTCGTAGTCGTCGCCGCCGGCCTCGGCCACGGCGAGCATGAACTCCTCCTCGTCGGCAGCGGCGCCGTTCGGGCCGATGGGGTTCTTCTTGTCGCCGGTCTCGACCTCCTTGGACACCATGATCTGGCCCTTGCGGTCGAACTGGAAGGCCACCGAGCCGGAGGTGCCGAGGTTGCCGCCAGAATGGGAGAAGGCGGCGCGCACATCGGCGGCGGTGCGGTTGCGGTTATCGGTCAGCGCCTCGCAGAGCACCGCCACACCCGCCGGGCCGTAGCCCTCGTAGACGACGGTCTCGTAGTTCGCGGCATCCTTGCCGGAGCCGAAAGCCTTGTCGATGGCGGTCTTGATCTTGTCCTTGGGCATGGAGTAGCCCTTGGCCTTCTCGATAGCGGCGGCCAGCGACGCGTTGTTGTCGGGGTTCGGGTCGCCACCCTCCTTGGCGGCCACGGTGATGTTGCGAGCCAGCTTGGAGAACAGAGCCGAGCGCTTAGCGTCCTGCGCGGCCTTGCGATGTTTGGTGGTTGCCCACTTAGAATGCCCTGACATGAATTAAGTCCCTTCGAAACGCGAATACAACAGCGGTTTATGGTACCACAAGGCACCCGAGCGGGAAAACCCGCCCATACCCCCTGCATGGATTTTCTACGGAAGGGAGCAGGGGGAAAGGGCGCCTGCCTCCCGTCAAGTAATCCCAAAAGCATAGGGACCTACGCAAAAGGCGCCCCGGGGGGAACCGGGGCGCGGGGAGGGCAAAGTTCGCGCTATGCGCGCTCGAGCATATCCTTCGCGGCAAGATAGCCCGACACTTCGCTCCAGGTGCGGCCGAAGCCGCCCCACGAGAAATTGTAGTAGACGCCAAGACACCCGGAGGTAGAGCAGCCGGCGGCGTAAAGCCCCTCGATGGGTCGATAGCCCTCGTCGACTACACGCATCTTCTCATCGATGACCGGCCCCCCGATGAAGGAGAAGGAGACGCCCGGACACACCTGCGCATAGTAGGGCGGCGTGTCCAGCGGCATAGCCGAGGATAAATCGGCCCCGTAGCGCTGATCGCGGCCTTCGGAGATGTAGCGGTTCCAATCCTCCACGGTTGCTTTCAGTACCTGAGGGTCAAACCCTCTTGCCTCGGCCATTTCTTCCCAGGTATCGAAGGGATCCCCCACATCCTGGTAGTCAGGCTGCACCGGCGAGGGCGGATAAGTCTCAGGGTAGCCCGGCTTGCTGTCGATGATACGCCATGTGCACTTGCCCGGGCGACGACTCATGATGTTAGCGCGATAGTCCTCACGCAGCATCGTCGCGTTGTCGGGCATGCGGTCGCCCAATCCGTCCACAAACAGCACGCCCTCCGAAGGCATGGCGCCTTTCAGAAAATGAACCTCAGCTGCAAAGGGCTTGTCGCCGATACGAGCGCCAATCTGCTGGCAGATCGGAATAGCATCACCGTCCTCACCTCCCTCCGGAGAGTTCGGGGAGGGGTCGAACAGGGTATCAGGATCGAAGGCAGGCACGTACTCGCGGATCATGTCGGGATTGCCCATGATGCCACCGGTTGCGAGGAGCACGCCCTTAGATGCGTTGTAACGCACGTATTCCCCAGCCTCGAGGTCCTCGGCGATAGCGCCGGTCACGCGGCCGTCCTCGCCTCGCACCAACTGCACTACCGGCATGCGGAAAAGGATCTCCGCCCCTTGGGACAGTGCGTAGTCCCTCTCCATCTCGGTAATATTATCCCACTTCATGCCGGTGAGCCAATCGTGAGCGTCCCCGGGAAGGGCGACAATCTCCACGGCATGACCAGTCGCATTGCCCACGTCCACAAGCCAGTCCCCCACCACCGACGAGTACTCCGCATAAGCGCGGTGGATGCGCGTGTCGCCCAAGCCGTCGTTCATCAGGAACAGGAAGTTTGCCGCCTCGTCAACCCCGATGGGCGCTCCACCATTGGCGAGGCCGAGCTTCGTGTTGATAAAGCCATGATTCGCGCCGCCGTCGCAGCATGCGCTCGTCTTCTCGATGCAAATTACCTTGGCACCCTGCTCGGCGGCATAAGCGGCAGCAGTCAGACCGGCGGCACCGGCGCCACACACGAGGATGTCGCAGTCAACCTCACGGGCGATCTGGGCGGGATCGACCTCAACAAGGCCTGCGACAACTTCGTCAGCTTCCGCGCTCGAGTCGCTGCCGGCATCCGACATTGCGGGCGCCGGCGCACAGCCGGCCAGTCCGGCAGCTGCGGCGGCCGTGCCTGTAAGGGCGAGACCGGCGAGAAAAGAGCGGCGGCTCAACGTGCTTTCCATAACAGTTCTCCTCCTTCTGCGCCAAGCGGCGCCTGCGTCAGTTACCTGCCGAGCAAGAGCGGAGAGCACGGCGACGAGCGCCCTCAGTGCGAGCGGAGAATTCCTTCCCCTCCTTTGGCCACCGCCTCTCGGCGTGACGCCATGCTATAATCGGTGAGCAAATCGCGCTTCTGCCGCAATGGTTCGATTCGCTCAATTCTTGTCATCCATTTGGTAGAAAAGAGCAGGCTAGGGAGGAAAATGGGAGTTTCTGACACAAAAGAGACCTCTCGGCATTCGCTCGGGGCAATGGCCGTACTTCTCGCGCTGTTCGGCGACGCGTGCACGCTTCTCTCCCGCATTCAGGCGGAAGGTGAGGCAGATACCCATCTATGGATGATGGCCGTGGGCATCGTGGCCAGTTGCTTGGTGGGCACCGCAATCCTGAGGGCGTCCTCCAAAGGGCTCTCAAGAACGTCCTTCGCCGCCTTGCACTCGACCGCCCTCGTTGTAGTAGCCCTTGCCGTTGTACTACGCATCGTCGTGGGACCGCAAGTGTCCTTCGCCGCTGTCTATTTCCTTTTGGCTGCGGGCATGATCTACCAAGTAGTGGCCTGGATCGTTTTGGCCGATTTTGTTGTTGGAATCGGAGCGTCCCGAGCCGTCGCCCTGGCGGTAGGATGGAGTTTTTGCGCTCTGAACATCATCGGGGTAGAGGTGGCTTCGACCACACTGAAAAACCTCACGCCCGATTTTCTTGGATCCATGGCCCTTGGACTCATTTTGATGCTTGTCGTCGGCTGCGCGGTCACCGCCCTCGCACCGAGACGTACCCATTGGATTCGGGGCTGGGCCAAAAACGAGCCCAAAAAAGACATGTCAACGCTGGAAGGAGTCAGCAACAACGACCTTGGCGAGAAGGCTTGCAGCGTCGTCTTCGAGGAAGCTCGCGATGCCTACGAGGAGGCCCTTTCTCTGCGTCTCGGAACGGTGACCGACCAATACGGACTGTCTCCGCGCGAGGCAGAAACGCTACTGCATCTGGCCCACGGGCTCACTCTTGCCCAAATTGCCGAGGAAATGTTCGTCACCCCCGGCACTGCAAAGAGCCATTCAATCCGCCTTTATAGAAAACTGGGCGTCGAAAACAGACAGGATGCCGTCGCACTTCTCGTGGAGCCATCGCACTAGCCTCGTACAAGAGGCGCGCGACCCCAGCACAAGTCTCCTCGACCGCGCCCCTACTCCTCCCCCACCTTCGACACGAGTTCCTCGCGGGAGTTCACGCCGAGCTTCTTGTAAATGCTCTTCACGTGCGTGCGCACGGTGCTCTCCGATATCACGAGCGCATCGGCCACGAACGCGATGCCGTGGCCGCGACCCAAGTATCCCAGAATCTCGCCCTCGCGCGGGGTGAGGCCGCAGGCGCGGGCCAGCTCCTCGCAACGGGCGGCCACATCGCGCACGGGCACGGCCTTGGCAGCATCGGCGCCCTCTTCAAGAACGATATCGCCCCTATCGCGCTTCCATGGGGCCAGGAGGGCCGAGGCAAGCAGGTACACGAAGTACAAGGTGCTCACCACAAGCAGCGCCGGGCCGCCGCCCTCAATCTGGAACAGAACCGTCTGGGCCGCTATCACGCCGAGCAAGGAGCAGCCCGAAAACCCGGCCACCGTCGTGCCAAAGATGAGGCCCGGAGAGAACTCCGAGGCGTGAGCGGCCGCCACGAGACCCGCCAGAGCCAAAATGGCCACGGCGCCGTAAAACGCATAGCTCATCCAAGCGGCGAACCACATGGGGCCTGTCGACGCGGGAAAACAGTTCAGGAAGATCAGCAGCAGCGCGAACAGGGGCACCAGCACCCGATAGATGAGCGGCATGAGCGGAACGCGCGTGCGCATGAGGCAGATGGGAAGCACCACCACGGCGCCCAGCACGCAGCCGAGCACCTCCATATGCACCACGTCGAACAGGACGAACTTGCGCGCCCCCATCATGAAGGCGAACACCATAAGGCCCACAAACGGCATGGCCACCACCTGCGCCATCTGCCTCAGCTGGGCCATGGCACCGAGCGTCGGCGCCGACCTCGATTCCGCCTCCCCTGCTTCCCTGACCGCAATCAAACGCCCGCGCCATGCCAACCAGCAGGGCACCAAGCACGAAAGCGGAACGAGCACCGCGAACACGATAAGCCCCACGGCGAAGGTGACCGATGAGAGCAGCAGCTCCACCAGCGCCGCCACGCCCACCATAACCGCCAGCCACAAAAGCGCCTGGCGCAAGTTGAACTGCGCAAGATAGGCCCCCCAAGCAACTGAGAGCACCACCGTAGAGACGGCAAGCAGAAGCCCCGCCGTTACGCCAAAAATCGGCTGGGCAAAGCTCTCGAGCCCTGCAGCCAAAGCGAACAGCGCATAGCCCGCAACGTAAGCCACCGATGCGACCAGCACGACACCCCCACGCAGGATCACGGCCAAGCGCCCACGCGCCGAGACGATAGCCACCGCGACGCCAAGCACCACGGAAGCGCCCAGAAGCGTATTGGCAAAGGCCGGCATATAGGCCGCTCGTTGCAAAAGTTCCGTTTCGAACAGCAGCTGGTTCGGAGAATAGATGGGCAATGTGGCCAGAAAGGCCGCGAACATGAGCGCCTCTGGTTTGAAATACTTGGAAATCTGCAACGCGGGACCCTCCCTGCCTCGACGCGCTTTGCGTGGGGTAAGTATATCCGATTCGCGCGCGCTTCGAGCACCGTAACCGAACCGTTATTTTCGAAGAGTTTGTCTTGACCTGGGGTTTATCTGCATCTACCCCATTTCCGCGAGGGAAAAAGCCCTCGAAATCCCCCAGCCCGACGATTACTCGCGCGCCCCTTTGGCACCTAGGATGGCACTGCGCGCCGGCCCAGAGGAGGTCGGGAGTCGCCGCAAAGGAGAGGCGAGTCCGCAGCGCGCGTATCTGTTCCCCGACACATGGGAGGATTAGGGATTATGAGCAAGACAACAAACCAGGGCATCTCCCGCCGCTCGTTCATCGGCATGGGTGCTGTGGCCGCCATGGCCGCAGGTGCCGCGGGGCTGGCCGGCTGCGCGCCGTCCGGCAGCAGCGCCACGGGCAGCGCGGGCGCGAACAGCGGCACGGGTGATTCGGCCCAGGCGACTGCCCAGGGCGCCGGCGCTTCCGACGTGCACATCCACAACGTCACCGACACCAGCTGGATGACGCCCCCGGCCGAGGTCACCGACTTCGCCAAGGAGCTCACCTGCGACGCCGTCGTCTGCGGCCATGGCTTCGCCGGCATCACCGCCTGTCGTGAGCTCGCCGAGCAGGGCAAAAAGGTCATCCTCATCGAAAAGCAGCCCGAGGACACCTACGCCGCCGTGGGCAACGAATTCGCTGCACTTAACGCCAAGATCCTTCAGGAGCGCGGCGTGCCGCACATCGATCCGGTAGAGTTCTACCAAAACTTCATGAAGATTACCTCCAACATGCCGAACCCCACGCTCGTCATGAAGTTCGCCCAGAATTCTGAAGAGAACTCCAACTGGTACCTCGACCGTTTGACCGAGGAAGATTTCGCCACCATGACCACGGCATTCTTCCCGCCCACTGAGCATCAGCTAACCGAGCTATCCGGCATCAAATTCTGGCCTTCGGTGTGCTCCTTCTACGGCGAATGCAACCAAACTAAGATTCAGATGTACAACCAGGCCGCAGCTGAGGAGAAGGGCGCTGAGTTCTACTTTGGCACAACCGCCGAGTACATCATCATGGAGAACGGCGCCGTGGCCGGCCTTGTGGCCTCCGACGCCGACGGCTACGTGAAAATCACCTGCAAGGCCGTCGTCTGCGCCTGCGGTGGCATGGGCGGCAACCCCGACATGATGGCCTACTTCATGCCCGATATGGCCCAGACGCTCGTCGAGGGCGAATCGCTGAGCTCCATGTCGGCCAACGACGGCCGCGGCGTGCAGATGGCCTACTGGGCCGGCGCCCACCTGGAGACGACCCCCATCCCCGGCATGAACATGAAGGGCCTGTCCGTCCCCGGCAAGATGAACTGCCTGCCCCAGGCCGTGTGGGTAGATGAATACGGCAAGCGTTTCTGCAATGAATACTGGCCCGCTTCCGAACAGCGCGGTTATCAGACCACGTTCATGAGCCGCAAGACGAAGTACGCCGTGTGTGACAACAACTTCACCGAGTACCGACAGTACACACTGCCCCAGCACGCCGGATTTGAAGCTACCGAAAAGAATCTCCAAATGCTGCGAGACGCCCTGGATGACGCTTACGCCAAATTCAAAGGCACCTATGAAGAGCCCGAAGAGGAAGGTCCCAAAGATCCCGGTGCGAGTCGCTATGCTGCCGACTGGGTCGCCGACGACACCCTCGAGGGCCTGGCTGGCCAGCTCGGCCTCACAGGCGACGCTGCCACCGAGTTCGTGGCTCAGATCGAGCGCTACAACAGCTATTGTGAGGCCGGCGTCGACGAAGAGTTCGGCCGCGCCAAGGAAGTGCTGTTCCCCGTTAAGGACGGCCCCTTCTACGCTTGCACGTTCAATCCGGTGCTTGGCGAGACTATGGTAACCATGGGCGGCATCATCACCGATGGCGAGCAGAACGCGCTCGACGCCAACTACGAGCCCATCCCAGGCCTGTACATGGCTGGCAACGACTGCGGCCGCCGCTTCGGCACCGAGTACATCACCCCCATCCCGGGTGTGTCGCTGGCCTTCGCGCTGGTGCTCGGCCGCGAGTGTGGCAAGTCCGTGGCGAAGTTCCTCGGCTAGTCGTCCCTACGCCATTCCCGCTGCGGATCTGATCCCTCCCGGCTCCGCAGACTATGAATAAAGCCCCCGGCCCTCCCCTCCCTGGCCGGGGGCTTTTCTCTTACTCTTCACGCAACCAGAGACCCGTCTTGCCGCCATCCTTTTTCAGAAGGTGCACATCGGTGATCTCCATGCCGCGATCCACCGCCTTGCACATGTCGTACACGGTGAGGCACGCCACGGAAGCCGCCGTCAGCGCCTCCATCTCGATGCCGGTCTTGCCCGTCACACCGCAGGTGGTAATCACATGGATGCCCACGCGCCCGTCGGCCCGCTCGCCCTCGTGCACCGGCATACACTCCACCTTGGCCTTGGTGATGTTCAGCGGATGGCACATGGGAATAAGGTCGCTCGTCTTCTTCGCCGCCATCACGCCGGCCACCCGGGCGCAGGCGAGCACGTCGCCCTTGGCCGCGCGGCCCTCCACGATAAGGGCCAGCGTCTCCGGCTTCATGGAGATGAAGCCCTCGGCCACGGCCACGCGCTCGGTGTCGGCCTTTTTCGAGACGTCCACCATCCGCACGTCGCCGTTCTCATCGATATGGGTCAGCTGTTCGGTCATCTATCCTCCTATTTGGCTCATCTTCCTATCGGTGCCCACTTTGTCGTGGTGGTCGTCGGGCTTGGCGCCGAGAGCCGTCAGCAGCACGTCGCGCACTGCGGCGTCATCGCCCTCGCGCAGGGCCGTGCGCACATCGTACTCGGTATCCGAGAACAAACACGGGCGCACCTTGCCGTCGGCGGTCACGCGCAGGCGGTTGCACTCGCTGCAGAAGTGGCGCGACAAGGGGCTGATGAAGCCCACGGTGCCCAGCGCGTCGGGGAACTCGAAGTAGCGGGCTGGCCCCCAGCCCAGAGGCTTCGTCGCCCCGGCCGGGCGAAGCGCGGGCAGCCCCGCAGCGGCGGCCCGCTCGTTGATGATGTCGAACAGCTCCTCGGAGGGGATGACATCCTCTTTGCCCCAGCCCGTGCCGGCGTCCTCGCTCGTATCGCCCACGGGCATGTACTCGATGAAGCGCACGTGCAGCGGCCGATCGATGGAGAGCTTCGCGAATTCCAGAAAGTCTTGGTTCAGGCTGCGCACGGCCACGGCGTTCACCTTCACGGGATTGAGCCCTGCGGCGAGCGCCGCGTCGATGCCGGCGAGGGTGTCCCCCAATCGTCCCGTGCGCGTGATCTCGTGGAACTGGTCGGCGTCAAGCGTATCCAGCGAGATATTCACGCGCGAGAGCCCCGCCGCCTTCAAGTCATCAATCATACGGGGCAGAAGCACCCCGTTGGTGGTCATGGAGACGTTCTCGATGCCCTCGATACCGGTGATGGTATCGACCAGATCGACCACCCCCTTGCGCACCAAAGGCTCGCCCCCCGTGAGACGGACCGAGCGAATGCCAATCCCGGCGGCCACGGCCACCAATCGCTCGATCTCCTCGATGCGCAGGATCTCGTCATGGGACATCGCGCACACGCCCTCCTCGGGCATGCAGTAGACGCAGCGGAAATTGCAGCGATCCGTCAGCGATATGCGCAGATAATCGATAGTGCGACCATGCGAATCTTTCAAGTCAACCCCTCATAACGTGTTTTGACTGCTCATTATAGCGAACTCGAAATAAATCGCAATCAACACCGAGGGACGCGCTAT
>CABSMC010000023.1 GCA_902478715.1 uncultured Adlercreutzia sp.
CCGCCGAGGTCCGCAGCGGCAACTGGGCCGCCGACGGCTCGGCCGCTGTGACCGCCGAGCCTTCTGCCGCCACCAACGCCACGGCTGCTGACGGTACCTACCGCGAGCACAATGCCAGCTCGTTTCCCGCCAACGACGCCACGCCCATCCCTCCCCGGGCCGTGCCTGCCAACTGGGACTACGAGTGCGACATCTGCGTGGTGGGCGCCGGCGGCGGTGGCCTGAACGCGGCGGCCCGCGCGGTTCAGCTGGGCGCCGACGTCATCTGCGTGGAGGCCATGGGCCTTCCCGGCGGCAACGCCCAGGAGGCCGGCATGTGCGGCATCTTGGGCGGCTACTCGGGCCAGGAGGAGAAGAAGTTCGCCTTCCCGAGCTACCCCTTCGATCCCAAGGCGCTGACCGATTGGGCCATGGACGAGTACCACTACGCTGCCGACCCGAAGCTCATCTACCGGCTCGCCTGCGAGGGCGGAAAGTCGCTGGATTGGATGGCCGACTGCGGTGTGCACTGGCGTTTGGGCGAGGTTCCGGTGTACGTGGCCCCGAAGCGCTCGACGCTGGACCACCACGTGCTGAAGATGAAGGACGCCACCGACGCCATGTACAACTACGGCTACGCCCACGGCGTCGATTTCCACTTCCAAAGCCCCGCCGTGGCCCTCGTGCAGGACGACGGCGGCCGCATCGTGGGCGTCGTGGTGAACGAGGACTACGAGACCGAGCGCTACATCCGCGCCGACCGTGCCGTGATCCTCACGGCGGGCGGCTTCTGCAACAACAAGGCGCTCTTGGACAAGTACATCCCCACGGCGGCCATGGGCTGCGCCTCCAGCTATTTGACGGCCGGGGAGCGCGGCGAGTGCTTCCGCATGGGGCTGGGCGTGGGTGCCGACGTGTCCGGGTTCAACAGCTCCGCCTCCTTCGACGGCGGGGTCGACTGGCAGGCCGAGGGCGGCACCTGGGCGCGGTTCCTCTACGACGGCATGACCCAGCTCTCGCGCCAGCCGTGGCTGACCATCGACCGCTGCGGCAACCGGCTGCGCTACATGGACTCCCGCGTGGCCGAGGACGGCGCGAACGCCATCTACGCCTTGGGCGACCTCGCCACCATCCAGATGACCCCTCCGGGCCACCGCTCCTACATCGTCTTCGACGCGAACTACGAGGACCACCTGGCCGGTTTCGCCCAGGAGCACTGCCGCAAGCTCCTCACGCCCGACCTGGAGCAGATCGAGAAGGTGCCGGAGCATTACCGCGACTGGCACCACGGTGTGCAGGACGCCATCGATGCCGACGTGCTGAAACGCCGCGACACCCTGGAGGAGTTGGAAGCGGATCTGGGCCTGGCCGAAGGCGTGCTTACCGGGGCCGTGGCGAAGTGGAACGAGGCCTGCGAGCGCGGCGAGGACGACTTTCTGTACCCTATGCCGCCCGAGTGGCTGCACGCTATCACGACGCCGCCTTTCTACGGCTGCCGCATCGGCGGCAACCTGTACGGTACGAAGGCGGGGTTGCTCATCAACGACCAGATGCAGGTGGTGGGCACCGATGGCCGTGTGATTCCCGGTCTGTACGCCGGCTGGCACACCGCCGGGGGCGCTTGCGGCGAGAACAGCTACATCGGCGACCCGATTCTGGGATCGCTCATGGGGGACGTGGGGCTCGCCTTCTGCGGCGGGTATCTGTGCGGTACCTCCGCGGTGGAGAACGAGATGAGCGAGGCTTAGGGACGCGTACGGGCGCCGGCTGCTGTGGCGGCCCGGTGCCGGGATACTTTGAAACGAGACGGGAGACTAGCATGAAAGACATGAAAGCGATGGCGCAGCCGTTCCTTGTGCTGTACGCCATGGCGCTGGTGGTGGCGCTTCTGGGACGCGCCGGGCTTGCGGTGGCCGGGGGCACCGGCGTGCTTGCCTTCGACTACATCTCGGCCTCGGGCGTGCCGGTGCTCGATGTGATCTGCTCCATCCTCACGGGCTCGGCCTCCGTGGCCTTCCTGTTCGCGGCCGGCCTCGCGCTCGTCGTGTCAACGGCGGGCGCGGTGCTCTACGGCGTGCTGGCGACGCGGGCAGAGGGCGATGCAGCGGCGTGCTCGGAAGATGCGAGTGCGTCAGCCGGCATGCGACCGGGGTCACCTGCGGAAGGGGCGGCCTCGGTAGTGCGTCCCCGCCCGCTGACGGCGTTCCTCTGGGGCTGGGCCACGGCGCTCGTGGCGCTTGTGTGTCTGGTCGTGGTGGTGCTCGGCATCCTGTCGGCAGTGCAGGTGGGCTCCATGTCCTCGAAGTTGCCGGGGCTGCCGGTGATTGTGGTCGGCGCCATTGGGTTTGCGGCGTTCCTCGGCACGCTTCTGGGAGCTGCCTCCCTGGTGGTCTGCGCCTGCGTGGCGCGGTGGCAGGCAGGGCACAGTCTGGGGCTCTCGCTCATTGCAGCCGTGGCCGCGTGCGGGGCGGTGGTCACGGTGCTCACTGTCGGCACCTTCTCGGCTCTGAACGTGGCGAGCATCAGTCTGCCGGTGCTGGGCGGCTGGTTCGCGGCGGATGTCGCCGCCAACCTGGCGATGCTCTTTGGCGCGAAGGCCTATGCGGACAAAGTGGGACGCCCGGAGGCAAACGGAGTTCGCGCTGCTGCGAGGGCCGATGTTGCTGCCGGTTAGCTGGCTTCGCGAGAGAACAACACCTAGATTTCCTGGAGCAGGTCGTAGGCGGCCTGCTCCTTTGCTTGCCGCTGGGCGTTCAGATCGGCCACTACCACATGGCCCACCCGCTCGATGGCGTCCCTCTGCTCGGGAGTCAGGCGCACCCACAGCTTGGTGGCAGCCAGCTCGTTCACGGTGGCGCTGATGAGAAATCCCTGGTAAACGCCCTCGTCGGTGAGGGCCACGTACACGGCCTTCTTGTCGTGAGGCGACTTCAGGCGCTTGGCCCAGCCGCGGCCCACGAGGCGATCCACGGCGCGGGCGGCATTCACCGGCGACATCATCAGCTGCTCCGCCAGGGCTCCGATGCGCTCCGGGTGATCTGTCTCGCCGAGGCGCTGGACGATGCGGCACTCGTTGAACGACGCGCCTGTGGCATCGCGCAGGGTGCGCTCGGTTTCGGCGCGGATGAGCTCGATGGACACGAGCGAGCGCGTGGCCGGGAAGCGCTGGGCGCGGCTGGCATCCAGCGGCGGCTCGATGGCGGCCGCGGCGGCCACGGCCGCCTCAAGGATGGTGCGGTAGGTGGGGTTCTGGGTGGGAAAGTTGCTGTAAAGGCTCTCTACCAGGGATTGGTTGACGGCGGCGACGTGCTCGGCGCCGGCATCGGTGACGGCGAGGAACCGTGTGCGGCCGTCAGCTGCACCGGCCTCGCGGGTCGCGTATCCAAGGGCGACGAGGGCGTCGACGGCCTGGGTCACCACATTGGGCTTCATGTCCAGAATCTTTCCGAGCTCGCCCTGGCTCACGGGCGCCGAGGCCTGCATCAGCTTCGTTAAGATGCGGTATTGGGTGATGTTCAGGTCGCTCGCCTGCTCCAGCCCGCGGCGCAGGGCCTCGTGGGCCATCTCGAAGGCCACGAAGTACGTGGAGTCCAGGTTGAATTTGTTCGCGACCTCGGCCATTGCGTCCTTTCCGCTCGCGGCAAGTTAGTTCATTGATGCAACGATCAGTCTAGCGCTTCGCGCCTTTCTGCGGGGGCGCCGATTCATGCCCGATACAAAGACTTCATAGCCCTCTCAGCGGGCGTTGGTGATAGTGCCGTCGGGGGCGATGAAGAAGGCCTGCAGGATTTCGGGGTGTCGGCGGGCGAGGGCGAGGCCGCGCTTAAGGCCGAGGGCGAGCAGGGTGGTGGAGAATCCCTCCGCATCGGTGGACGCCTCGCAGATGACGGTGACGCCGGCCACGTCGGTTTCGACGGGACGCCCCGTGCGCGGGTCGAGGATATGGTGGTAGAAGGTGCCGTCGGGCGCGGTGAAGCAGCGCTCGTAGACGCCACTCGTGACGGCCGATCCCGCAACCAGGGGCACGGCGCCGATGAGCTGGGAGGGGTCGCGCGGATCGCGGATGCCCACGCGCCAGGGGTCGCCTGTGGGCTTGGTGCCGCTCACGGCCACGTTGCCGCCGAGATTCACGATGGTGCCCGAGAGTCCGTGGGCCTCCATGGCCGCCACGAGCGCATCGGCGATCCATCCTTTGGCGATGCCGCCGGCGTCCACGGCGGCATCGGGGTCGGCCAGCTGCGCGAAGCAGGCCTTGGGTTCGGGCTCTGTCTCGAACCCGGGCATCGCCCCGGTTGCGGCATCGGCGTCGCTCTCGGCTGCTGGGGCTGCCGGCGTCTTCCACAATCTGAGCGCGCGCCAGTCGACGTGGCGCACCGCCTCGGCGAGTGCGCCGTCATCGGGCACCGTGCCCTCGTGAAAATTCCACAGGCGCACCGCCGGGCCTACGGTGATGTCGAAGGCGCCCTCGCTTTCGGCGCAGTAGGCGATCGCCTTCGAAAGCAGGTCGTAGGTCAAAGGGTCGATGGCCACAGGCTGGCCGTGCGCGCTGTTGATGCGCGCGATGTCGGAGTGGGGAAGCGTGCGGCTGAACAGGCGCTCATAGCGGCGGCAGAGCGCCCGGGCCTCTTCGAAGGCCGCCTGACATGCTGCCGTCTCGCCGTAGGCCTCGATGTCGATGACGGTGTTGAAGGCCAAAAAGCGCACGCCGGCCGGTTTGCCCTCGGCGGCGTCGTGCGTCTCCAGGAATTGCTCGTCGGGAATGGGGTCGAGGCTATGTGCGTCCGTTTTACTCATGGGGGACAGTATAGCGAACTCGGCGAAGGAGAGAGGCGACGCGCGCGCCATCTGTAGTATCATGGGCGGCACGCGAACAACGAAGAGAAAGGCGCTCGATGAAGGCACTCATTCCCGCGGCGGGGCTCGGTACCCGCTTTTTGCCGGCCACCAAGGCCCAGCCCAAAGAAATGCTGCTGGTAGTGGATCGTCCGGCCATCCAGTATGTGGTGGAAGAGGGTCTGGCTTCCGGCGCTGATGAGGTCGTGATCGTCAACAGCCGCGAGAAGAAAGCCATTGAGGACCACTTCACGCCGAACCCGGAGCTGGTGGCGCTTCTGCGCGAGCGCGGCAAGGACGCCTACGCCGACGCGGTGGAGTACGTCGGCAATCTGCCCGTGAGCTACGTGTACCAGGAAGAGGCGCTGGGGTTGGGGCATGCCGTGCGCTGTGCGGCGGCCAAGACCGGCGACGAGGCGTTCTACGTGCTGCTCGGCGACGTGCTCGTGCCGGGCAATGAGATGCTGCCGGCCATGAAGGCGGTTTCCGACGCCCATGGCGGCGCCAGCGTCATCGCGGTCATGCCCGTGCCCGACGACCAGGTGAGCCGCTTCGGCGTCATCGCCGGGGCCCCGGTAGCCGAGGATGTGTGGAAGGTGGACTCGCTGGTGGAAAAGCCGGCGCTTGAGGATGCACCGTCGAACCTGGCGGTGTTCGGCCGCTACCTGCTCTCGCCCCGCGTGATGGAACTGCTGGCCGATGTGGAGCCGGGTGTGGGCGGCGAGATTCAGCTCACCGACGCGCTGGACGCGGTGCTTGCCGAGGAGGAGATGTACGCGCTTGTGGTGGATCCGGCCGACGGCTTCGACACGGGCACCGTGGAAAGCTGGCTTGAGACGAACAACGTGCTGTTCGCCCGCCGGCAGGGATAGGTGTTACCGCTGATGAGGTTTCTTCTAAAATGTGAAGAATTACTTAACGATGAGCCTATGAATCCACAAGTTCACCATGGGTGCATCATAGGGAATTCAAGGGTGGCTGTTATACTGACGTCAGCAAGTGAGACAACCCCCTCCGATCACTTGCCTGCTTTGTCTCTTTAAAGCAGAAAGCGGCTCCGCGAGAGTCGCATCCCCCCTCCTTCTGGCCCGGCGGCCCCCTCCGCCGGGCCGCTTCTTTTTTGTCGTGCATTTCGCATTGATAAAACATTTGTTCTATTGTTTTGGCGGGCTCCGTGGTACCATTACGGGCTATGGATACTTTGTTTACTGCTATGGAAAATGATCGGAAGCGGGACGTGGCGCCGCTCGCGGTGCGCATGCGTCCGCGAACGCTCGACGAGGTGGTCGGGCAGGCGGAGGCCGTGGGCGAGGGCAGCTGGCTTCGCGCGGCCATCGAGAACGACAGCTTAAGCTCCGTCATCCTCTTCGGGCCGGCGGGCACGGGCAAGACGTCGCTCGCCCACGTCATCGCTGAATCGACGCGTGCTACCTTCGTAGAAGTGTCGGCTATCGGGGGTACGGTGTCCGACTTGCGCCGGGAAATCGATGCGGCGGAGAAGCGGCTCGTCATGGGGGGCTTGCGTACCATCCTGTTCGTCGACGAGATCCACCGCTTCAATCGCAGCCAGCAGGACGCGTTGCTGCATGCGGTGGAAGACCGGCTCGTGGTGCTCGTGGGCGCCACCACGGAAAACCCTTTTTTCGAAGTGAACTCAGCCCTCATCTCCCGCTCGCGCATCGTGGAGCTGCATTCGCTGTCCGACGACGAGATCGCCGAGCTGGTGGGTCGCGCCGTGGCTGACGACCGGGGGCTTGCCGGCTGCTATGCTCTGGAAGATGAGGCCACTTCTGCCATCGTCACTCTGGCCGGCGGCGACGGCCGCGGGGCGCTCACAACGTTGGAGTTGGCCGCCGGTATGGTGGCGCCGGGCACGCGTGAGGCGCCGGTCGCCATCACCGAGGCCATGGTGCGGGCCGCCACGCCCCACCGCGCGCTGCCCTATGACAAGAGCAAGGACATGCACTACGACATCATCTCCGCGTTCATCAAGAGCATGCGGGGTAGCGATCCAGATGCCGCCGTGTACTGGCTCGCCCGCATGATCGACGGGGGAGAGGATCCGAAGTTCATCGCCCGGCGCATCTACATCCTCGCCTCCGAGGACATCGGCAACGCCGACCCCCAGGCGCTGCTCGTGGCCGAGGCCGCCTTCCGCGCCGCGGAGGTCATCGGGTACCCGGAGTGCCGCATCAACTTGGCCCAGGCTGCCATCTACATGGCCATGGCGCCCAAATCGAACGCCGCCTACGAGGCCATCAACGCCGCCATGCAGGAGGTGCGCAACGGCCCGGTGCGCAAGGTGCCCGACTACCTGCGCGACCGACATCGCCCCGGCTCGGAGAACTATGGTGAGTACAAGTACCCCCACAGCTATCCGGCCGGATGGGTCGATCAGCGCTACCTTCCGGAAGGGCTGGAGCGCGGCTGCTTCTACCAACCCGGCGAGCGCGGCTGGGAGGCTTACCGCACCGACGCCGCTGCCCGCGACCGTCAGGGGAGTTGAGTCGCGGCTCGGCGTGTTGCGTCCTCCGCGTTGCGGGCACTGCGCAGCGAGCCAGGCATCGTGCTGGGGCGACGTTCGGTCGAGGCCGCCCCAGCACGGGCGCTGCCGGCGATGTCGCTCGCGTGTGACACGATGTCAACTTCCGTTTACGGAATGGCTACCGTAGCGGCGCGTTCCGTGGAGGCCCTGCGCAACTTAATTAGAATGACTCCAGTAATGGTATAGTCAGGTCTTCGGAATTATAAGGAGGCTCATCATGGATTTCGCAGGGATCGTGGACATCGCGCTGCCCGTCGTCTACGTGCTCGTCGGCGCGGTGCTCGTATGGTTCGTCGTGGAATTGGCGCTGACCATCCGCTCGACGCGTTCGACCATCGACGACGCCCATAAGGAGCTCACCCCCACGCTGAAGAACGTGGAGAAGATCACCGCTCAGGTCGACCCCCTCATCGCCCATGTGGATGCCCTGGTAACTGACCAGATCGACCCGCTGCTTACCCGCGTGAACGAGATCGCCGAGGAGGCCAAGCCCGCTGTGGGCCGCGTCGATCCTCTGGTGGAGCGTCTGTCGCTCACGGTGGACGCGGCGAATTTGGAACTCATGCGCGTCGACCAGATTCTGGAAGACGTGACCCAGATCACCGATTCCGTCTCGAAGGCCGCCGGGGCCGTGGATACCGTGACGAGCGCCCCGATCGATTTGGTGAACTCGCTCACGGGCAAGCTGCGCAGCAAGTTCAAGCCGCGCTACGCTTCTGACGAGTCCGTGAGCTTGGGAGCCGCTGCCGACGCCAGCGCTGCCGCGAAGGCCGGCCGCGCGCCCGAGCGCGGGGCGACCGTTGCCGATGCCGTCTCGGCCATGGGGGATGCCGCCCGCGCCGTCGTCGCTGAGGGCAAAGACCGCCGCGCCGCTGTCAAGGCCGCCAACGCGGCCAGCCAACAGCGCGCCCACGACTTCGAAGACCAGCTCTCCGGTACCGCCGGCACTATCGCCGATGCGGCCGTGGCCAACGCCGACACCGACACCGACGCGCCGACCGCGTCTGCGACGGCCCCTGCCGACCCCGCAGCCGCTGCCTCGCCGGCCATCTCGCCCAACGCCGCCGCGGCCCAGGCCGAGCCGGCCCCCGTGGGGAACAGCCCCTACACCGTTCAGTAGCTCGCACCTGAGGAGATTCCCATGAGCACCGACGCGTCTCAATCGCAGGGAGGAGCCGACGCGCCCGCTTCCGTCAACAACCCGCGCAGCGCGGCCGCCGCGGCCACCGCTGCCGCCAATGCCATCTCGCGTACAAAGCAGGCCCGCGCCCGCACGCGCTTCTTCGACCTGTGGGCCGTGGTGGCGGCCATTCTGCTTCTGGGGGCGATCGTCTATCTGCTGAACATCCTGTCGGTGCCCGTGGCCATTCTCATCTGGACCGTCATCATCGTCTTCTGCCTGCGCGGCATTGTGAACGGGCTGGAGAAGCGCCATATCAACCGCGGTTTGGGCACCACGATCGCCTATGTCATCATGGCGCTCGTGCTCGCCCTTATCGGCTTCCTTCTGTTCTCGCCTATGTTCGGCCTGAACGCCCAGTTCAACGACTTGGTCAGCAACCTGCCCCATTATGTTGATGCGGTCATCGCCTGGGGCAACGACCTGTATGCCCGCTACGCCCCGATGCTCGAGGACGAAACGGTGAAAAACGTCATCAGCGAGGTGCAGAAGTCGGCCGCATCCTGGGCCTCCTCCATCGCCCAGGGCAGCGCCAACGGCATCGTGGCCTTCTCCACGACGCTGGCCAACGGCCTTATGGCCTTAGGGTTCGCGCTCGTCATCGCCTTCTGGATCCTCATGGAGCTGCCGGCCATGGGCCGCGAGACGCGCCGGCTCATCGGCCCCAAGCACGCCGAGGACGCCGAGTTCTTCCACGCCACCTTCACGCGCGTCATGGGCGGCTACATCAAGGGAACGCTTCTGCAGTGCGCCGTCATCGGTGTGGGCTGCGGCATCCTGTTCCAGGTCGTCGGCGTGCCCAACGCCGCCGTGCTCGGCCTCATCACCGGCGTGATGAACATCATCCCCATCATCGGGCCGTGGCTGGGAGGTGCGCTCGCGGCCATCGCGGCCGTTTTCGTGAGTCCGCTGGTGGCCCTTATCGCCCTGGCCGGGACCGTGGTCATCCAGCAGCTCGTCTACACCTTCGTCTCGCCGAAGATCATGGCGAACTCGGTGGACATCCACCCGGCCCTCACCCTTATCGCGTTGATGGTGGGCTCGGCCCTCGGCGGCGCCATGAGCGGTCTTATGGGGTCGCTCGTGGGTATGCTCGCCTCCATCCCGCTGGTGGCCGTGGCCAAATCGGTGTTCGTCTACTACTTCGAGAAGAAGACCGGCCGGCACCTGGTGGCCGAGGACGGCGTGTTCTTCAAGGGCGTGCCGTCGGACAACGAGGAAGTGAACCCGCTGTCGGACGCCACGTCACCGGGCGTCACCACCGGCTCCATGAAGCCCATCAAGCTGGACGACGCGACGCTGTTCGGCCGCAAGTTGCCGAAGCTGCGCTCGCAGGCCCATGGGAAGGTGACGGCGCGCCATTCCCATGATGACACGTCGTCTTCCAAAAAGTAGCGCGCAAGGAGCGCTATAATCTGCTGCAACTGTTTTCGTTGACCGTAAAGGACGGATAGAACACCTATGCGTTACATGACCACCGCTGAGATTCGCGAGAAGTACCTGAACTACTTCCAGGAGAAGGGCTGCAAGCTCGTGCCCTCCTCCTCGCTCATCCCCGACGATCCGTCGCTTCTGCTGACGAGCGCCGGCATGGTGCAGTTCAAGCCCTACTTCCTGCAGCAGAAGCAGCTGGAGGCGCCCTACATCGGCACCACCTCCGTGCAGAAGTGCGTGCGCACCAACGACATCGACATCATCGGCACCACGGGCCGCCATCTGAGCTTCTTCGAGATGCTCGGCAACTTCTCCTTTGGCGAGTACTTCAAGGAGGAGATGTGCGCCTGGGCCTACGACTTCTCCGTGAACGTGCTGGGGCTGCCGCCGGAGCGTTTGTACTTCACGGTGTTCGAGGATGACGACGAGACCATCGAGATTTGGAAGAACCTGGGCGTGCCCGAGGACCACATCTCGCGCCTCGGCGAGGACGACAACTTCTGGCGCGCCGGCCCCACCGGCCCCTGCGGCCCCTGCTCGGAGATCTACTACGACCAGGGCCCCGAGTTCGGCTGCGGCAGCCCCGACTGCGCGCCGGGCTGCGACTGCGACCGGTTCCTGGAGTACTGGAACTGCGTGTTCACCCAGTACGACGGCCAGGAGGACGGCACCTTGGCGCCCCTTCCCAAGAAGAACATCGACACGGGCATGGGGCTCGAGCGCATGGCCGCCATCATGCAGGGCGTGCAGTCCAACTACGAGACCGACGTGCTGCGCAGCCTGGTGGCCGTGGGCGAGCGTTTGGCTGGCGTGACCTACGGCGAGGATGCCGAGACCGACCTGGCTCTGCGCATCATCGCCGATCACTCCCGCTCGGTCACCTTCATGATCGCCGACGGCATCCTGCCGGGCAACGAGGGCCGCGGCTACGTGCTGCGCCGCCTGCTGCGCCGTGCCATCATGAAGGCCCAGCTCATCGGCATCGAGGGGCACTTCCTCAACGAGTACGTGGACGAGATCGTGCGGCTCATGGGAGATGTGTACCCCGAGATCGTGGAGAACCGCGAGCTTGAGCGCGGCCTCATCATGGCCGAGGAGGACCGCTTCGGCGCCACCCTGCGCCAGGGCCAGGCCTACCTGGAGGAGGCCCTCGGCAAGCTCGAGGGCGACGTGCTCTCCGGCGAGGAGGCCTTCACCCTGCACGACACCTACGGCTTCCCCGTGGAAGTGACCCAGGAGATCGCGGAGGGCCGCGGCGTGAAAGTGGACATGGAGGCCTTCGAGGCCGCCATGGAGGCTCAGCGCGAGCGCGCCCGCGCCGCCGGCGCGAAGGACGCCGAGGCGGCCTGGTCCACCTACGGCGGCATCTACAGCGATCTTTTGAACGAGCTCGGCCCCACGGAGTTCATCGGCTATGACGCCACCGCCGCCGAGACGCGCGTGCTGGCCGTTATCGTCGATGGCGAGCGCGTGGGAACGCTGGCGCCGGGGCAGACCGGCGAGGTGGTGCTGGCCGCCACGCCCTTCTACGCCGAGATGGGCGGAGAAGTGGGGGACACCGGCATCATCGAGAACGGCGAGGGACGCATTTTCGTGCTGGACACGAAGGCTCCCGAGAAGGGCCTGTTCGTGCACGCGGTGCGCGCCGAGGAGACCGGTCTTGCCGAGGGCGATACCGTCGTGGCCCGCGTGGACGCGAACCGTCGCGCCGCCATCGAGCGCAACCACACCGCCACCCACATCCTGCATGCCGCGCTGCGCCGCGTGCTCGGCGACCACGTGAAGCAGGCCGGCTCCTACGTGGGCCCCGACCGCCTGCGCTTCGACTTCACCCATTTCGAGGCGTGCACGCCCGAGCAGCTGGCCGAGGTGGAGCGCGAGGCCAACGAGCACATCATGAGTGCTGTGCCCACCACCATTTACGAGACGTCGCTGGAAGAGGCCCGCGCCGCCGGCGTGACGGGCTTGTTCGGCGAGAAGTACGGCGAGGTTGTGCGCGTGGTGGAGGCGGGCGACCTCTCCCGCGAGCTGTGTGGCGGCTGCCATGTGAGCAACACCGCCGAGATCGGCTTTTTGAAGATCACGAGCGAGTCGTCGGTGGGTGCCAACGTGCGCCGCATCGAGGCCGTGACGAGCTACGGCGCGCTCGCCTATGTGAACAAGGTGGAGGCCGAGCTGAAGGAGGCCGCGGCCACCTTGCGCGTGCCGCCCTTCGACGTGTCCGAGCGCGTGGCGGCCGACCAGAAGGCCCTGAAGGAGATGCGCACCAAGGCCAAGCGCGCCAAGAGCATGATCGGCGACGACATGTTCGCGACGCTGCTCTCCCAAGTGCAGCTAGCTCCGGCGGGATACCCCGTCATCATCGCGCGCACCGAGGTGCGCGACGGCGGCCAGATGCGCAATATGTGGGACGTCGTGCGCAGCCGAATGGACGCGCCCGGCGCCATGGTGGTGGCCGGTGTGAACGACGGCAAGCCCGTACTCATGGCCGCCGGCACCGACGAGGCCGTGGCGGCGGGCTTCAACGCCGGGGCCATCATCAAGGCCATGGGCCCGGCCATCCAGGGCGGTGGCGGCGGCAAGCCCACCATGGCCCAGGCCGGCGGCAAGAACCCCGACGGCATCGACGAGGCACTGGAGATCGCCCGCAACATGATCCTGTAGCGACGCGGAAGGGCGCCACTGCGCAGCTTGCGACATCTGAGAACTCTCAAGGAAGGACGGCCCCCGAGCCGTCCTTTCTCTCTGTTGTCGACAGGGGCTGTTTCTGCATGAGATCTCGAGTTACAAGCGTCCCGGGGCGTTCTGCAAACGGCATTTGGTCGATAATGTATCGAATAACGATAGATTATGGGAATCATTACTTGTCGTTGACGCTTATAACTCGAGATCTCGTGCAGAAAAGCTCTTGTTCGTCGACCGACTGGAGCGCCACGGTATTGGGCAGGCTTCGCGGGGCGGCGATTGACGTTCTTGCGCTGTTCCGCTTCGGCTGATCTTCGTTTTCGGAAACTTAAAGGTGGTGCGCATTCCGTGCGGTTGGGCAGGGGGCTGGAAACGCCGTGGTAAGATGACGGGGAAACAAGAGATGCGCGGTTCGGCGGCCTTGATGCGATCCGCTGGCTGCGCGGGCGCGTTAGGGGTTGTTCCATGAATCCGCAGAGTCCGGGAACGGGCGGTCGAGGGCCGTACGACAGCTGGGGGAGACCCTACGGTGCGTCTCGGCAGCCCGGGCCGCAAGGCGCGCCGCAGCAACCCGGGCCGCAGCAACCCGGCCCCGAGTACGTCTACGAGATGCCCGAAGATTTCCAAGAACAGCAGCGGAGCGCCCAGCAGGACAGCGCCAACGGGAATGCGAAGGGGCGTCCCCGGGGCGCGAAGCCGGCGCCGGATACGCCGGGCGCCGGCTCCTGGTCGGTCGGGCCTTCGGGCAGCCCCATTCCCGGCATGTCGGCCAAGGATTTCCAGAAGATGTGCCGGTCGGTTGACAAGGCCTTCTCGCAATTCGCCCGCATGGTCGACCAAGGGGTGAACGAGGCCGCCGAGGCGCTAGGGCAGTCGCCCGAGAAGAACCTGAAGGCCCATAAGGAGCTGCAGGAGAAGCGCAAGCGCGAGAAGAAGGCGCGCAAGGCCCAGGAAGAGGCGCAGCGCCGGGCGGCTCAGCAAGCCCACGGGCAGCAGCGTTACGGGCATCCGGGCTACGGGGCGTCCCAGGGCGCGCCGACAGGTGGCGTCCCCCAGGGTTTTCAACAGACGGTGACCTCCGCGGCCCAGCAGGCCCGACAGTGGGCGCCGCTGGCCAAGGCGAAGAAGCGCTTCCGCTCGTCGTGGGGGCTGACGGCCTCCGGGGTCGTCATGGCGGCGGCCGGCGGGGCGGGCACGGTCTTTTTCGGCGTTCCCGCCTTAGTCTCGGCGCTGGCGCCGGCGGTGGCCGGGAATCCCGAAGTGGCCGTGACGGCGATCCTCGGCATTCTGACGGCCGGTTTCGCCACGTTGCTCGGCTTCGGCGTCCGCAACCTACGGCGTGCCTCGAGGCTCAAGGCTCTCCAGCGGGCGGTGGGCCAGCGCGAGGCCGTTGGCTTCGACGACCTCGCCGCGCGCATGCAGGTGAGCCCCAAGGCCGCCCTTGCCGCCTCGCGCACGCTCATCAAGGGCGGCTACCTTCCCGAGGGGCGCATCGACGACGAGAACACCACCCTCATGGTGACCGAGAACGCCTACCACCAGTATCGTCAGTTCCAGCAGAACCAGCGCCAGACGCTCGCCGAGCAGCAGGCGGCCGAAGCGGCCCGGGCGGCCGAGGCGGCGGCGCGGGCGGCCCGCGAGCAGGACATCTCCGAGCGCCTGACGCCCGAGCAGCGCGCCTTTGTCGCCTGTGGCCGCGACTACGTGCGCCAGATGGATGAGCTGAACGCCGCCATCGACGACGCCGCGGTGAGTGAGCGCATTACGGCCATTCAGGAAGTGGTGGGCCGCATCCTCGCCCGCGCCGAGGAGGAGCCGACTGTCATCGCCGGGCTCGACCGCCTGACGGCGTACTACCTGCCGACCACGGTGAAGTTGCTCGACGCCTACGACCGGCTAGAGGAGGAGCCCATCCAAGGCGAGAACATCTCCAGCTCGCGCAGCGAGATCGAGCGCACGCTGGACGTGCTGCACAGCGCTTTCGAGAAGCTCTTCGACGACACGTACCAAGACCTCTCCCTCGATGTGTCCGCCGACATCTCGGTGCTGCACGCCATGCTCGCCCAAGAGGGACTTACGGAAGGCCCCTTCGATGTGAAGCCGTAAACGATTGCGCCGCGCATGGCCGCCTCCGGCATTTCGGGCGCGCCTGCCGCGAATGCCCGAAGAAGGCCTTAGCCGCGCTCCCGCCTTCGCGCTTTCCCGCTTGACCTGACCGACTAACTCGCCTCATCTTAGAAAGGATGCCCCATGACCAACGAACTGACCGATCTCACGAACATTCCCGCCCCGACGCTCACGCTCGATCCCGTAAGCGACGGCGAGGTGGCCGAGGCCTCCATCATCGAGGTGGACCCACCCGCCGCGCCCAGCCTCGCTGACTCGCTTTCCGCCGAGGAACTGGCCCAGGTGGACGCCTTCGCCCAGCAGATCGACATCGCGAACTCCCAGCAGGTGCTCACCTTCGGCGCCGGCGCCCAGAAGAAGATGGCGTCGTTCTCGGAGACGGCGCTCGCGAAGGTGCGCACCCAGGATTTGGGCGAGGCGGGCGATCTTATCGCCGGAGTAGTGACCGAGCTCAAGAACTTCGACGTGGATGACGACGACAAGGGCTTCTTCGGCCTGTTCAAGAAGTCGGCGAACAAGATCACGTCGCTCAAGGCCCGCTACGACACCGCCGAGGCCAATGTCGACAAGATCGCCAAGACCCTCGAGGGTCATCAGGTGCAGCTCATGAAGGACGCGGCCACGCTCGACAAGCTCTACGAGCTGAACCTCACCTACTTCAAGGAACTGACCATGTACCTTCTGGCCGGCCGCCAGCGCCTGGCCGAGGTGCGTGAGGGCGAACTTGCCGACCTGTCCGCCAAGGCTCAGGCCTCCGGCTCCACCGAGGACGCCGAGGCGGTGCAGAAGCTCGCCGCCGCCTGCAACCGCTTCGAGAAGAAGCTGTCGGACTTGGATCTGTCCCGCACGGTGGCCATGCAGATGGCGCCGCAGATCCGTCTCGTGCAGAACAACGAGATGCTCATGATCGAGAAGATCCAGACGACGCTCGTGAACACCATTCCTCTGTGGAAGAGCCAGATGCTGCTGGCGCTGGGTCTGGCCAACAACGAGGCGGCGCTTGCGGCCCAGTCGGCCGTCACCGACATGACCAACGAGCTTCTGCGCAAGAACGCCGAGAAGTTGAAGCAATCCACTGTGGAGGTGGCTCGCGAGTCCGAGCGCGGCATCGTGGACATCGAGACGCTGAAGGCCACCAACGAGAACCTCATCCAGACCTTCGACGAGGTGATGAAGATCCAGGCCGAGGGCCGCGCCAAGCGCGCCGAGGCCGAGGCGGAGATGCGCCGCATGGAAGCCGAGCTGCGCCAGAAACTGCTGGAGGTGAAGTAGCCCGTGCGCGTGATGGCGCTGGACATTGGGGAAGTGCGCGTGGGGGTGGCGGTGAGCGACCCGGGCGAGCGCGTGGCAAGTCCGGTGTGCGTGATGCCCGCCGCCGAGGTGACTGGTTGCGCCAAGCCCTTCCGCCGGCTTCTGGAGGACTGGGAGCCGGAGCTTTTCGTCTGCGGGCTGCCCCGCACGCTTGCCGGCGATGAGGGCCCTCAAGCGGCCCGCATTCGCAAGGAGGCCGCGCGCATCAGCGACGCCTGCGGCATTCCCCACGTTTTCGCAGATGAGCGGCTCAGCTCCGCCGAGGCCAAGCGGAGTTTGCGTGAAAAGGGCCTGAGTGAGAGGGAGATGCGCGGCAAGGTTGATATGATAGCCGCAAGTTTGTTCCTGCAATCCTGGCTCGACGAGCGCTCCCGCGCCTAAGGCATCCGCGGGTCTCGTCGGGCCGTTCTAGAGAGAAAGGCCGCACCTTGGCTCTCCATGGCAAAAAGGTCACCTATTCGTCCCACTCCTCCCGCGCCGCCCGGGCGGCGCATGCCAAGGGGGATCGGGAGTTCCGCACCTACGACACGAGTGCCATCATGCCGAAGAGGTCGCCGGTGCCGTTCATCTGCTTAGGCGTTGTGGCCGTCGTCGTCATCGCCGCTGTGTGCTTCTTTGCCTTCCGCGGCTGCGTCGGCTCGCAAGTGGAACTGCTGGCGCCGGGCCAGTCGGCAGAGGTGACCATCACCGAGGGGGAGACGGCCTCCTCCATCGGCGACGCGCTCGTGGCCGCGCGCCTCATCGGCAGCTCGCGGGAGTTCACCGACGAGGTCACGCGCCTGGAGGCCGCCTCGGCGCTTATCCCCGGCACCTACACCTTCCAGGGCGGCAGCACCCCCGAGGAGCTGGTGCGCGCCATCATGGCCGGTCCCGCCCAGGTGGGCGACACGCTCGCCGTGCCCGAGGACATCACCCGCGCGGAGCTGTCTGAGCTGGTGGCGAGCGCCACGGGCGGCCGCATCACCGCCGAGGCCTTCCTCGCCGCTTCCGAGAACGCGAGCGCCTACGTTGCCGACTATGCGTTTTTGGAAAGCGCCGGCGAGAACTCGCTGGAGGGCTTCCTGTTTCCCAAGACCTACGCCGTGACCGAGGACATGGATGCCGAGGCCGTCGTGCGCATGATGCTCGACCAGTTCGGCGCCGAGACCGCCAGCATCTTCGGTGACTTTTCCAGCAGCTATCCGGCGAGCCAGGGGCTGACGCTGTATCAGGCCGTGAACCTGGCCTCCATCGTCGCCAAGGAGTCCACGGGCGACCAGGAGGTGCGCGACCACGTGGCCGGCGTCTTCTACAACCGCCTCGCCTCCGATAGGCCCTACCTGGAATCCGACGCCACCACGGCTTACGAGGTGGGCCGCGAGCCCACGGCCGAGGAGGTGCACGCCGAGACGCCCTACAGCACCTACGCGAATGCGGGCCTGCCGCCGACGCCCATCTGCTCGCCGGGCATTGAGAGCCTCACCGCCGTTTGCGAGCCGACCCAGACTGAGGACATGTTCTTCTACTTCTATCCCGATGCCGACGGCAACATGCAGGCGGCGTTCAGCAAGACCTACGAGGAGCATCAGCAGGCCATCGCCGATAATTCCAACGCTGGTGGCGCCGGCGGGTCGGGCGACGCTGCCGCCGGCGAGGGCGCGGCCGCCTAAGGGCGCCCTTTTGGTTTTCAGGTGCGACCCATGGCGCTTCTCACCCCCGATCGCTATTTCTCGCGCATCAGCGCCATCGATATCGAGCGCGATTTGCTCGGGTGCGGGCTTTCCCATGCGCTGCTCGACATTGACAACACCGTGCGCGCCCGGGACACGGGATGCGTGCCGCGCGATGTGGGGATGTGGCTCGGCCGGGCGCGGGAGGCCGGGGTGAGCTTCTGTTTGCTCTCGAACAACTGGCATGCCGATGTTTACCGGTTCGCCGGCGAGCTGGAGCTGCCCATCGTGGCCAAGGCCTTAAAGCCGCTGCCGCCGGCGTTTCTCGCGGCCCGGCGCAAGATTGGGGGAGCCGCCGCCGACACGGTCGTCGTTGGCGATCAGCTGGCGACCGATGTGCTGGGAGCCCATCTGACGGGCATGAAGGCCTATATGCTGCAGCCGCTGGTCGAGCAGGATCTGCCCCACACGCTGCTGCTGCGCAACGTCGAGCGGGCTATTTTGGGAGATCGCAAGCCGGAGCCGGCGATCAATATCGCGGAAAGCGAGGCGAGCCGTTCCGCGGCGCGCCGCGGACAAGGAAGCGCCCCTCGCCGCTTCGGGCAGGGCGCGCAGCGCGGGGTCGAAGGGGCCTCGCGCGAAACGGGAAGGGAATCGCTGTGAGCGAGAAGCTGTATGTGCTGGGGCACCCGGTGAGCCATTCGAAATCGCCGGTCATGTACAACGCCGTCTACGAGAAGGCGGGGCTGCCCTGGCATTACGGTCTCATGGATGTGCCGACGGCGCCCGAGGCCGAGGCGTTCCTTGCGGCTCGCGACTTCCTTTCCATCAACATCACTACGCCCTATAAGCCCGAGGCATTCGCTGCCGCCGATGTGCGGGCCGCCTCGGCCACGCTCGCTCACGGGGCCAACGTGCTCGTGAACAAGGACGGGGCCCTTATCGCCTACAACACCGACGGCCAGGGCTGCGTGGCCTATTTGGAACGGGCCGGCGTCGATTTTCGCGGCGCGTCCGTCGTCGTTTGTGGCACGGGGCCGACCTCCCTCTCCATCCTGCACGCCGTGGCCCAGGCGGGGCCGGATGAGGTGATCCTCATCGGCCGCGACAAGGCCAAGGCCCGCAACGTCATGCGCACCTACGCCGACGAGCTGGGGGCGATGGTCGGACGGGTGGTGGACATGCCCGCCTTCAAAGAAGGGCACCTGAGCTTTTCCGAGGTGTACAAGCAGGTGGGCTTCAAGTTCGGCAGCTACGCCACGTCGCGGCAGGCCATCGCGGACGCGGACATCATCATCGACGCCACGCCGCTCGGCATGAAGGCGGGCGACTCTGCCCCCTTCGACACGGCGCTTCTGAGCGCGGGCCAGACGGTGTTCGACGTGGTGTACGGCCACGGCGAGACGGCGCTGGCCCGGGCGGCCCGGGCGGCGGGGTGCCGGTTTTTCGACGGTGCCGGCATGCTCGTCGGCCAGGCTGTGGTCACGGTGGGCATCCTGCGCGACATCACCGGCGAGACGGCCCTCGACATCCCCGAGGACGAGCTGTTCGCCCTTATGGCGCAGGCGGCCGGGTTTAATCTCGCCTAAGGCCCCTCGGGCGCGCAGGGATTTGGCGGCCGAGATGCCTTTGGCCCCATAGGCGGCGCGGCGCTGTCCTGCTATCATAGCGGCAATGGAAAACACCCTAGCTCGAAAGGTCGCGCCATAATGAACCGCACTAAGATCGCCCAGCTCTACGCCGATGCCGACGCCTTCGCCGGGAAGACCGTCACCGTTGCCGGTTGGGTCAAGTCAGTCCGCGATATGAAGAACTTCGGCTTCGTCACGTTGAACGACGGCAGCTGCTTCAAGGACTTGCAAGTGGTCATGGACCGCGCGACGCTGGAAAACTACGACGAGATCGCGCACCAGAACGTGTCGGCGGCTCTCGTGTGCGAAGGCGTGTTGAAGCTGACGCCGGACGCCCCGCAGCCCTTCGAGCTTGCCGCCGAGAGCATTCGCGTCGAGGGCGCCTCGGCTCCCGACTACCCGCTGCAGAAGAAGCGCGCCACGCCGGAGTTCCTGCGCACCCAGCAGCATCTGCGGCCGCGCACGAACCTGTTCCGCGCCGTGTTCCGCATCCGCTCGGTGGCCGCCGCCTCCATCCACCGCTTCTTCCAAGACCGCGGGTTCGTCTACGTGCACACGCCCATCATCACGGCGAGCGACTGCGAGGGGGCCGGCGAGATGTTCCGCGTGACCACCATCGACCCGGCCCAGGCACCGCTCGTGAGCGAGGAGGCTGCCGCGGCCTCGGACGGCGCGCTTGTGGCCGGCGAGGTGGATTGGAGCGCCGACTTCTTCGGCAAGCCCGCCTCGCTCACCGTGTCCGGCCAGCTGAACGCCGAGAACTTCGCCATGGCCTTCGGGGATGTGTACACGTTCGGCCCCACTTTCCGCGCGGAGAACTCCAACACGGCGCGCCATGCCGCCGAGTTCTGGATGGTGGAGCCCGAGATTGCCTTCGCCGACCTTGAGGACGATATGGAACTGGCCGAGAGCATGCTCAAGTACGTCATCCGCGACGTGATGGAGCGCTGCCCCGACGAGCTGGCCATGTTGAACAAGTTCGTCGACAAGGGGCTTCTCGAGCGCCTGGGCCATGTGGCCTCCTCCGACTTTGCGCGCGTCACTTACACCGAGGCCATCGACATCCTGCTCGCGGCGCAAGCGGCCGGGCGCGCCTTCGAGTATCCCGTTGAATGGGGCATCGACTTGCAGACCGAGCACGAGCGGTTCCTCACCGAGGAACACTTCGGCCGCCCGACGTTCGTGATCGACTATCCCGTCGGCATCAAGGCCTTCTACATGCGCCTGAACGACGACGGGCGCACCGTGGCCGCCATGGACTGCCTCGTGCCGGGCATCGGCGAGATTGTGGGCGGCTCCCAGCGCGAGGAGCGCCTGGAAGTGCTCGAGCGGCGCATCACCGAGCTGGACATGGACGCCGAGCAGTACCGGGCGTATCTGGACTTGCGCCGTTTCGGCACCTGCCAGCACGCGGGCTTCGGGCTCGGGTTCGAGCGCTTGGTGATGTACCTTACGGGCGTGAGCAATATCCGCGACGTCATCCCGCACCCGCGCACGGTGGGCAACGCCGAGTTCTAAGAGGGCTCAGGGGCCGCTCCCGCCCGCACTTTACCGTCCCGAAACGGTCGGGTGCCTCTGCGTGCGCTACAATGGGTGCCGATCTGTCTCGGGCGCCCTCTGTCGGCGCGCCCTGCGAGAAAGCTGCGTCTATGGAATACATCACTGCCGGAGAAAGTCACGGGCCGAATCTTACGGCCATCGTGACGGGCGTGCCGGCCGGCCTGCCCGTGTCCGTCGATCACATCAACTCCGATCTGGCCCGCCGCCAGGCCGGCTACGGGCGCGGCGGCCGCATGGCCATCGAGAAGGATACGGTGCGCGTCACGAGCGGCATCCGCTTCGGTCGCACTATCGGCAGTCCCATCGCGCTTGAGGTGGCCAACCGCGATTGGGAGAACTGGACGGAGCGCATGGCCGCCTTCGGCGAGGCGCCGCATGACTTGGTGCGCGAGGTGACGCCCCGGCCGGGGCATGCCGACCTGGTGGGCGCGCTGCGCACGAATACCGACGACTGCCGCAACATCTTGGAGCGCGCGAGCGCCCGGGAGACGGCGGCCCGGGTGGCCGCGGCCGGCGTGGCGCGCGAGTTTCTGGCGGCGCTCGGCGTGGAAGTGATGTCGTACGTGGTGTCGGTGGGAGATGCGGCCATGCCCGAGGAGACGATGGCCGACGTCGCCGAGCACAAGCCGCTCGACATCGAGCTTTCGGAGATGCGCTGCCCGGACGCGAAGGCGACCATCGCCATGAAGAAGGCCATCGACCGCGCGAAGTCCGACGGCGAGAGCTTGGGCGGCACCTTCCGCATCGTAGTCTGCGGGCTTGCGCCGGGGCTCGGCACCTACGCCACGGGCGCCGATCGGCTCACCTCGCGGCTGGGCGCGGCGCTCTTTTCCATCCCTGCCATCAAGGGCGTGGAATTCGGCCTCGGTTTTCAGGCAGCCGCGCGTCCCGGGTCGCAGGTGCACGACCCCATCGTGCTCGCCGACGGCGAGTTCCGCCGCGCCTCGAACAACGCCGGCGGTCTGGAGGGCGGCATGACCACGGGAATGCCGCTCGTGATCACGGCGGCCATGAAGCCCATCCCGACGCTCATGACGCCGCTGGAAACGGTGAACCTGGACACGCTGTGCGTGGAGGAGGCGTCGAAGGAGCGCTCGGATGTGTGCGCGGTGCCGGCGGCGGCCGTGGTGGCCGAGGGCGAGGTGGCCTTCGCCTTGGCCAACGCCTACCTGGAGGCCTTCGGTGACACCTGCATGGCCGACATCAAGGCGAACATCAAGGCCTACAAGGCGCGGCTGCGCACCATGGGGCGCTAGGATGGCGGAGCGCATGGAACTGACCCGCCCGGTCTTTTTCGTCGGGTTCATGGGCGCCGGCAAGACGTCGGTGGCCCGGCGCCTCGCCCGCACGTGCGGGGTGGCCTCGGTGGACATGGACACCTACATCGAGCGGCGCGAGGGCAAGAAGGTGAAGGAGATCTTCGCCGAGGGCGGCGAGGAGGGCTTCCGCGCCATCGAGACGGACGTGCTGCGCGAGCTGGGCGCCAAGCCCGACCCTTTGCTCATCTCCTGTGGCGGCGGCGTGGTGGTCACGCCGGCCAACCACGACGTCTTCCGCGAGGCCGGCTTCGTGGTGTATCTGGAAGTGACCGCCGACGAGGCCGCCAGCCGCATCAGCGATACGTCCACCCGGCCCTTGTTCCAGAACCTGGAAGCGGCCCGGGCCCGCTGCGAGGAGCGCCTGCCGCTGTACGAGGCGGTGGCCGACGTGCGCGTGAGCACCGCCGGCAAATCGGTGCCGGCCATCGCGCGGGAAGTGCAGCGCATTTTGGAAAAGGAGGGAATCCTGTGCCCGCAACAAAGATAGTGGTCAACATCCCCGGCGAGACGCCCTACGACGTGCGTATCGGCGCCACGGTGCTCGCCGGTCTCGGCGAGTCGGTGCGCAGGCTTGATGGCGTGGGAGACGCGCCGCACCTGCTCGTCCTCACCGATTCCAACGTGGGACCGCTGTATTTGGAAGAGGCCAAGTCGTCGCTGAAGGCGGCGGGCTTCCGCGTGAGCGATATCGTCGTGCCCGCGGGGGAGGACTCGAAGTCGCTCGCGGTGGCCGGGGAGATCTGGTCGGCCATGGCGTCGCTCGGGCTCACGCGCGACTGCGCCGTGGTGGCCCTCGGCGGCGGCGTCGTGGGCGACTTGGCCGGGTTCGTCGCCTCTACCTACATGCGGGGCATCCCGTTTGTGCAGGTGCCCACTTCGCTTCTGGCCATGGTGGATTCCTCGGTCGGCGGCAAGACCGGCGTGAACCTTCCCGAGGGGAAGAACCTCGTGGGCACGTTCAAGCAGCCGGTCTACGTGTGCGCCTCCACGGCGGTGCTCGCCACGCTGGACGACCGCGAGTGGGCCTGCGGCTGCGCCGAGATCGCCAAGGCGTCGGTGATCGATTCCGATGAGTTCTTCTTCTGGATGATGGACCACGCCGCCGCCCTGGAGGCGCGCGATCCGGTGGTGGCCACCGAGGCCATCGCGCGGTCGGTGGTGTTCAAGGCCAACATTGTGGCCGAGGACAAGACGGAGAGCCGCGGGGTGCGCGAGTGCCTGAACTACGGGCACACCCTGGGGCATGCGGTGGAGGCGCTCGCGGGCTATGGGACGTTCTCCCATGGGGCCGCCGTGGCCGAGGGCATGCGCTTCGCGGCGCGCCTCGGCGTGGATGTGGTGGGCACGTCGGCCGAGCTGGTGGATGCCCAGGACGAGCTTTTGGACGGGCTCGGGCTGCCGGCGCTTGACTGGTCGGCGCCGGCCGATGAGATGCTGGCCGCCATGAAGCGCGACAAGAAGACCCGCGCCGGCGAGGTGCGCTTCGTGCTGCCCCGCGACATCGGCGACTGGGAACTGGTCGCGGTGCCCGACGAGGTGATTTTGGAGCACCTGCGCCGGTGGGAGGCTTCCAAGAGTTTGTGACGTTGACGGCGATCGGTCGGGGAAGGTGCTCCGCAGCCCGCTGCGCGCTTGATCCCCTTCCGAACGCGGCAAAAGAAACAGCGAAGATGACGCACATGAGTCGGTACCGTCCCGGCATCGCTGCTGCTGACGTGGAAGCTGTTTCTTAACGGCCGCGTTCTCCAGGGGGCGCGCAGAGGTCTGCGGAGCACCTTCCCCGACCGATCGGAGAGAGGCGAACTTTGTTGAAGAAGATACTGCTCATGAATGGGCCTAACTTGAATATGTTGGGGGTGCGTGATCCGGCTATTTATGGCACGGACACGCTGGAGGCCATCGAGGAGATGGTGCGCGCTTACGGGGCCGAGCACGGCTGCGAGGTGGACTGCTTTCAGTCGAACCATGAGGGCGCGCTCATCGATCGGCTGCATGCGGCCCATGGCAACTACGACGGTATCGTGTACAACCCCGGGGCGCACACGCACTACTCCTACGCGCTGCACGATGCGGTGGAATGCATCGACGTGCCGGTGGTGGAGATCCACATCTCCGACATCTCCAAGCGCGAGGAGTTTCGCCGCCACTCGGTGATCGCGCCGGCCTGCGTCGCCCAGGTGAAGGGCCTCGGCAAAGAGGGCTACCTGCGAGCGCTGGATATTCTGCTGGAAGGGGAGTAACCTGCTGGTCCGGCCGTTACCGAGGCGGGACTACCCGTGCTCAAGCAATGGCTCGCTTGGTGGAACAGCCCACTGGGCTGTTCCAGTCGCTGCGCAACCTGCGCGCGGGCAGCCCCGCCTCGGCAACGGCCTGCTTTTACATCGTTGAGGAAGGACGATAATGACGGTATTCGACGAGTTGAACGATCCGAAGGCCTGCGAGCGGCATCTGGCTCGCTTGCGCGAGACGTTTCCCGAGCTGGGCGTGGGGGCGTTTCTCGTGCGCGACACGTCGAACGTCCAGTGGCTCACCGCCTTCGACGATGTCTTCGACGAGGAGGCGGCTCATGCTCTGTATGTCTGCCCCGACCACGCGTGGCTGCATACCGACTCGCGCTACGTGACGGCCTGCGAGAACGCCGCGCGCCACAAGCCTTTGGAAGTGAGCGCCGAGCGCGAGACCCACGCGCAGTTTGCCGCCAAGCGGTGGGGCGACCGGCCCTCCGAGGCCGCCGATGCGCTTTTGGGCATCGAGGACGGTGTCTCGCTCGCCGAGTACCGCCGCTTGCAGAAGGCGTTCGCTGAGGCCGATGCCGGGGAACCCTTCGTGGAAACCGACGACGTCGTGGTGGGACTGCGCGCGGTGAAGGATCGCTACGAGATCGCGCGGATGCGCGGCGCCCAATCGATCACCGACGCCGCCTTCGAGCACATCGTCCGCTATATGCGCCCGGGTATGATGGAGCGCCAGGTGCAGCTGGAGCTCGAGGAGTTCATGCTGCGCCATGGTGCCCAGGGCCTGGCGTTCCCCTCCATCGTGGCCACCGGGCCCAACGGCGCGAGCCCGCACGCCATCCCCGGCGCCACCATGCTGGAGGCCGGCCAGTGCGTCGTACTCGACTTCGGCGCCCGCTCCTACGGCTACTGCTCGGACATGACGCGCACGGTGTTTCTCGGCGAGCCCGACCCGGAGATGCGGGCGGCGTGGGACGCGTTGCGGGAGGCCAACGAGTCCGTGGAAGCTATGCTTCGACCCGGCGTCACGGGCAAAGAGGCCCACGAGCGGGCCGAGGCGGTGCTAGCGGCGGCCGGCTTCGGCGGTCGGATGGGCCACGGGCTCGGTCACGGCGTGGGCATCGACATCCACGAGGAACCGGTGCTCGCCCCACGCAATGAGCGGCCGCTTGCGGCCGGCAACGTTGTCACCGTGGAGCCGGGCATCTACCTGCCGGGCAAGTTCGGCATGCGCCTGGAGGACTTCGGCGTCGTGACCGCCGACGGCTTCGACGTGTTCACCAACTCCACCCACGACCTCGTGGTCATCTAGGGCTTCGCCTTGTCGCCGTTGCGTCGCCGTCGTTCTGCCGCTCGTCGGTGGTGAGCGGTTGAGTTTGCGCCATCTAACCTTTGCGCAGTCGTGCTCGCGTATTTTCTGCGAACTGCGTTTCTTCCCGTGCTATAACTGAAAGGTATTTGCACGCCGCGACACCGGAAAGGACGGTGAGGAGACTATGACGGAACGGAAGATCAATCGTGGGAGCGAGATTCGGGCCAAGGGAAAATCCATGGGGCGCGAGCGCTCGGGCGCATCTGCCGATCCGTCCGACAGACCCTCGCCGCAAGCCGGCGGCTTAAAGACTGCGTCTTCGGTCGAAGGCGTCCGAGGCACTCAAGACGGTCTTCCTCCTTCGACTGAATCTGCGGAAGGCTCGCCCGCCGCTCTCGCCGAGCGATCGCTGACGCTGCGCGCCGCCCTGTTTCTGACGGGCCGCATCGCGCTTATGCTGGCGGGCATCGCGGTCATGGGGCTTGGCATCGACATCGTCGTGAAGGCCGATTTGGGCAACTCGCCCATCTCCGCCACGCCCAACGTGCTCTCCCTCGGGTTCACGGCCGTGAGCTTCGGCACGTTCATGCTGGGGTGGCAGTGCTTTCTCGTGCTGGTGCAAATCGCTCTTCTTCGCCGGGAATTCCGCCTAGTGGACTTGGGGCAGATTCCCATCTCGGTGTTCTTCGGCGTGTGCATTGACGCCTTCATGGCACTGCTCGGCCCCGCTGCGCCGACGAGTTATGTCGCCTCGTGGCTGTGGCTCGCCGGCGGCATGGCCGTTCTCGCGCTGGGCATTGTGATGACGGTCGTCTCGGGCACGGTCATGAACTGCGGCGAGGCCGTGGTGCAGGCCGTGGTGCGCAAGACCGGCGCCCGGTTCGGCACCGTGAAGGTGGGCTTCGATCTCGCCTGCGCGGCCCTGGCGTGCCTGTGCGCGTTCCTGTTCGTGGGTCATTTGGCCGGCGTGCGCGAGGGCACCTTCGTCTGCGCCGCCTTCACCGGCGTCATCGTGAACGTCTACATGGGCGCTTACGGCAAGCTGCGCGACACCGCCCGCAGACGGCGCAAAGGGACGGAGAGGCCTTCCGCCGACGAGCCGCAGGGCGCCCCCGCAACAGAAGAGGCGTAGGCGACAGGGCCGAAAGAAGCGCCACTGTCGACCGATCATCCAACAGGGTGACGTGTCCGGGCAAGAATAAGCTCCCGATGGGGCGGAAAATTCGACTTGTTAGACTTTGGGGATCGTAAGCGCCGAGTATCGCGGGGCAAAACTGACGAATAACGTAAATAGCAGGTCTTATCGGAGCTGCTTTGCCAAACAAGAAATCTAACAAGTCGAAATTTTCGCCCATATCGAAAGGGGTAGTTTGCTCGTGCCTTTAAGCGGCATCTCCGACGGCCGCCTCTTCTTCTATGGCGATGGCTGGCGTTGCGCTCGCGTCCTCCTGCGTCTCTTCATGGCGCTCCGCAACAGCTTTGCCCAAACGCAGTATTCCGTAGGCTCCGAACACCGCCGTATACACGAAAAGCGATTCTTGGGCGGCAACGCCTCCGTGTAGGGCAGCAGGAAGAAGCATGAGCGCAAGATGGCAGAATATCAGAGCGAAGAATAAGTAGGCGAATCGCTGGATGCGCGTCCAGCGACGGCTGCTCATGGCCCGCTTCACGATGCCGAGGGACGTCACGCCAAGAAGAGCGAGCAGCACGAAGAGTGCGACGGCCACGCCGAAGGCGACGGCAACATTGCTGTTGATGCTCGCATTGCCGAGCAGTCTGGGCAGGTAGGAGCCAAGGTACACGGCCATGTGCCCGAGGCAGAGAATGCAGGCGATAATGGACAGCTCGGCCCTGATCGGCTTCATTCGACGGTAGAGAGTCTGCTCCTTGCCGAGGCAACCTATGAGCATGACGACTGCGAAGAGGGCGACGGCAAGCTCGCACTTTTGAATGAGATCGACCAGGGGCATCCACAGCCAGCGGGGAACGCCGAAGGTGGCACCAAAGAAGTAGAGAAGGACGAGCATCGCGGCAATGCTGTAGAAGAGAGAGGGATGAGCCTTGAGAGGGCTTCGGAGGAGGTAGGCCGCCACTGCCGCGATAATCAAGAGAAAGAGGAAATTCATAGGGGCTCCTAAGGTTGCCGAAGGGCGAAGCTGACTGCATGGACCAACTTCACGTGAGAAAGAGAAGGGCGTCCGACGAAGGGGAGGGTCGGACGCCCTTGAAACGGGGAGGGACTAGGATTACCGCGACTGGGCGATGGCCTCCAAAGTGAGCAAGGCGAGGCGCCCCAGCGGCTCGTACAGGGTGCCGGCGGCCGCTGGCCCAAGCTGTTCGAAATAGCGCAGTGCCCAGGTCATCAAGTGCTCGTCCAGAAAAGGGCCGACCTGGTCCGGCTGGTTGTCGGAAAGCCAGCTGAGAAGCACGAGCATGCGCCCAATGTGGTCGACGGGCTCGCGACTTTCCCCTTCGTGCAGCTGGATGCCTCGGGCGCGCATCCAGCGCTGCAGGGCGACGCACGAATCGCCGAACAGCACCGACTCCGAGTCGAGGTAGACCGACCCCCACGGGGGCGCGGCGAGCTTGCCTGGCCCCACGAACAGCCGATGGTAGTCGCGGTCGAGGTCAGCAGGGTCGGCCCCGACCGTGCACTGGAGCTGCTCGCCGATTTCCTCCAAGGCCGCCTTATCGCCATAGGGCCACTCGGCCGGAAGATCCGCGGACGCCAGGCCCTCCAAAAGCAGTTTGGCTGTCGAAGAAGAGGGCTTCTCAAGGAAGAGCGTTCCCAGTACCAGCGCGCAGGGCGCGGTGTTCTCAGCGGGCGCGTTCATGGCTACTCCACTTCGAGGGGGTTGGCTAGGTAGCCCTCGTCGAGGTTGTAGGTGTCGGAGTCGATGGCCTGGCAGCTTCCGATGACGAGGTTGGGGCCCGTGGTCGGCTCGGGCAGGGGCGGCACCTGGCAGAGATCGCCGTGCTTCTCGCGCAGCTCGTCGATGGGGCCGAACTCCAGAGCGCGCAGCGGGCAGGAGCCGACGCACATGGGCTGCTCGTCGTTGCGCACGCGGGCCAGGCAGCCGTCGCACTTGCGGGAGACCGACAGCTCCGCATCGATGCGCGGCGCGTCGTAGGGGCATGACTTCTGGCAGGTGCCGCAGCCGATGCACACTTCCGGGTCGGCGTTCACAAGGCCTGTCTCGGCGTCTTTCCGCATGGCGCCCGTGGGGCAGTTTTCCACGCAGGCGGGGCTGTCGCAGTGGTTGCAGGAGACGGCCAGATGGTAGTTGAAAGCCGTCTTGTTCCACGCCCCCTCGGGGGTTTTCTCCCCAGCTGCCACCCTCGAAGTCGTAAATGCGGCGGAACAAGATGTCGGGCCCCAGGTCGTGGTAGTCCTTGCAGACGAGTTCGCAGGTTTTGCAGCCGGTGCAGCGCGAAGAGTCGAAATAGAAACCGTATTGCGTCATGGGAAGCCTCCTTAAGCCTTCTCGACCTGCACGAGCGTAGAGCCGGTCGACGGGCAGTTCTTGGAAATGGGCGACCAGTGGTGGCCGCTCAGGGTGTTGGCGTTGGCACCGATGTCCACGCCGTCGACCACCTCGCGCCGGTGGGCATGGGGCATGCCCACGACGCCGGGCATGATGCGCGCCGTCACGCGGGCCATGATCTCCACCTCGCCCCGGTCGTTGAACACGCGCAGGGTGTCGCCGTTTTCAATGCCGCGCGGCTCGGCGTCGATGGGGTTGATCCACAGGCAATGACGGCAGGCCTGCTGCAGCTCCTCGATCACCTGGTAGCGGCTGTGGAACTGGTTTTTCGCCTTCCAGGTGGAGAACAGGAGGGGGTAGGTCTCGTTAACGTCGGCCACGCCCTCGATCTCGGGGAAATAGCTGGGCACCGGCCGCACCACGTCGCGCTCCCCGTTGTGGAACGTCCAGGTGTCCCGTATGGTGGCCAGGCGCTCGGAGTACAGCTCGATCTTGCCCGAGGGAGTCGTCCGGGGGCGTCCTTCCGGGTCCTCGACGTAATCTTTGAGCGCGATGAAGGGGACGGCCTCGACGGGATCGCGCCAAAAGCCCATCTCCAAGCCCTCCTGGAAGGACGGGGCGTTGCCGTTGGGGGCCGAGGGGCGACTGTACTCCTCGTAGCGGGTCTCCATCCATTCCTCCCATGTCTTGCCTTCGGTGAACTCGTCGCGCAGGCCGAGGCGCTCGGCGAGATCGGCGACCCAGTCGTAGGAGAGGCGGCATTCGAACTGCGGCTCTTGCACGGGGCGGCCGAAGACGAAGCCGAGCGCGGAGCCGCCGGTCACGGTGGAGACCATGTTCATGCGTTCCTGGTACATGAGATCGGGCAAGATGATGTCGCAGAAGGGCAGGGAGGTAGACATGATGACGTCGCAGCCGAGGATGAACTCGCACTTGCTCTCGTCCTCGAGGATGGTGGCCGCCCAGTTCAAATCCGAGCTGGAGTTGCCGAAGCAGCCGGCCTCGTAAAGAGCGAGGAACTTGATGCCGACCTCGAGCTTGTCGCCACCCTGGATGCCGTCGGTCAGTGCGGTCATCTCCAGGGGATGGTCCATGGCGTTGAATCGCCCGGAGATGGAGATCTTCTTGGTGACGGGGTTTTCGCCGATGGGCACCGAGTTCCACATGCCGCCGTCGAAGTTCATCTGCATACCCTTGCCGTTGAGCCCCGGGCAGGTGCCCGCTCGGCCGATATTGCCGGTGATGACGGGGAGGGCGGCGATGGCGGCGGCGTTCCATTCGCCGTTGTGGCGGCGCTGGGGCCCGAAGCCCTGGGTGATGAAGCAGGTCTCATGGTCGGTTATGAAGTGCGCCAGGTACGTGATCTTCTCGGAGGGAAGGCCGCAGATGGGGGCCGCCCACTCGGGCGTCTTGGGGATATTGTCGTAGCCGGTGCCCATGATGTAGTCCATGTAGGAGGAGTTCGCCGGAGCCGATTCGGGCATGGTGTCGGCGTCGAAGCCGACGACGTATTTGTCCAGGAAGGCCTTGTCGTGCTTGCCCTCGCTGATGATGACGTAGGCGATGGCGCTTGCCAGGGCGCCGTCGGTGCCGGGGTAGATAGGGAACCACTCATCGGGGTTGCCCGAGGACCCCTCGCCCAGGCGGTAGTCGACGAAGGCGACGGGGATGCCGGCTTCCCGCGCCTTGGCCACCTCGTACACTTCCCCCATTCCGCACATGCGCGATTCGCCCGAGCCGCAGCCGAAGAACAGCCCGCAGTCGGCATCTTTAATGGCGGAGGTGTTGCTTCCGAGGCCACCGGCACAGTCGAAGGTCTGGCCGTCGAAGCCGAAGAGGTAGTTGGCGGTCTGCGCGATCTGTCCGTTGGACTCGGAGTTGATGGTTCCCAGATGTCCGCCGGTGAGGTTGAACAGGCGCTGGATGGGGTAGTTGCGGGTTCCCGTTGCGCACAGGAAGAACGCCTCGGGCCCGTAGGTGTCAAGGGTGTAACGGTACTTCTCGGCGATGATGTCGAGCGCCTCGTCCCAGCTGATGCGCTCGAACTCGCCTGAACCGCGCTTGCCGGTGCGCTTCATGGGGTACTTGAGGCGATCGGGGCTGTTGATCCACTTCCGCACAGAGCGCGCCTTCAGGCAGGAACGGAACGAGACGCCACCGAACTCGTCGTCGCCTTCGGTGTCGTTGTCGACCCAGCGCAGGGTTCCATCCACGACGTGGCACTTCAGGGGGCAGGCGACGAAGCCGCAGTGGCAGCAGCTCTGCCAGATGACCTCTCCCTCCTCGGGGATGTCGTTGGCCACGACGTCGGTGGTTCCCGTTTGCGCGAGGTCTTCGCCCTTCTCTGCCGTTTGGGGTGCGCAGCCGAAGAGGGAGCTTGCGGCCCCTGCTCCGGCCATGGCCGCTAAGGCCGATAGGGTAGAGCCCTTGACGAACCCCCTCCGCGAGACGGTCCTCTCTGTTGCTTGTGCCATAAATGGTCTCCTTTCTCCTCGAGGCGACACCCCTCCGGTGTCTGTGCCGTCTGATGCCAGTTTGGCCTCGGAAGAGCGGCTTGTGTGAGACCCTGTTTTGGTGAAAAGTCGTTTTCAGCTGTCAACCTTTTTCGTGAATTACCGAGAAATGCCTGATGGCAGAGAGATTGGAGAGGAGCGAAAGATGCCCCGCTTGCGGCGGTTCTCCTCCTGATCTGGTAGACTTCGGTTTGTTCGCAGTTGAAGAGGGGGTCGCAATCGGTGAAGCTGTTCGATGTGGGCAAGGTCGTTTCATCGTCGATCGGCATGGCGGCGGCCATGTCGCTCTCGTCGCTGTTCTTGTGGAAAAGCGACTGGCTCTCTGTCCCTTCGGGGGCCTTCTACGGTTCCCATGGCGTGGGAATTGCAATTGGCGTCGTGGTGAGCGCGGTGGCGATGCTGTGGTGCACTCTGTCGCGGCGGTCGCTGCGCCATTTCGGGATGGGCGTGGTTCCCTGCGTCGCCCTTGCGAGCTTGCTCGTGTCCGGCCTGCCGATGGTGGAGGGGACGGCTCAGTGGGTGCTCGGCATCGCGATTCCCGTTGCGGGCTCCTATGCGCTTGTATTCTCGTGGTTCTACGTTATATCGTTGCGCGATATCGAGGTCAGTTTGATGACGCTGCTCTTGGCATGGGTGGTGAGCTTTTTCGCAAGGACGTTCTTCGAATCCTTTACGGGCGCGGCGGTGACGCTGGCGATTTCAACGGCCCTTATGGCCGCCAGTTGGATATTGCTTCTCGCGCAGAACCGCCAGATCGACCTTGCCTCGCCGATGGCGACGTGCTCTTTCGCTGACAACCGGGTGAGCTATATCCACGGGCTCGGCAGTTTCTGGCGCAGCGTGCTGTACTGCGGAGCCTTTGCCTTTCTCGGCGGAGTGGTGCGGTTTCTCTCCATCGACACGACGGCGATGACGTTTGTCAACTACGGTTCCGCGCTCGCGGGGCTGTTCGCCCCCATCGCCCTTATGCTGCTGTGGCGGTTTCGGACGGTGCGCTACACCATCGACGGTGTGTTCCGGCTGGCGTTTCCCCTGATCGTGGTGGCTCTCGGGGCGCTTCCGTTCGCCTATGGGACTCCGCTTGTCGTTGCGGCCGCGCTTCTGTACATGATTTACAGCTTTCTGTCGCTGAGCGTTCAGATCCTCGCCGTTCAGGTGTCGCACGACTACGGCATCGACCCGGTGTTCTGCCTGAGCTTCCAGACGCTCGTTTGCGTAGCCGCGCAAGGTCTGGGGTACCTTCTGGGCGCTTTGGCCCCCTGCGGCACGGCATTCGACGTCTCCCCGTATGCCGTTATAGCTCTCGGGTCGGTGTGCTTTCTGGCGCTTGTTCTGTACGGAACACGGGCGCTTCATCCCTCGCGCTCGGAGACGAGCCGGCCCATCGAGTTCCTGTCGCTGGCTCGGACGCGGGAGGGCGCGACCG